>NZ_QDFI01000196.1 GCF_003254465.1 Meridianimarinicoccus zhengii
ATGGGCTTCGTCTTCCTCGTCTCCGCCCTCGACTGGCTCAGATGAATGCAGACACGGCCTAGGGCGCCAGCGCCATGATGCCCGGCCGGTCCGCTGGCGCAGGTTCAAGCGGTCGAAGCCGCGGGTGCCTGCGTCACGGGCGGCGTGTTGCCACAGCCGCGAAGAACGGAAACGCCGCCATCATCACGACCAACCCCCAGAAGGCGGCGACGAGGCTCGTGCCATGGGCCACGGCGCCGATGGCGGCAGGGCCGAGCAGAACGCCGGCATAGCCCGTCGTCGTGACCGCCGCGATGGCAAGGCCGGGGTCCATCCCCGTCTGGCGGCCAGCGGCGCTGAACAGAACCGGCACGAGATTGGCCGCGCCCAGCCCCACAAGGGTGAAGCCGCCCATGGCGATCGCCGCCGTCGGTGCCCAGAGCATCACGACAAGCCCCGCCGCGACGACGAACCCGCCGCCGCACAGCGTGGCCAACGGGCCGATGGCGGCCACGAGCCGGTCGCCCGACAGCCGCCCCGCCGCCATCGCCCCCGACAGGAACATGAAGCCGAGCCCCGCCCGCACCGGATCCTGAAGCCCGCGTTCGACCATCAGAAGCGCACCCCAGTCGAGGATCGCACCTTCGACGAGGAAGGCCGCCGCCGTCAGCGCCGACAACAGCAGCACAATGCCGCGCGGCAGGGCCAGCCGCGGCGGTGCCCCGCCGCTTGCGCGCAAGAGCCCCGGTGCCGCGATGGCGAGGCACAGTGCCGCGACGGCGGCCGCCGCCAGCGCG
>NZ_QDFI01000197.1 GCF_003254465.1 Meridianimarinicoccus zhengii
TTGCACCAAAAGTTGCCATCTCTGCCGCTTCGGCAAACGCAATTTCATCAATGCGTTTTGCTGCGGAAACTACGCGTGGATCGGTGGTGTAGATGCCCGGGACGTCGGTCCAGATATCAACACGAGATGCGTGTAAAGCCTCCGCCAGCAAGGCTGCCGTATAATCGCTGCCTCCACGGCCAAGCGTCGTTGTACGACCTTTATTTTCGCTACCGATAAATCCCTGGGTGATCACTAAGCCCTGAGAGATCCCCTCATAATTTCCCCAAAGCGTAACCATGTGTGAATAAATTTTGAGCTAGTAGGGTTGCAGCCACGAGTAAGTCTTCCCTTGTTATTGTGTAGCCAGAATGCCGCAAAACTTCCATGCCTAAGCGAACTGTTGAGAGTACGTTTCGATTTCTGACTGTGTTAGCCTGGAAGTGCTTGTCCCAACCTTGTTTCTGAGCATGAACGCCCGCAAGCCAACATGTTAGTTGAAGCATCAGGGCGATTAGCAGCATGATATCAAAACGCTCTGAGCTGCTCGTTCGGCTATGGCGTAGGCCTAGTCCGTAGGCAGGACTTTTCAAGTCTCGGAAGGTTTCTTCAATCTGCATTCGCTTCGAATAGATATTAACAAGTTGTTTGGGTGTTCGAATTTCAACAGGTAAGTTAGTTGCTAGAACCCATGGCTCCTTTGCCGACGCTGAGTAGATTTTAGGTGACGGGTGGTGACAATGAGTCCGTGTCGAGCGCTGATTTTTTCGGCCTT
>NZ_QDFI01000198.1 GCF_003254465.1 Meridianimarinicoccus zhengii
TGCCGATGAGTCCGTCCAGAACTAGCCGGAATCGGTGCGACCCCGCACAGATGAGCTAATGCTGCCTCGGAGTGAATCCGGCTTGGATTATCCCCCACACTGACAATCAGATCAGCAGCCACCACGGCGCCACACCCAAATATCGAGGTCACATGCGGATTGATCATCTCAACCAGGATACTGATGTGTTTTTCCAGCTGCGTGCCCTGTTTATGTAAATCACGATAGGTGGTGGCGAATGTCTTCAACGCGAGGAGCACCCCATTTCTGGGATCGGCCAGGTCAGCTGATGGTCGGCACCGGGACAAGGCCTCCACCATGACCAGTGGGGGCATCGCACTATAGCGGCGTCGAATCTCATCGGGTGCTGTGACCAGCAACGATTTGATCGTTGTCATTAGTTTCGCTGCTGTCATCACGAGCTGACGGCGGGTGATCTGCAACCCACGGAGGGATTCCACTGGCCCGGAAGTGTCTTTCGGGATGCTTAAGGCTTCCCCGGTGAGCACCTGGCGGGCGGCAGCGACAGCATCAACGGGGTCTGATTTGCCGTCCCGACGTCGAACGGCCCGGGTAGGGCGTAAGACTTCTACGACTGAGTATTTCTGGGTGCGAAGGTGGCGTGTCAGGCCTGCTCCATAGGAGCTGGTTCCTTCCACACCGACGGTGGTGACACCGTAGGTTGCCATGAACTCTGAAATCGCCACGTAGCCAGGGTTGGTGGCGGGGAAGGTGTCGGTG
>NZ_QDFI01000199.1 GCF_003254465.1 Meridianimarinicoccus zhengii
CAGCGCTCCAGCGTGATCTGCGCTGAGAATCAGTAGGTTAGGAATTGTTCAGGGCGAACTCAGGAAGCGGCGGATGAACTCGGGCGTGGCCAGCCGCATGACCTTTTTCCGGTCGCCGGATTTGATGCGGTAATCCTTCCAGCAAAAGGCGACGGTATCGGCATCCGCGCTGACCAGGCGAGCGTTTGAGATGGCGACCCTGTGCGTGTAGCGGCTCAGGTAGGCCAGCACGGCCTCGGGTCCTCCGAAGGGCGGCTTGGCATAGACGACCCAGTCGGATTTGCGGAACGGGGCGAGCCATCCCGTGAAGGTGTCCGCGTCGGCCAGCTCGGCAAGATCGCCGAAGAAGGCCAGTTGACCGGTGTGGTGCAGATCTCTCAGCCCCTCCAGAAACAGGCGCCGGAACAGCCGCGACAGCACCCGCACATGTAGGAAGAACCCGGGGCGGCAGGCGACCCACTTCGTGCCGTCCAGCGATAGGCCGCCGCCGGGGACGATCATGTGGATGTGGGGATGGTGCATCAGCGCCGAGCCCCAGGTATGCAGCACGCTGGTCATGCCGACCCGGGCGCCGAGGCGCTTGGGATCGGCCGCGATGGTCATGACGGTCTCGGCCGAGGCGCGGAACAGGAGACCGTAGATGGCCTTCTTGTTCCACCAGGCGATCTGAGCGATCTCCGCCGGAAGGGTGAAGACGACGTGGAAGTATTCCACGGGCAGCAGATCGTCCGCACGCGCCG
>NZ_QDFI01000200.1 GCF_003254465.1 Meridianimarinicoccus zhengii
GCATACAGTCCAGCTTGGAGCGAACTGCCTACCCGGAACTGAGGGTCAGGCGTGGAATGAGACAAACGCGGCCATAACAGCGGAATGACACCGGTAAACCGAAAGGGAGGAACAGGAGAGCGCACGAGGGAGCCGCCAGGGGGAAACGCCTGGTATCTTTATAGTCCTGTCGGGTTTCGCCACCACTGATTTGAGCGTCAGATTTCGTGATGCTTGTCAGGGGGGCGGAGCCTATGGAAAAACGGCTTTGCCGCGGCCCTCTCACTTCCCTGTTAAGTATCTTCCTGGCATCTTCCAGGAAATCTCCGCCCCGTTCGTAAGCCATTTCCGCTCGCCGCAGTCGAACGACCGAGCGTAGCGAGTCAGTGAGCGAGGAAGCGGAATATATCCTGTATCACATATTCTGCTGACGCACCGGTGCAGCCTTTTTTCTCCTGCCACATGAAGCACTTCACTGACACCCTCATCAGTGCCAACATAGTAAGCCAGTAGCCCTTTCGTCTTCAAGAATTGACAGTAAGACGGGTAAGCCTGTTGATGATACCGCTGCCTTACTGGGTGCATTAGCCAGTCTGAATGACCTGTCACGGGATAATCCGAAGTGGTCAGACTGGAAAATCAGAGGGCAGGAACTGCTGAACAGCAAAAAGTCAGATAGCACCACATAGCAGACCCGCCATAAAACGCCCTGAGAAGCCCGTGACGGGCTTTTCTTGTATTATGGGTAGTTTCCTT
>NZ_QDFI01000201.1 GCF_003254465.1 Meridianimarinicoccus zhengii
GTCCACGACGACAAGGACCTTGTGGTCGTATGCGCTGAACGCTGAAAACAGTGCGCGCAGGGATTGTTCAGTTTGATTGATGCGCTTAGATAGCACCTGGGTGCCGTCGATATCTAAGACGCAAGCGTGGTGAAAGTATTTGCAGGCGTCCATGCCGATGACATAGTCGTAGGTCATGTCTGACCTCCTAGCGAATTGAATGAGTATGGGACTTATTTCATCGCTGGTGGTCGGACATACTTCACGCTGGCATCCACATTACTTTGAGACGTCGCACATTGTGTGCGGGTCAGGTTCCTATTAGCAGTTTGGAGTATGTCACTGCCTTCGGCGGCATCACCCCCCGGATCATTTTCTTAACAGGGACGAAAATAAGCCATACCGAAGCCAGCGACTAGTTCCGCTGCCACAAGGCAGAAGGAACGCAGATAAACATAGCCTGCCCCAGCATGGGGCTAGGAGTACGAATCCTGGGCTCCTTTAAGCGGAACTGCCAACAACGTAATGGGTTACCCCCGTTCACATCTTGTTGCATGAGTGCAGGCTAGCGGTCGTTCGTATCTCATTTGGAGTCCAATGCTGTCGGTATTTTAGAAAAATATGGATAAATGGACTCAATGAGTGTTGTGGCTTGGTAGTGAGAAATCTACATTTTTGCTGGCCTTTGGAAAATTATCGAAATACATGGGGCTCAGTTGAAAAATCAGTCACTTT
>NZ_QDFI01000202.1 GCF_003254465.1 Meridianimarinicoccus zhengii
ATTTTACGGCTGATTATTTGCCGAATGGTCAAGCTAAGATGTTTAGCTCGAATGTGTCGTATGCGCAGGGTGATCGAATTTTCGATGATGTTTCTACGTGGGATGACTATTCGCTGCGTGTGAATCATCCGTTGCGTATTGCTGGCGACCGCGTGTATTTGCAGGGGCATGGTTATGCGCCGACGTTTAGCATTCAGTGGCCTACTGGTGAAAAGCGTACGCAGACTGTGCAGTGGCAGCCAACGGATCCGACTTTCTTCTTGTCTGATGGCGTGGTGCGTTTTGATCCACCGGCGGGTATGTATGACTCGGTTTATGACCGTCGCCAGCACCAGCTTGCTATTCAGGGTCTTTTTGCCCCGACTGCTTCGTGGGAGGGGGAGAACCATGAATTATTAACGTCGCGGTTCCCTGCGATGACGGATCCGGCCGTTGCTATCGACGTTTACCGTGGTGATAATGGCCTTGATTCCGGTAAGGGGCAGAACCTCTTCAAGTTGGATACCTCACTTGTGCATTCGGGACAGTTGCAGCGATTGGAGCGGGTTAACCTCACAAAGGGGGAGTCGGTCACACTTGATGATGACACCGTTGTGACATTTGAGGGTGCTGAGGAGTTTGCGAATTATCAGATCAGTCATGATCCCACGCAGGTATGGACTCTTTTGTTCTCGATTATTAC
>NZ_QDFI01000203.1 GCF_003254465.1 Meridianimarinicoccus zhengii
GGCGGCGCGGCGCGAACTGCGCGCCGCGCTCGACGCGCACGGCGTGCGGCTGATCCAGAACGCGGGGGTCGCCGCGGTCGATGGCACCGGCGTGCACCTGGCCAAGGGCCGGATCGTGGCGGCGGATTTCGTCACCGGGGCCGCGGGCGCGCGCCCCCATGGCTGGATCGCCGACAGCGGGCTTGCGGTCACGGGCGGGTTCATCGACGTGGACGACCGGCTGCGCAGCATCTCGCACCGCCAAGTTTACGCTGCGGGGGATTGCGCGCACATGACCTTCGCGCCGCGCCCCAAGGCCGGGGTCTATGCCGTGCGGCAGGCCCCGGTGCTCGCGCACAACCTGCGCGCAGCGCTGGCGGGCGGGATGCCGCGGCGCTACCGCCCGCAGCGCGACTACCTCAAGCTGATCTCGCTGGGCGGGCGGGAGGCGTTGGTCGAGCGCTCCGGCGTGACCCTGCGCGGGCCGTGGCTCTGGCGGTGGAAGAACCGGATCGACCGGGATTTCATGGACCGGTTCCGGCACCTGCGCCCGATGGCGCCCGCCGTCGTGCCGGGCGATGCCGCGCGGGGGGCACGGGCGATGGCGGGCGCGCCGCTCTGCGGCGGCTGCGGGGCCAAGGTGGGGCCGGAC
>NZ_QDFI01000204.1 GCF_003254465.1 Meridianimarinicoccus zhengii
CGCCCCGTGTGGGAGCGTACTGCGTACGGGCCAGGTGAAAGGGCTGTGGTTGGAGAGAACTCGCAACCTCAAGGCCCTGCAGATTTAGCTACATGGCAGTCACGTAGGATCCGGTTGATACCCGAAGGGGATCGAGTCGTAGGAGTAATTGTCTGTAACGGGGACAAGATACCGGACGCTGGTGCCAATGTGCTAGATGATCCGATGACCCCATATCGTTTCTCCACGAATAAGTCGAAAAAAGACCATGATGTTTACTATCCACGTCCTTATGACGTAGAGCGAACAATGTGGAAAGCGCTAGATGCCTTAGTCGTTGCAGAAACTGATGGCGGATTTAGTGCTAAAGAAAAGGCTCCTAAGCGGCCGAAAAACCTTGCTAGCCTGGCAGAATTGGCTGTACAAAAGGCCAATGTTCCAGCAGTGCTGAATGTGGATCTGGTTTCTGTGGAGTACGGTCCGCAGGCATCGTCGGTAGCAACTACCTATGCTTCTCGCATGAGCATGCCGGTAGTTTTGCTCCTGACGGAAGCGAAACATCTGCGAGGAAAAGTGCGCGAGATTGCTCGTGCAACCACACAATCTGCAGTGGCTTTAGGG
>NZ_QDFI01000021.1 GCF_003254465.1 Meridianimarinicoccus zhengii
GCCCGGTCGTCCAACGCGGCCGCGGTCTTGGCGGCGCGCGCCTCGGCTTCGCCCAGCTTCTCCGCGCGCACGGCCAGCACTTCGGCATCGCGGGCCGCGGTTTCGGTCCGGGCGGCCAGTTGCGTCTCCATCCGGTCGAGCCGCGCGCGCTCTGCGTCCAGCGCCGCCCGGTCGGCCTCCAACGCCGCGCGCTCCGCGTCCAGTGCCGCGCGGTCTGCCTCCAGCCGTGCGGCCGTGTCGCCGTCGCGCGCGCGCAGACCCAGGTAACCGGGCCGCAGGTCACGCACGCGGTTGACGTAAAGATCGCCCAGCACCCGGCCATCCGCCACCATCGGCTCCAGCGCCGCATAAAGCCGGTCCCAGGACGCCTCCGCCACCTCGGGCGTATCCGACGGCAGGCCGAAGAACGCCACCGCATCCTGCCATGTCAGGTCCAGCCGCCGCGGCGCATTGGCGGGCGCGTCGTGCCAGTCGATCAGCCGGGCAAGGATCTGCGCGTCGAAGGCGGGGTCGGGGGAGGTCATGGGCGCGCGGTCCTTCGCAGTTGGCCACGCCCGCTTACGCAAGCGACGCGGCGCTGTCACGGAAAACCATGCGCATCGGCACGCGGCGCGGCGATGCTGCGGCGAAATCAGGCAGCTCCACGAAAAAGGCCCCCGGCAAGCGGGGGCCCTGTCACCAAGCGGTCGCTGCCTTACAGCGTCAGCGCCGGGATGATCTGCTTCTTGCGGCTCATGATGCCCGGCAGCACCACGTGGTCGCCCGCGACCGTCGCACCGAAGCTCTTCTCGGCCACGGTTTTCACCACGTCGTTCGGGACCAGCAGCGTCGCCTCTTCGCGCAGGATGTCCACCACGAACAGCAGCACCTCGTCCGCGCCGTCCTCGGTACACACCGTCTTCATGGTCTCCATCAAGCTGGCCTTGCGCCCCAGCGGGATCTCCGGCGCGGTGGTTTCCAGAACCGACACGCGGAAGGTCTTGCCGCCCACGTCGAACTTCTTGCTGTCCATGCGGATCAGCTCGGCATCCGAAAACGCGCTCACGTCGGACTTCGCGGCGAACATCTCGCTTGCATAGGCGCTCAGGTCCACGCCCAGATCGGTGGCCAGCGTTTCGGCCAGCGTGCGGTCCGCTGCCGTGGTGGTGGGCGAGCGGAATTCCAGCGTGTCCGACAGGATGCAGGACAGCATCGCGCCCTTGATCGCTTCGGGCATCTTTGCCGCATCCGCGCCCATCAGGTCGTGCAGGATCGTCGCCGTGCAGGCCACGGGGCGCACGGTGATGTTGATCGGGCCCTTCGTTTCCAGCCCGCCGACCAATTTGTGGTGGTCGATGATCTCCAGGATGTCGGCGTCGTTGATGCCCGCGGGCAATTCAGCGGGGTTGTTGGTGTCCACGATCACCACCGGCGCGCCGGGCTCTACGCCATCGACGATCGCGGGCTTGTCCAGTTTCCAGCGGTCCAGCACGAAGGCGGCTTCGGTGTTCGGCTCGCCCAGCAGCACGGGCGCGGCAGGGGTGCCCTTGATCTGCGACAGGTACCACGCCCAGATGATCGGGCTGCCGGTGGAATCGGTGTCGGGGGCCATGTGGCCGAAAACCTTGATCGTCATGTCGGTCCGTTCGGTTGGGGTGTCCGCGCGCCGTATAGGCGGGAACGGCGCCCATGTCACCCGTCCCCGGCAGGGGCCTGTCGCCGCAGAAGCGCCGCACCGCGGCACCCCGGTGACGCTTGCGGTTTGTTTTTGCCGCGCCGGGTGCTAAGGGCGCGGCACGACCCGTGTCATGCCCCCGTCACAGTAGCGCACAACACCCCGAGGACCCCCCCGCCATGCCCCAATCCGCGGAACCCAAGCTGATCTCCGGCAACGCCAATCGCCCGCTCGCCAACGCCATCGCGCGGCGCATGTCCATGCATCGCGGCATGTCGGTGGGGCTTGTCGACGCCCGGATCGAACGGTTCAACGACGCCGAGATCTTCGTCGAGGTGTTCGAGAACGTCCGCGGCGAGGACATGTTCATCATCCAGCCCACGTCGAACCCCGCCAACGACAACCTGATGGAGCTTCTCATCATGGCCGATGCGCTGCGGCGCAGCAGCGCGGGCCGCATCACCGCCGTGATCCCCTATTTCGGCTATGCACGGCAGGATCGGCGCACCAAGGCCCGCACGCCGATTTCGGCCAAGCTGGTGGCGAACATGATCACCCATGGCGGGATCGAACGGGTTCTGACCATGGACCTGCACGCAGCGCAGATCCAGGGCTTCTTCGACATCCCCGTGGACAACCTCTATGCGTCGCCGGTCTTCGCGCTCGATATCGAACACCAGTTCGCCGGACGGCTCGACGACCTGATGGTGGTGTCGCCGGACGTGGGCGGCGTGGCGCGGGCGCGCGAACTGGCGCAGCGGATCGGCTGCCCGCTCGCCATCGTGGACAAGCGGCGCGAAAAGGCCGGCGAAGTGGCCGAGATGACCGTGATCGGCGACGTGACCGGCAAGACCTGCCTGATCGTGGACGACCTCGTGGATACCGCCGGAACCCTGTGCAAGGCGACGGACGTGCTGCTCGATGCCGGGGCGGAGGAGGTGCACTCCTACATCACCCATGGCGTCATGTCCGGCCCGGCGGTGGAACGGGTAACGAACTCCCGGATGAAAAGCCTCGTGATCACCGACACGATCGAACCCCCGGCGGCGGTGCGGACGGCGGCGAATATCCGCATCGTGCCGGTCGCGCCCATCTTCGCGCAGGCGATCCTGAACATCTGGAACGGCACGTCGGTGTCGTCGCTCTTCGGGCACGAAACGCTGGGTCCGATCTACGAAGGCTTCTATTCGCGCGCCTGACCGGATGCCGGGAGGCACCGGCTTTCGCCGGTGCACCGGGGCGCGGGGCGGCGGATGCGGCGCGCCCCCGCCCCGCGTCCTTTTCGGACCGCAAGGCGTGGCCCCATGCCGCTGCGCGGGATGCCGGGTGGTGTGGCGCTCAGGCCCCGGCCGCGGCCCGTCGGAGCGCAGCGATATTTGTGCCATAGGCCGCCGGATCGTCGGCGCTGCCGCCCGTGAACACCGCCGATCCCGCCACCAGCACATCCGCCCCGGCGGCGGCGATGCGCGCCGCGGTGGTCAGGTTCACCCCGCCATCCAGTTCGATATGGATGGGCCGGTCGCCGATCATCGCGCGCAGGGTCCGGATCGTCGCGATCTGCCCCTCGATGAAGCTCTGCCCGCCGAAGCCGGGATTGACCCCCATCACGCACACGAGGTCCACCAGATCGAGCAGCGGTTCCGCCGCCGCGATGGGCGTGCCGGGATTGATCGCCACGCCCGCCTTCATCCCCGCGCCGCGGATCGCCTGCAACGTGCGGTGGATATGCGGCCCGGCCTCCACATGGGCAGTCAGGATATCGGCCCCCGCATCGGCGAAGGCGTCGATATAGGGGTCCACCGGCGCGATCATCAGGTGCACGTCCATCACCGTTTTCACGTGGCGGCGGAACGCCTTCACCGCGGGCGGGCCGAAGGTCAGGTTCGGCACGAAATGCCCGTCCATCACGTCAACATGCACCCAGTCCGCGCCCTGGTCCTCGATGGCACGGATCTCGCGCCCGAAATCGGCGAAATCTGCGGACAGGATCGATGGCGCGATCTTGATGGTGCGGGAGAACGGGGGGATGGCCATGGGCGGGCTCCTTGTCGCGGGTCGCGCCGGACATAACGCCGCCGCACGCAGTCAACAAGCGGTGCCATGACCGGTGCGGAATAGCCGCCAGTTGCGCACAGCCGTGCCGCGCAGGTCGCCGGATAAGGACCGGGGCGGCACGTCCGGACGGCGCGCGTCACCCGAAGCGGTTGTCCCGCGGGAAGCCGCGCGGGGCCATGCGGCCCGCGCTGGCGCGTTTGCCCAGCCATTCCTCGATCTCGGGCGGGCGAACCGTGCGTGTCTTGCCCTCGGCATAGGGCCAGTTCAACCCGTCGGCGATTCGAAACACCACCGCGTCCGACAGCCCGCCATCCTTGAACTTCTGCAACCGCACGCCCTTGCCCCGGCCCATCTCGGGCAGCTCGTCCAGCGGGAAGACCAGCATCTTGCGGTTCTCGCCCACGCAGGCGACATGGTCTCCTTCCACCGCGCGGCACAACAGCGCCCGGCCCGGCGCGCGCACGTTCAGCACTTGGCGGCCAGCGCGAGTCTGGGCGATCACCTCGTCCTCGGGCACCACGAACCCGTCGCCCGCATCCGACGCCACCAGCAGCCGCCGCCCGGGGCGGTGCACCATCAGCGCCACGATCGCCGCGTCGTTGGGCAGGTCCACCATAAGCCGCAGCGGCTCCCCCATGCCGCGCCCGCCGGGCAGCGCTGCCGCCTGCACGGTGTAGAACCGCCCGTTCGACCCGAACACCACGATCTTGTCGGTCGTCTCGGCATGCAGGACGAAGCGCCCGCGGTCCCCGTCGCGGTATTTCAGCGGCTGGTCCGGGCCGATATGCCCCTTCATCGCCCGGATCCAACCCATCTCGGAACAGACCACCGTTACCGGTTCGCGGTCGATCATCGCCTCCAGCGGCACGTCCGCGGCCTCCACCGCCTCGGCGAAGCCCGTGCGCCGCGCCCCGCCGGGGGCCTCCGCGCCGAAGGCCGCCCGCACCTCCGCCAGCTGCTCCGCGATCCGCGCCCATTGCAGCGCGTCGTCGCCCAGCAGGTCCTCCAGCGCCGCGCGCTCGATCAGCAGATCGTCGCGCTCCCGCTTCAGCTCCATCTCTTCCAGCTTGCGCAAACTGCGCAGCCGCATGTTCAGGATCGCCTCGGCCTGCACCTCGGACAGGGTGAATTCGTCCATCAGCACGGGCTTGGGGTGATCCTCGGTGCGGATGATCGCGATCACCCGGTCGAGGTTCAGGAACGCGACGATATAGCCCTCCAGCACCTCCAGCCGCGCGTCGATCTTGCCCAGCCTGTGCCGCGACCGGCGCAACAGCACCTCCCGCCGGTGGTCGAGGAACGCCCGCAGCACCTCCCGCAGGGAACACACCTTCGGCGTGCGCCCGTCGATCAGCACGTTCATGTTCAGCGAAAACCGCACCTCCAGGTCCGACAGCCGGAACAGCGTCGCCATCAGCACATCGGCATCCACGTTGCGCGACCGCGGCTCCAGCACGATGCGCACGTCGTCCGCGCTCTCGTCCCGCACGTCGGCGAGGATCGGCACCTTCTTCAACTGGATGATCTCGGCCAGCTTCTCGATCAGCCGCGATTTCTGCACCTGGTAGGGGATCTCGGTCACGACGATCTGCCACTGCCCGCGGCCGACCTCCTCGATCTCCCAGCGCGCGCGCAGCCGGAACGACCCGCGCCCGGTGCGATAGCTTTCGGCCATGCTTTCGCGCGACTCCACGATCACGCCGCCCGTAGGGAAATCGGGCCCCTGCACATGGGCCAGAAGTGCGGCGTCCCCCGCCTCCGGGTCCGCGATCAGCGCGAGGCATGCCCCCACCAGCTCGTCGAGGTTATGGGGCGGGATGTTCGTCGCCATCCCCACCGCGATTCCGCTCGCGCCATTGGCCAGCAGGTTCGGGAAGGCCGCGGGCAGCACCACCGGTTCCGTCAGCGTGCCGTCGTAATTGTCGCGGAAATCGACCGCATCCTCGGTCAGACCCTCCAGCAGCGCCTCGGCGGCGGCGGTCATGCGCGCCTCGGTATATCGCGCGGCGGCGGGGTTGTCGCCGTCGATGTTGCCGAAATTGCCCTGACCGTCCACCAGCGGATAGCGCATGGCGAAATCCTGCGCGAGCCGCGCCATGGCGTCATAGATCGCCGCGTCCCCATGCGGGTGATAATTCCCCATCACGTCGCCCGAGATCTTGGCCGACTTGCGGAACCCGCCCGTGGACGACAGCCGCAATTCCCGCATCGCATAGAGGATCCGCCGGTGCACCGGCTTCAGCCCGTCGCGCGCGTCGGGCAGGGCGCGGTGCATGATCGTGGACAGCGCATAGGTTAGGTACCGGCTGCCGATCGCCCGGCGCAGGGGTTCGGTCACGCTGTCTGGCAGGCCGCCGGAAAGGTCGTCGGGCCCGTCGTCGGGCAGGTCGGGTTCATCCATGGCGCGACAGTATCGGCGTGCTCGGGGGGCGGCAAGATCCGTCGCGATCCTCGCCGGTCGGGCGGGCCGCCGCCCCGGCCCCCGCGCCGGGGCCTCCTGCCATCCGCGCGCACCCGTCATCGTGTGGCGGGCAGGCCACCGGGAGGCCCCGGCGCTGCGGCCGGGGCAGGGCGGCGCATGGGGCGACGGATGGCGCTCTGGTCTTGGCGCCGGGAATCGGGTTTGCTGCGGACAGGCGCGACACTGCGGGGCGGCCCATGGCCTTTCGACTGACGATCCTTCTTCTGCTGGCGATTTTCGGCGTGATGTATCTCGCGCCCGATGCGCCCCCGCGGCCCGACCGCATGGCCGCCGCGGATCCTGCGCCGCTCCCTCCCGCAGAGACCCCCGCGCCCGCCGAGGATGCAGCGCCGGGTCCCCTGCCGGAGGCGGCACCGCTGGAACCCGCCCCACCGGGGCCGGCCGACAGCGCCGGGACGCAGGACGCGCCGGATGCCACCGCCGCTGCCGCCCCGCCCGCCGACTCGCCCGCCGATCTGCCGGATGTCACCGTCACACCGCCCCCGGACGATACGGGGCCGGTGACGCTGCCGGGGCTGGGCTTTGGCGATCCGGGCGGGGATACGGCCGACGCGCTGTCGCTGTCCGACGCCGCCCGCGCCCGCGCCGCCCGCGCCGCGGCCAATGCGCGGGCGAATACGCCGGAAGACCCCGTCGTGAACAGCGTGTCCGAGGCGGCGGACGACCTGCTGCGCGGTCTCGTGGCGGGCGGCCAGACCACATCCGCCCCGCCCGTCACCGTGACGACCCCGCCGCAGCCGACCGACACGAACCCGCCGCCCGCCGCGCAGCTTGGCCGTGTCACCGGCAACGCGGTCAACCTGCGCGCCGGCCCTTCGACAGCCAACGATGTGGTAGGGCAGGTCACACTGGGGCAGACCCTGCGCGTGCTCGACCCCGACAGCGACGGCTGGGCCACGGTCGAATTGCCTGCCACCGGCGCGCGTGCCTATATCGCTTCACAGTTCCTCGAAGTCCTGCCCTGACGTGACCGCCCGCAGCATTCTCGTCACCGGCTGCTCCAGCGGCATCGGGCGCGACGCGGCGCTGCACCTGCACGCGCTGGGCTGGCGGGTCTTCGCCACCGCACGGACCGACGCGGATCTTGCGGCGCTGCGCGACGAAGGCCTGACCGCGCTGCACCTCGATTACGAAGACACGGCCAGCATCGACGCGGCCCTGGCCGCAGTCGCCGCGGCCACGGGGGGGCGGCTCGATGCGCTCTTCAACAACGGGGCCTATGCCATTCCGGCGCCGCTGGAGGACATGCCGACCGACGCCCTGCGCGCGATCTTCGAAGCGAACCTGATCGGCTGGCACCACCTGACCCGCGCGGCGATCCCCCTGATGCGACAGGGCGGCGGGCGGATCGTGATGTGTTCCTCGGTGTTGGGCTTCGTCCCCGCCCGCTGGCGCGGCGCCTATATCGCCACGAAATATGCGCTCGAAGGCTATACCGACACGCTGCGGCTGGAGTTGTCCGACACGCCCATCCGCGTGGTGCTGATCCAGCCCGGCCCCATCGCCACCGATTTCCGCCGCAACGCGATTCTGCAATTCGAACGCTGGATCGACTGGAAAGCCTCGGCCCGCGTGGACCAGTATCGCGCGTCGCTCCTGGATCAGCTTTACAAGGGCGGCGGCGGGGCCGCGTTCGAGAAGGGGCCGGAGGCGGTCACCCGCGCGCTGATGTGTGCGCTGACCGACCGGCGGCCCCGCGCGCGATATCGCGTGACGGTGCCAACCCATATGATGGCCGCAGCACGGCGGCTGCTGCCGACCCGGGCAATGGACTGGCTTTGTGGCAAGGCATAGGCGACTTTGCGAGTCCTATGGGAGTCATATGAAAGTCATACGCGAGTCATACGCCGGTTTCGGGTTCGCTTTCCCGTCATGCGCCGCTAGGTGTGGCCCGATCAGGAAGGACAGCACATGCTACAGGATCCGCTTTTCTACGTCGTCGCCGCCGCCTGTCTCGGGGTCGCGGCGATCCTTCTGGTGGGCATCGGCGGCTTCGCCCGCGGGGGCGAGTTCAACAAGAAACATGCAAACAGAATAATGCGTTACCGGATCGCAGCGCAGGCCGTGGCGGTCGTGCTGATCCTCGGTTTCGTGGCATATCGGCAGATGGGTGGGCAGTGACATGGTGGTTCTGAACCGGATCTACACGCGCACGGGCGACGCGGGCGAAACGGCCCTCGGCAACGGCGCGCGGGTTGCGAAATACTCTTTGCGCGTAAATAGTTACGGGACAGTGGACGAGGTCAATGCCACCGTCGGTCTCGCCCGTCTCCACGCCGCGGGGACCGACATGGACACGCAACTGGCCGAGATCCAGAACGACCTGTTCGACCTCGGCGCGGACCTGTGCCGCCCGGACATGGAACGCGACAAGGATGCCGAATACACGCCCCTGCGGATGGTCGATGCGCAGGTCAAGCGCTTGGAAAAGCAGATCGATTCCATGAACGACGCGTTGGAACCCCTGCGGTCCTTCGTGCTGCCGGGCGGCTCGGCGCTGGCAGCACACCTGCATCTGTGCCGCACCGTGGCGCGGCGGGCGGAACGGCTTGTGATGGAACTCGCCTCGCTGGAGGAGATCAACCCGGCCGCGGTGCAGTACCTCAACCGCCTGTCCGACTGGTTCTTCGTCGCCTCCCGCATCGCCAACGACCAGGGTCGCGCCGACGTCTTGTGGGTTCCGGGCAAGCACCGCTGAGCGCGTTGGAACGTCCAGTGGACGTTCCATTGCCCGGAAGGGCTTATGCCCCGGCCCGCAGGGCGGGCAAGCACCGCTGAGCGCAGCGAGGCGGCGGAACGTCCAGTGGACGTGTGGTTGCCCGCAAGGGCCGCACCCCGGACAGGTAGGGCAGGCAAGCACCGCCACGCGGCGCGGCCTCGGTTCAGCCCGACTGTTTGCTCAAACGCAGTCCAAATGCGTCGCAACGTTGCGTATCTTGCACCGCTTGCGTCGTTTTTGCCCTGTCCAGCTGTCCTGCGCATCTCTAAGTAGCGGGTCAGTACTGCCATTCAGGACGACGGATACGGAGTTCGCCATGAAGCTGCTGGTTCCCGTGAAGCGGGTGATCGACTACAACGTGAAGGTGCGGGTCAAGGCCGATGGGTCGGGCGTGGATCTGGCCAACGTGAAGATGTCCATGAACCCGTTCGACGAGATCGCGGTGGAAGAAGCGATCCGCCTGCGCGAAGCCGGTGTCGCCTCCGAGGTCGTTCTCGTCTCCATCGGCGTCAAGCAGGCGCAGGAAACACTGCGCACCGGCCTTGCGATGGGCGCTGATCGTGCGATCCTCGTGGTGGCCGCGGATGACGTGCACACCGACATAGAACCGCTCGCCGTCGCCAAGATCCTCGCCGCCATCGTCAAGGACGAAGAGCCGGGCATGGTGATCTGCGGCAAGCAGGCCATCGACAACGACCTTGGTGCCACGGGCCAGATGCTGGCGGCCTTGCTGGGCTGGGGGCAAGCGACCTATGCGAACAAGATCACGGTGGAGGGCGACGCCGCTACCGTCACGCGCGAGGTCGACGGCGGCCTGCAGACCGTGAAGGTCAAGCTCCCCGCCATCGTCACCACCGACCTGCGCCTGAACGAGCCGCGCTACGCGTCGCTGCCCAACATCATGAAGGCCAAGAAGAAGCCACTGGATGAAAAGTCCCCCGCCGATTACGGCGTGGACGTCACCCCGCGGCTGGAGATCGTGAAGACAGGCGAGCCGCCGCAGCGCGCCGCCGGGATCAAGGTGGGCTCGGTGGACGAGCTTCTGGGCAAACTCAAGGAAGCGGGGGTCGTGTGATGGCTGTTCTTCTTCTCGCGGAAGTGACGGACGGGGCGCTGGGGCGCGATGCGACGGCCAAGGCTGTGACCGCGGCGCAGGCCATGGGCGAGGTCACGCTGCTCTGCGCCGGTGCGCGCGCGGCGGATGCGGCGGCAGAAGCCGCGAAGATCGACGGTGTGGCCAAGGTGCTCGTGGCGGAGGATGCGCTGTACGGGCACCGGCTTGCGGAACCCGTGGCGGCGCTGATCGTCGATCTGGCCAAGGATTACAGCCATGTCTGTGCCCCGGCCACGACGGACGCGCGCAACATCCTGCCGCGCGTGGCGGCGCTGCTGGACGTCATGGTGCTGACCGACGTGATCGGCGTGGTGGACGCGGACACGTTCGAACGCCCGATCTATGCGGGCAACGCGATCCAGACCGTGAAGTCGCGCGATGCGATCAAGGTCATGTCGATCCGCACCACGCCCTTCGCCGCCGCGGGTGAGCAGGCGGCGGCGCCGGTCGAGACCATCGCGGCGGCGGCCGATCCGGCCCTGTCGGAGTGGGTCGAGGACAAGGTCGCCGAAACCGACCGCCCGGAACTGACCAGCGCGGGGATCGTGGTGTCCGGCGGGCGCGGCGTCGGGTCGGAAGAGGACTTTAAGGTCATCGAGAAGCTCGCCGACAAGCTGGGCGCCGCCATCGGCGCGTCCCGCGCGGCGGTGGACAGCGGCTTCGCACCGAACGACTGGCAGGTCGGACAGACCGGCAAGGTCGTGGCGCCCGATCTGTATATCGCTTGCGGCATCTCGGGTGCGATCCAGCACCTGGCGGGCATGAAGGACAGCAAGGTGATCGTCGCGATCAACAAGGACGAAGAGGCGCCGATCTTCCAGGTGGCCGACTACGGTCTTGTCGCCGACCTGTTCGACGCGGTCCCGGAACTGACCGGGAAGCTGTGATCCCGTGACGGCCGCGCGGTTGTGCCGACCGCGCGGCTGGTCTAGGGCACGGGGGTCGATTTACGGGAACCCGGTCATGCGTCGCTTTCTTGTTCTGGCCCTGATGGGGCTGGCCGCCTGCACCTCGCCCTTCGATCCGGAGGTGGAGAATTCCGGGCTGGGCGACTTCAGTCTCCAGCATCTCGTGGTGATCGTGGACGAGCCGATCCAGGGGGCCGTGTCACGGGGCGTGACCGATGCACAGCTGAAGACCGCGGTGACGGACGCCGTGGATGCGCGGTTCCGGCGCTTTGCGGGCGACACGCCCTATTCCATCGGGATCAAGGTCCAGGGTTACGTGCTGGCCCCCCGCGCGGTGCCGGTGCTGTTCGCGCCGCGGTCGCAACTTTACCTGTCGGTCAATGCCTATGACGGGGCGCAGCAGCGGCTGAACGCCGATACCCGGAACCTTATCGTGAACGAGCGGGCGGGCGGTGACACCGTTATCGGGTCCGGCTATTACCAGACGGCCGAAGAACAGCTTGCCGAACTGGCCGAGAATGCCGCGATCGAGATCGAACGCTGGCTGCGCGAGAACGAGGACTGGTTCGGCGGCGCCGCGGCGCGCCCCGAGACGCGCGCAACATCGCAGCCTGACGCGGAAAATCCCGCCGGCGGCGCTTGATTTTCCCGCCCGCGCTTTGTAACGAGCGCGCGTTGTTTGACCCGGGCTGGACCGCAGCCCCAGAGAAAGGCGCCTGATCCCATGGCAAAGGCAAAATTCGAACGGAACAAGCCGCACGTTAACATCGGCACGATCGGCCATGTTGACCACGGCAAGACGACGCTGACGGCTGCGATCACGAAGTATTTCGGCGATTTCCGCGCCTATGACCAGATCGACGGCGCGCCGGAGGAGAAGGCGCGGGGGATCACGATCTCGACCGCGCATGTGGAGTACGAGACCGAGGCGCGCCACTATGCGCATGTGGACTGCCCCGGCCACGCCGACTACGTGAAGAACATGATCACGGGTGCGGCGCAGATGGACGGCGCGATCCTGGTGGTGAACGCCGCGGACGGCCCGATGCCGCAGACGCGCGAGCACATCCTGCTGGGCCGCCAGGTCGGCATCCCGGCGATGGTCGTCTACATGAACAAGGTCGACCAGGTGGATGACGAGGAGCTTCTGGAGCTCGTCGAGATGGAGATCCGCGAGCTTCTGTCGAGCTACGAGTATCCCGGCGACGACATTCCGGTGATCCCCGGCTCGGCGCTGGCGGCGATGGAAGGGCGCGACCCTGAGATTGGCGAGGAATCGATCCGCAAGCTGATGGCGGCGGTGGACGAGTACATCCCGACGCCCGAACGCGCGGTGGACCAGCCGTTCCTGATGCCGATCGAGGACGTGTTCTCGATTTCCGGCCGCGGCACGGTGGTGACGGGGCGCGTTGAGCGCGGCGTGATCAACGTGGGCGACGAGATCGAGATCGTGGGCATCCGCGACACGAAGAAGACGACCTGCACGGGCGTCGAGATGTTCCGCAAGCTGCTGGACCGCGGCGAGGCGGGCGACAACGTGGGCATCCTGCTGCGCGGGATCGAGCGTGAAGGCGTGGAGCGCGGGCAGGTCCTGTGCAAGCCGAAGTCGGTGAACCCGCACACGAAGTTCGAGGCCGAAGCCTACATCCTGACGAAGGAAGAGGGCGGGCGCCACACGCCGTTCTTCGCCAACTACCGCCCGCAGTTCTACTTCCGCACGACGGACGTGACCGGGACGGTGACGCTGGCCGAAGGCACGGAGATGGTGATGCCGGGCGACAACGTGAGCTTCACGGTGGAACTGATCGCGCCGATCGCCATGGAGGAAAAGCTCCGCTTCGCCATCCGCGAAGGCGGCCGCACCGTCGGCGCCGGCGTGGTGTCGAAAATCCTCGATTGAGAATTTTCAGCACTTGGGCGTCGCCGGCGTGGTGTTGAAAATCCTCGACTGAGTGTTGATCGCACCGGGGGGAGCCAAAATCCCCGGCTGCGTCGTGCCGCGGCTCCGGTGGCCTGCACCAGGAGCGGACAGATATGGAAAGGGCGCCCTTCGGCGCCCTTTCTCGTGTGTGGTTGGATCGGGTCAGGTGCCTGCGAGCAGGTTCTCGATCCGGCTGCGGTCGGTCGCGGTCATCCCGCTTTCCAGCACACCCTTGATCTCGGCGATCTGGTTCAGCGACAGGTTCTCGAAGTTGCCGGTGTCGAAGCCTTCGACGCGGAGCGCGTTCTCGACGGCCTGGCCCAGCATCGAGGCGGCCTCGTTCATGCTCTGGGCGCTGACGGCGGGTACAAGTGCGGTCAGGCTGAGCGCGGCGACGGTGGCGAATGCAGCGATACGGTTCTTCATGTCATTCCTCCTTGGGATGTCGGGGTGTCAGCGCGGTGCGTCCGGCTGATGGCACACAGATGGCATGTCGGCGGGCGGAAGGTAAGATCATGAAAACGCTTGAAATAATATCGGACAGCGCACCGCATCGTGACTTTGCGTGTCGCGCAGCGATAGCGATTCAGCGGCGAAGCGGCGGGCCTGCCGACAGCACGCCCGAATCCGGCGTTTCGGTTCACGGGGCAGCGAGGCGGCGTGCGTCACCGTTCCTGAGCCGTGAAGTGCGTGTGATCCTTCGCGCCATGCGCGGCAAGTGTTGCAAGGCGTGACTTTATCGTGAATCACGCCATCCGGACCGGGCGTGAGCCACAGTGACCCCCGGCCATGAAAAAACCCGGCGCGGGGGCCGGGCTTTCCGTGGCGGAGTTGCTGCGCGCCGTCAGAGCGGTGTGAACGCCAGGCTGGTTCCGTTGATGCAGTGCAGGACAATTCCGTCCACGAGCAGGATATGCCCGAGATGGCTGCCGCAGCGGCGGCAATGAGCTTCGATCATGGTCAGGTCCGTATAGGGGTCCATCCCGTATTCGGCGACAGGCCCGTCGATGCCAGTCAGGACGGCGTTTTCCTCGCTGTGGCGGAAGAAGACCCAGCCCTTGTCGACGGGTTCGCGCCACGCGCCGCGGTAGAGCAGCAAGTCGCAGCCCTTGCAGCAGTAGTCGCCGGGGCGTGTCTCCGTCCAGAGTTCGCTAGAGCCGGGCAGTTCCGTGCCGCCCCGGCGAAGGATGCGAAATTCGTCCTGCGTCAGCATGGCGCGCCATTCATCGTCCGTGCGCGTGATCTCGAAGGCGAAACCGGCGGACTGGGCGGCGGCGGCATGGCGCGGTGCGGCAGCGGCGGCGGCTGTCAGGCCCGTGGCGGCGAGAAAGTCCCGCCGGGTCGGGGCGGGCCAGCGGAGTGTGCGGTCTGGTTGTGTCATGGGGGTACCTCCTGTCGCGGAGGATACGGGCGCGGTCCGCTCCGAGAAACGCAACAGGCCGCGATTGTCCGTGTGCGCCGGATCGCGCGACCGTGAAAGGTTGCACGCCTTCCCGAGGCGGGCGGACGTCCCTGGCCGGGCCACGGATTGCCCCTTGCAGCGTCGGGCGAAACTTTCTATCTGTGCGCTTGGCCTAGGGGTTTAGCTCAGTTGGTAGAGCATCGGTCTCCAAAACCGAGGGTCGTGGGTTCGAGTCCCTCAGCCCCTGCCAGCCGTTTTCTTCACATGCATGCCGCCGCGAGAGACCGGGGAAGCGTTCCCCAGTCCTGTCGCGCTGCCGGTTACTGACCCTCCAGTCGTGCCCTTGCATCCGCGGCGCCGTCGAACGCGGGATCGATCTCCAGCGCCCGGGCATAGGCCGCGCGCGCGGCTTCTGCATCGCCGAGTGCCGCAAGGGTCCGCCCCAGCCTGTAGTGCGTCGCGGCTGCGTCCGGGCGGTCTTCGAGCGCCGTCTCGAGAGCCGCGCGCGCAGCTGTCAGATCGCCGTCATGGAACAGGGCCCAGCCAAGCGTATCCATGAGAACGGGTTGGGGCCCTGCGGCATCCACGGCACGCGTGGCAAGCCCGACGGCTTCGGCGGGCGCGTCCTCCGTCAGCAGGGTCGCGAGATTGTTGAGGGCGACGACGTTGTCGACCTCCGTGGCGATGGCCGCCCGGTACGCCGTGATCGCGGTGGGCGTGTCGCCGTTCTCGGCCGCGACGACGCCCAGCCAGACCTGGTCCGCGGCATCGGCATCCGGCGCGCCGACTGCGCGCGCCGCCCAGGACTGTGCGGCGTCGAGATCGCCGAGCCGCCGTGATGCCGCGCTTGCATTGCGCATCAGCGTCCGGTCATCCGGGGCGAGCGCGAGACCCGCGTCGAAAGCTGCAAGCGCGGCGGTGTAGTCGCGCTGTGCTGCAAGCAACCGCCCCTGTTGGAGCCGCAGGGCCGGCGCGTCGGGAAAGGCCGCCACGGCGTCGTCCAGCACGGCGTTCGCGGCTGCGAAGTTCTCCCGCGCGGTCAGGAAGGCTGCGCGGTCCGCGAAGCTTTCGGCACTGGGAAAGCGCGCGGTGCGCGTGGCATGATAGTTTGCCGCACTGTCAAGATTGCCGGCCGCCGCGTTAGACACTGCCAGGGCCGCGAGCACGGGCTCCGGTGCCGTATCCGCGGCATCTGCCCATGGGTCGAGCGTCGCGAGCGCCGCTTGCGGGTCGCCGGTTTCGATCTGCACGCGGGCAAGCGTCGCTGCGAGACCGGGATCGTCGGGGGTCTGCTCCAGCGCGATGCCAAGGTAGCTCGCCGCGTCCGCGTCGCGTCCCATGGCCCGGGCAAGCTCGGCGGATTCCGTCAGGACATCTAGATCCCGCGGCGCGAGTTCCCGCGCGCGGGCGAGCGCTTCTTCGGCCGCGGCTCTGTCCCCGTTGACGGCCCGAAGCCGGGCCACCCGGCGCCACGCATTCGCATCACCCGTCCCGGCGGCCGTTTCGGACAGGAACCGGTCGGCCGCCGCGGTGTCGCCCGTGCGCAGCAGCGTCTGCGCAACACGTTCGATGGGTTCCGCGGCGCTGGTCGGGGCGATCTCATGCGCGCGGCGAAACTGCGCGAGCGCCGCGTCGGTGTCGCCCCGCGCGAGCGCGAGATCGCCGAGGCCGATCAGCGCGGGCCAGAGTTCGGCATCCTTGTCCAGCGCAGCGGCATACGCCTCTGCTGCCTCGTCCGGTCGATCCAGCAGGGTCAGGATGTCGCCGCGCACCACATCCGGGGTGCCATTGTTGCGAAATGCGCCGCTGGCCCGTTCCAGTGCGCTCAGCGCCGCGTCGTAGTCACCGGCATTGGCCCGCGCCAGCCCGAGGATGTGCCAGCCGACCCCGACATCCGGCGCGCTGCGCGTCACGCGTTCGGCGAAACTGGCGGAGGCGGCGAAGTCACCGCGTCCGAGTGCAACGACGGCTTCACGCAGCTCTGCGATGGCAATGGGCCCAAGCGCATCGGCGACACCCGGACGTTCGAGCATCTCTTGCAGGGCGGAGGGCGGTGGCGGCGGTGCGGACCTGTCGAAACTGGCAGCCGAAAGCTGCAAGGGACCGGCAAGCGCGGTGGCCAGAAGAACGGTCGTCAGCACGTCAAATCGCATGGTCCGGTTAACTCCGCCTGAAGGGTTGTCGCGATCCCTGACCGGCGCGCGCGTCGCTCACGGGCAACACGCAAGATTATATCACGGAAAGCAACCAGCTTTTCAAGGTGGTCAGGATTTCACCACCTTCCGTGTCAGATTCGCACATTTCCGTTGCTCGACTCAGAATGAATGGTTAATGTTTCCCTAAGGCGTGACCCTAGGGAAGATGTGAGGGGGCGCGCTGCGGGGGGTGCTCCGTACCTTAACCGACGTGGTTCGGCGCTTCGGTGCCGGTCCCTATTAACGTGTGCCAAGGAGACTGGAAACAATGGTTCGCAATTTCACTCTTGCAGGGACGGCGATCGCTGCCCTTGCGCTTTCGAGCGGGGCGGCATTCGCCGACTCGATCTCGCCGGACATGTTCTCGACCGAATTGCGGCCGGGCGAAAGCGTCACGATCGAGAAGACGGTCGTCGTGAGCGCGGGCGACCCGACGAGCGCCCGGATCGACGTGCACTTCCTGTTCGACACGTCGGGCAGTATGGGTGGCGAGATCAACGCGGCCAAATTGGCGGCGGAAGGTATCCTCGCCGGTCTCGACGGGTTCGGCGATGCCGCTGGTGCGGCTGGTGCATACGCGGAAGCGGCGCGCCTTCCGGGCGTGACCCCGGTAGGTGGCGCGGCGCCCGGCACGGTGCTCAATCTCGACGTTGACACAGATACCTCCGCCGGTGGTGCCGTCGATACGGCGATCAACGCGATCACGCTCAGCAATCCCGATGGCGGCGGGGACGGGCTCGAGAACGGCAACACCGCGATCGAACTCGTGGCCGAAAACGCATCCTGGCGTCCGGGTTCGAGCCGATTCATCTTCGTATTCGGTGATGCCGGGTTCAAGAATTCCGGCACCGACAACGTGGACGGTTCGCCGATCTCGTCCGACGCGGACGTGATGGCGGCACTGGCGGCCAACGACGTGCAACTGTTCGGCCTGACCTACGGCGGCGGGTTCACGAGCAGCATCGAAGGGCTGGGTGGCACGGCGCTTGCCGCCACGCTTGACCCGGATGATATCGTCGATCTCATCACCTCGGGCATCTCGGGCAGCTTCGCGGAATACAACACCGTGAGCGTCGGCGATCTGGGCGGCGGTCTGCCGGGCGTGAGCGTCAGCACCGTCTGCACGGGTGCTGATATCGGCGCCTGCGTGGGTGCCGAAGCGGTCGGCGACTATGATCGCTCGGAAGAGCGCACGTTCACCTTTGACGTGACCTTCACCAATGTGGGGATCCCGGCAGGTGGCGCCGCCGATTTCGACACCTACGCGCTGGTCGATGGCCGCATCGTCGCGACCGAAGCCGACCTGATCACCGCACCGATCCCGCTGCCCGCAGGCGCATGGCTGCTGCTGGGCGGTCTGGGCGGTCTGGCCGCGCTGCGTCGCCGCGCAGCCTGATCCGGGCGTCGGACACAACACTGGGAAGGGGCCGTTCGCGGCCCCTTTTCTGTTTCTGGTTCGGTGTCCGGTCCGTGACTTGAAACCTGGCGCATGAGCGCGTATCTGCCGCCAAAAGGAATCCAGCATGGCCACCAAGAATCCATTCCAGTTCATCCAGCAGGTCCGCAGCGAAGTCGGCAAGATCACGTGGCCCGGCCAGCGCGAGGTTCTCGTGACGAGTGCGATGGTGCTGGTGATGTCCGCGCTCACGGCGGTGTTCTTTTTCTTCGTGGACTGGATCATCCGCAGCGGTCTTGCCTTTACGCTCAACAGTTTCGGCTGAAGCGCAACCGAGACGTGTGCGGGCAGGGGTGATTGCCCCTTGTCATCGCGGGGCGATCAGTCTAGCACACAGCGATGTTTCGGGTTCGGGCGTGCAATGATTCGTTGCGCGCCGCTTTTTTCTTTCGGACGCGGACAATATGACACGACCGGGAAAGCCCGGCACGGGAACCTTGAAGGCGGCAGGCACGATGGCGAAACGGTGGTATTCGGTAAGCGTTCTCTCGAATTTCGAGAAGAAGATCGCCGAGCAGATCCGTAGCGAGGTCGTCGAGAAGGGCCTCGAAGACGAGATCGAGGAAGTGCTCGTTCCCGAGGAAGAGGTGATCGAGATTCGCCGCGGCAAGAAGGTCAGCGTGCCACGCCGCTTCATGCCGGGCTACGTGCTCGTGCGGATGGAGATGACAGATCGCGGGTATCACCTGATCAATTCGATCAACCGTGTAACCGGCTTCCTTGGCCCTCAGGGACGCCCGCTGCCGATGCGCGATGAAGAGGTAAACCACATCCTCAACCGCGTGCAGGAAGGCGAGGAGGCCCCGCGCACCCTGATCCATTACGAGGTCGGCGAGCGCGTGAAGGTCAATGACGGCCCGTTCGAGGATTTCGACGGCATGGTCGAAAACGTGGACGAGGACAACCAGCGCCTGAAGGTGATGGTGTCGATCTTCGGCCGGGAAACCCCGGTCGAGCTGGAATTCACGCAGGTCACCAAACAGACCTGACGTGCGCGGGAGGCGAGCCGGGCGCGCCCGGCGGACCGTACCGCACCAACCGAGCCGGCCTGACGCGTCAGGCGCGGTGTTGTGAAGAAGGAGAGGCCGGATGGCCAAGAAACTCGTCGGGACCTTGAAGTTGCAGGTCAAGGCCGGGCAGGCGAACCCCAGTCCGCCCGTCGGCCCCGCGCTGGGTCAGCGCGGCATCAACATCATGGAATTCTGCAAGGCGTTCAACGCCAAGACTGCGGATATGGAGCCGGGTGCGCCCTGTCCCACCGTGATCAGCTACTATCAGGACAAGTCCTTCACGATGGAAATCAAGACGCCGCCGGCGTCGTTCTATCTGAAGAAGGCCGCAGGCCTGAAGCCCGTGGGCAAGCGGAACCGGCCGCGCGGCAGCGAAGCGCCGGGTCGCCAGACCATCGCGACGATCACCGCGGCGCAACTGCGCGAGATCGCCGAAGCCAAGATGCCCGACCTCAGCGCGAACAGCGTGGACGAGGCAATGAAGATCATCCTCGGCTCCGCGAAGTCGATGGGTATCGAGGTGAAGGGGTAACGTCATGGCCAAGCACGGAAAACGCATCAAGGCCGCACGCGCAGCCTTTACCGGCAAGGAAAACGTCACCGTCGAGGACGCGGTTGCGCTGATCAAGGGCAACGCATCGGCGAAGTTCGACGAGACCGTCGAGATCGCGATGAACCTCGGCGTCGATCCCCGCCACGCGGACCAGATGGTGCGCGGCGTGGTGACCCTGCCCAACGGCACCGGCAAGACGGTGCGCGTGGCGGTGTTCGCGCGCGGCGCCAAGGCCGACGAGGCCACGGCGGCGGGCGCCGATATCGTGGGGGCCGAGGATTTGATGGAAACCATCCAGTCCGGCAAGATCGAGTTCGACCGCTGCATCGCGACGCCGGACATGATGCCGATCGTCGGGCGGCTCGGGAAAATCCTAGGCCCGCGCAACCTGATGCCGAACCCCAAGGTCGGCACGGTGACGATGGACGTGGCGACCGCGGTGAAGAACGCCAAGGGCGGCGAGGTCCAGTTCAAAGTCGAGAAGGCCGGCGTGATCCATGCCGGCGTCGGCAAGGCGTCCTTCACGCCCGAGCAGCTGGCCGAGAACATCCGCGCCTTCGTGGACGCGGTCGCCAAGGCCAAGCCGTCGGGCGCCAAGGGTGCCTATCTGAAGCGGATCGCGCTGAGCTCCACCATGGGGCCGGGCGTGTTCGTCAGCGTGGACAACGCGGCGGCCGCGAACTGAAATTTGGCGGGGTGACCCGCCAAATGGCGGGGCGGCATGCCGCCCTGTCCTGTCCGAGACGGAGGGTGCGTCGCGCCGGGCTGCAAGGCCGCAGGGGCGGGGCTTAATGTCCTTCCTGAGATGGGGTCGAGACTTTTCTCTGGGGTGCGGTTCGGCCGTGCTCTCGGGCGATCTTCTCGGGCCCCTCGTTGAGGACCCGAACGCCGGGCCAGCCCGGCACATGTGAGCCGAGGGGGAGACCCCTCAAACCTGGAGTGGAACTGTGGATAGAGCCCAGAAAGAGAAAGTGGTCGAGGAACTCGGCCAGATCTTCGAAAGCTCTGGCGTTGTGGTGGTTGCCCACTACACGGGTCTTACGGTTGCCGAGATGCAGGATCTTCGGGGGCGCATGCGCGCTGCCGGCGGGTCCGTGCGTGTTGCCAAGAACAGGCTCGCCAAGATCGCCCTCGAGGGCAAGCCGTGCGCAAGCATCGCTTCGCTGTTGACGGGCATGACCGTGCTTTCCTATTCCGAGGACCCCGTGGCGGCAGCCAAGGTGGCCGAGGATTTCGCCAAGGACAACAAGAAGTTCGAGATCCTTGGCGGGGCAATGGGAAGTTCGGCTCTGGACCGGGCCGGTGTGGAAGCCGTGTCGAAGATGCCGTCGCGCGAGGAGCTTATCGCTTCGATCGTCGGCTGCATCGGCGCACCTGCTTCGAACATCGCCGGGGCCATTGGCGCACCTGCTTCGAACATCGCAAGCATCCTTTCGACAATCGAGGAGCGCGGCGAGGCCGCGTGACGCAAGATCCCGTGTCGAGGACGACCTTCGCACGTTGGAACACACCTTTATTGAGACGGAACAGAGAAAATGGCTGACCTGAAAGCACTCGCCGAGCAAATCGTCAACCTGACGCTGCTTGAGGCACAAGAACTGAAGACCATCCTGAAGGATGAATACGGCATCGAACCCGCAGCGGGCGGCGCCGTGATGATGGCTGGTCCGGCCGGCGGCGACGCGGGCGCACCGGTCGAAGAGCAGACCGAATTCGACGTGATCCTGAAGAACGCAGGCGCCGAGAAGATCAAGGTCATCAAGGAAGTCCGCGCGATCACCGGTCTTGGCCTCAAGGAAGCCAAGGAACTGGTGGAAGCCGGTGGCAAGGCCGTGAAGGAACAGGTGTCGAAGGACGAAGCCAACGACATCAAGACGAAGCTCGAGGCCGTTGGCGCCGAGATCGAGTTGAAGTGATCCGGTCGGGCCATCCGGTCCGTACCTGAGTGATATGGCTGGGTCCGGCTTTTGCCGGGCTCGGCCTTCCGCGTCTTGGCAAGGCCCCGTTGCGGGGGTCTTTCCAGGGGGCGGACCGGTCGGGAGGCACCCCGTGGGAAGGGTGCCGGGCATAGACCGGTTCCTTCCATGTTTCAGGAATGCGCCCCGTGGCCCCGGCGGCGGCAGCGTTCCAGCGAAACGAAAGGCGGCGATACACCATGGCGCAAACCTATCTCGGACAGAAGCG
Source organism: Meridianimarinicoccus zhengii (assembly GCF_003254465.1). Lineage (GTDB taxonomy): Bacteria > Pseudomonadota > Alphaproteobacteria > Rhodobacterales > Rhodobacteraceae > Meridianimarinicoccus > Meridianimarinicoccus zhengii. The sequence continues at coordinate 21,654 of NZ_QDFI01000021.1, forward strand.
GCTTCGGAAATACTACGGCAAGATCCGTGAGGTGTTGACGATGCCGAACCTCATCGAGGTTCAGAAATCGTCCTACGATCTGTTCCTGCGTTCCGGCGAGAGCGAGGTGCCGCTCGATGGCGAAGGCCTGAAGGGCGTGTTCCAATCGGTCTTCCCGATCAAGGATTTCAACGAAACCAGCGTGCTGGAATTCGTCAGCTACGATCTGGAGAAGCCGAAATACGATGTCGAGGAATGCCAGCGCCGCGACATGACCTATGCCGCGCCGCTCAAGGTGACGCTGCGCCTGATCGTGTTCGACGTGGACGAGGATACCGGCGCCAAATCGGTGAAGGACATCAAGGAGCAGGATGTCTACATGGGCGACATGCCGCTCATGACGCCGAACGGCACCTTCGTCGTCAATGGCACGGAACGTGTGATCGTGTCCCAGATGCACCGCAGCCCCGGCGTGTTCTTCGACCACGACAAGGGCAAGTCGCACAGTTCGGGCAAGCTGCTGTTCGCCTGCCGCATCATTCCATATCGCGGGTCGTGGCTCGATTTCGAATTCGACGCCAAGGATCTGGTGTATGCGCGCATCGACCGCCGCCGGAAGCTGCCGGTGACGACGCTGCTTTATGCGCTTGGTCTCGACCAGGAAGGCATCATGGATGCCTATTACGAAACCGTGAATTTCCGCAAGGACGGCAATCGGGGCTGGGTCACGCGTTTCTTCCCGGAACGGGTGCGCGGCACGCGGCCGACCTTCGATCTGGTTGATGCCGCCACGGGTGAGGTGATCTGCGCCGCCGGGGACAAGGTCACACCTCGTCAGGTCAAGAAACTGATCGACGAGGGCACGGTGACCGAACTTCTGGTCCCGTTCGACATGATCATCGGGCGTTACGTCGCCAAGGACATCATCAACGAGGAAACCGGCGCGATCTACGTCGAGGCCGGCGATGAGCTGACCTGGGAAGTTGACAAGGACGGCGAGGTGACCGGCGGGTCGCTGAAGGCGCTGCTGGATGCCGGGATCACCGACATCCCCGTTCTCGACATCGACAACATCAATGTCGGTCCGTACATCCGGAACACAATGGCGATGGACAAGAACATGGGCCGCGATACCGCGCTCATGGACATCTACCGCGTGATGCGCCCGGGCGAGCCGCCGACCGTCGAAGCCGCCAGCAACCTGTTCGACACGCTGTTCTTCGACAGCGAACGGTACGATCTGTCCGCCGTGGGCCGGGTCAAGATGAACATGCGGCTCAACCTGACCGCGGAAGACACCCAGCGCACCCTGCGCCGCGAGGATATCGTGGCGTGCATCAAGGCGCTGATGGAACTGCGCGACGGCAAGGGCGACATCGACGACATCGACCACCTGGGCAACCGCCGCGTGCGGTCCGTCGGCGAGCTGATGGAGAACCAGTACCGCGTCGGCCTTCTCCGCATGGAGCGTGCGATCAAGGAACGCATGTCGTCGGTCGAGATCGACACGGTGATGCCGCAGGATCTGATCAACGCCAAACCGGCGGCGGCGGCGGTGCGCGAATTCTTCGGCTCCTCGCAGCTGTCGCAGTTCATGGACCAGACCAACCCTCTGTCGGAAGTGACGCACAAGCGGCGCCTGTCGGCGCTCGGGCCGGGCGGTCTGACGCGTGAGCGCGCGGGCTTCGAGGTCCGGGACGTCCACACGACCCATTACGGCCGGATGTGCCCGATCGAGACGCCGGAAGGCCCGAACATCGGTCTGATCAACAGCCTTGCGACCTTTGCGCGGGTAAACAAGTACGGGTTCATCGAAACGCCCTATCGCGTGGTCAAGGACGGCCAAGTGACCGACGAGGTGCATTACCTGTCCGCGACCGAGGAAATGCGCCACACGATCGCGCAGGCGAATGCCGTGCTCGACGAAGACGGCAACCTTGTGAACGAGATGGTGAACACCCGCCAGTCGGGTGATTACACCATGGCACCGCGCGAAAGCGTGGACCTGATCGACGTGTCGCCGCGGCAGTTGGTATCCGTGGCGGCCGCGCTGATCCCGTTCCTGGAAAACGATGACGCCAACCGCGCGCTTATGGGGTCGAACATGATGCGGCAGGCCCTGCCGCTGCTGCAGGCCGAGGCGCCGCTGGTGGGCACCGGCATCGAAGAAGTCGTGGCCCGTGACAGCGGTGCCGCCATCGTGGCGCGGCGGTCCGGCGTCGTGGACCAGGTGGACGCCATGCGGATCGTGATCCGCGCGTCCGGCGATCTCGACCCGTCCGACCCGGGCGTGGACATCTACCGCCTGCGCAAGTTCCAGCGGTCGAACCAGAACAGCTGCATCAACCAGCGCCCGCTGGTGAAGGTCGGCGACGTGGTCGAACGCGACGAGGTGATCGCGGATGGGCCCTGCACCGACATGGGCGAACTGGCGGTCGGCAAGAATGTCATCGTCGGCTTCATGCCGTGGAACGGCTACAACTACGAAGACTCGATCCTGATCTCCGAACGGATCGTGCGCGACGACGTGTTCACCTCGGTCCATATCGAGGAGTTCGAAGTCGCGGCGCGGGACACCAAGCTGGGACCGGAGGAGATCACCCGCGACATTCCCAACGTGGGCGAGGAAGCGCTGCGCAATCTCGACGAGGCCGGCATCGTCTATATCGGGGCCGAGGTCGGGCCGGGCGACATCCTTGTGGGCAAGATCACGCCCAAGGGCGAAAGCCCGATGACGCCGGAGGAAAAACTGCTCCGCGCGATCTTCGGCGAAAAGGCCTCTGACGTGCGAGATACCTCCCTGCGCCTGCCGCCGGGGGACTACGGCACGATCGTCGAGGTGCGCGTGTTCAACCGCCACGGCGTGGACAAGGACGAGCGCGCCGTGCAGATCGAACGCGAAGAGGTCGAAAGCCTTGCGCGGGACCGCGACGATGAGATGGCGATCCTCGATCGCAACATCTATGCGCGTCTGAAGTCCATGATCCTCGGCAAGATCGCTGTGAAGGGGCCGAAAGGCGTCAGACCCGGGTCGGAGATCACCGAGGATCTGCTGGCAACCCTGTCGCGCGGGCAGTGGTGGCAGCTGGCGCTGGAACAGGAAGCCGAGGCCCAGATGGTCGAAGCCCTGAACGCCCAGTACGAAAGCCAGCGCCGGGCGCTCGAAGCGCGGTTCGAGGACAAGGTCGAAAAGGTCCGCCGCGGCGACGACCTGCCCCCGGGCGTGATGAAGATGGTCAAAGTGTTTGTGGCGGTGAAGCGCAAGCTGCAGCCGGGCGACAAGATGGCCGGCCGCCACGGCAACAAGGGCGTGGTGTCGCGCGTGGTCCCGATGGAGGACATGCCCTTCCTCGCGGATGGTACGCCGGTGGACATCTGCCTCAACCCGCTGGGTGTGCCGTCGCGGATGAATGTCGGACAGATCCTCGAAACCCACATGGGTTGGGCGAGCCGTGGCCTTGGCATCAAGATCGACGACGCGCTGGGGGAATACCGCCGCACGGGTGACCTGACCCCGGTCAAGGAAGCGATGCGGATCGGCTATGGCGACGATGTGTTCGCGGAAGGCATCGAAGGCATGGACGAGACGCGCCTGGTCGAAGCCGCGTCGAACGTGACGCGCGGCGTGCCGATCGCGACCCCGGTCTTCGACGGGGCGCGCGAGGAGGGCGTGAACGACGCGCTGCGTCGTGCCGGCTTCGATGAAAGCGGCCAGTCCACGCTCTATGACGGGCGCACGGGTGAGCCCTTCGCGCGGAAGGTGACGGTGGGGGTGAAGTACCTGCTGAAGCTGCACCACCTGGTGGACGACAAGATCCACGCACGCTCGACCGGGCCTTACAGCCTCGTGACCCAGCAGCCGTTGGGCGGCAAGGCGCAGTTCGGCGGCCAACGTTTCGGCGAGATGGAGGTCTGGGCGCTGGAAGCTTATGGTGCCGCCTACACGCTTCAGGAAATGCTGACGGTCAAGTCGGACGACGTGGCCGGGCGGACCAAGGTCTATGAAAGCATCGTAAAGGGCGAGGACAATTTCGAAGCCGGTGTGCCGGAGTCGTTCAACGTGCTCGTCAAGGAGGTCCGGGGTCTGGGCCTCAACATGGAACTCCTGGATGCGGAGGATGAGGAGTAGAGCGCAGAATTTCAATTAAAATTCTGAGCCGGGAGATCCCCGCGCGGGGATCTCCACCCCACCGCCGCGCCACTTTCGAGGATACCCGATGAACCAGGAACTCACGAACAACCCGTTCAACCCGCTGACCCCGCCCAAGGCTTTCGACGAGATCAAGGTTTCGCTCGCATCCCCCGAGCGGATCCTCAGCTGGTCCTTCGGCGAGATCAAGAAGCCCGAGACGATCAACTATCGCACGTTCAAGCCGGAACGTGACGGCCTGTTCTGTGCGCGCATCTTCGGTCCGATCAAGGACTACGAATGCTTGTGCGGCAAGTACAAGCGCATGAAGTATCGCGGCGTCGTCTGCGAGAAATGCGGCGTGGAGGTCACGCTCCAGAAGGTCCGGCGCGAGCGCATGGGCCATATCGAGCTGGCTTCGCCCGTGGCGCATATCTGGTTCCTCAAGTCGCTGCCGTCGCGCATCGGCCTGATGCTCGACATGACGCTGCGCGATCTGGAACGGATCCTCTATTTCGAGAATTACGTGGTGATCGAACCCGGCCTGACCGACCTGAGCTATGGCCAGCTGATGTCGGAAGAGGAGTTCATGGATGCGCAGGACGCGTATGGCCTGGACGCCTTCACTGCGGGTATCGGGGCCGAAGCGATCCGGGACATGCTCGCCCAGATCGACCTCGAAGCCGAGGCGCTCAAGCTGCGGGACGAGTTGAAGGAAGCCACGGGCGAGTTGAAGCCCAAGAAGATCATCAAGCGTCTGAAGGTCGTCGAGAGCTTCCTCGAATCCGGCAATCGCCCGGAATGGATGGTGCTGACGGTGGTGCCGGTCATCCCGCCGGAACTGCGCCCGCTGGTCCCGCTCGATGGGGGCCGGTTCGCCACGTCCGACCTGAACGACCTGTACCGCCGCGTCATCAACCGCAACAACCGTCTCAAGCGGTTGATCGAATTGCGCGCGCCGGACATCATCATCCGTAACGAAAAGCGGATGCTGCAGGAATCCGTCGACGCGCTGTTCGACAACGGCCGTCGCGGCCGGGTCATCACCGGCGCCAACAAGCGCCCGCTGAAGTCGCTCTCGGACATGCTCAAGGGCAAGCAGGGCCGGTTCCGCCAGAACCTGCTGGGCAAGCGCGTGGACTTCTCCGGCCGCTCGGTCATCGTGACCGGTCCGGAACTGAAGCTGCACCAGTGCGGGTTGCCGAAGAAGATGGCGCTCGAGCTGTTCAAGCCGTTCATCTATTCGCGGCTCGAGGCGAAGGGCCTGTCCTCCACCGTCAAGCAGGCGAAGAAGCTGGTGGAAAAGGAACGCCCCGAGGTGTGGGACATCCTCGACGAGGTGATCCGCGAACACCCCGTCATGCTGAACCGCGCGCCGACGCTGCACCGGCTCGGCATCCAGGCGTTCGAACCCGTGCTGATCGAAGGCAAGGCGATCCAGCTGCACCCGCTGGTCTGCACCGCGTTCAACGCGGATTTCGACGGCGACCAGATGGCCGTGCACGTGCCGCTGAGCCTCGAGGCGCAGCTGGAAGCCCGCGTGCTGATGATGTCCACGAACAACGTGCTGTCGCCCGCGAACGGCGCGCCGATCATCGTGCCGTCGCAGGACATGGTTCTCGGTCTCTATTACGTGTCGCTGATGCGCAAGGGCCTGAAGGGCGAGGGCATGATCTTCGCCGACGAGGACGAGGTGCAGCACGCGCTCGACGCAGGCGAGGTGCACCTGCATGCGCAGATCACGGCGCGCGTGAAGCAGATCGACGAGCACGGCCAGGAGGTCATGAAGCGCTACGAGACGACGCCGGGCCGCGTGCGGCTGGGTGCGCTTCTGCCGCTCAACGCCAAGGCGCCGTTCGATCTTGTGAACCGGCTGCTGCGCAAGGGCGAGGTGCAGCAGGTCATCGACACCGTCTACCGCTATTGCGGCCAGAAGGAGTCGGTCATCTTCTGCGACCAGATCATGACCATGGGCTTCCGCGAGGCGTTCAAGGCCGGCATCAGCTTCGGCAAGGACGACATGGTGATCCCCGACAATAAGTGGGAGATCGTCAATGGCGTCAAGGAGCAGGTGAAGGAGTTCGAACAGCAGTACATGGACGGCCTGATCACCCAGGGCGAAAAGTACAACAAGGTGATCGACGCGTGGTCCAAGTGCTCGGACCAGGTGGCCGATGCCATGATGGCCGACATCTCGGCGCTGCGTGTCGAGGACGGGGTCGAGCAGGAACCGAACTCGGTCTACATGATGGCCCACTCCAAGGCCCGTGGTTCGCCCGCGCAGATGAAGCAGCTTGGCGGGATGCGCGGCCTGATGGCCAAGCCCGACGGGTCGATCATCGAGACACCGATCATCTCGAACTTCAAGGAAGGTCTGACCGTACTTGAGTACTTCAACTCGACCCACGGGGCCCGGAAGGGCCTGGCCGATACCGCGCTGAAGACCGCGAACTCGGGCTACCTGACCCGGCGACTGGTGGACGTGGCACAGGACTGCATCGTCCGCGCCCATGATTGCGGCACCGACAAGGCGATCACCGCCGAGGCGGCCGTGAACGATGGCGAGGTCGTGGCATCGCTGGCCGAACGCATCCTCGGGCGCGTGTCCGCGGACGACGTTTTGCGCCCCGGCACGGACGAGGTGCTGGTCGCGGAGGGCGAGCTGATCGACGAGCGCAAGGCGGACCTGATCGAGGATGCAGGCGTGCAGAAGATGCGCATTCGCAGCCCGCTGACCTGCGAGGCCGAGGAAGGCGTCTGCGCCATGTGCTACGGGCGTGACCTTGCGCGCGGCACGCTTGTGAACCAGGGCGAGGCCGTGGGCATCATCGCGGCGCAGTCCATCGGCGAGCCGGGCACGCAGCTGACCATGCGGACCTTCCACATCGGCGGGATCGCGCAGGGTGCGCAGCAGTCGTTCCAGGAAGCCGGCAACGAGGGCAAGATCGAGTTCCGCAACGCCTCGATCCTGGAAAACTCCAGCGGCGACAAGATTGCCGTCGGCCGGAACATGCAGCTCGTGATCGTCGGTCCCGAGGGCGAGGAACGTGCCAGCTTCAAGATCGGCTACGGCACCAAGATCTTCGTCACCGAGGGGCAGGATATTGCCCGCGGCACCAAGCTGTTCGAGTGGGACCCCTATACCCTGCCGATCATCGCGGAAAAGGCGGGTGTGGCGAAGTTCGTGGATCTCGTGTCGGGGATCGCGGTGCGCGATGTGACCGACGATGCCACGGGCATGACCCAGAAGATCGTGACCGATTGGAGGTCGGCGCCCAAGGGCAACGACCTGAAGCCCGAAATCATCATCATGGATGGTGCGACGGGCGAGCCGGTGCGCAACGAAGCCGGCAACCCGGTCAGCTATCCGATGTCGGTGGATGCGATCCTGTCGGTCGAGGACGGGCAGGACATCCAGATCGGTGACGTTGTGGCACGGATCCCGCGCGAGGGGGCCAAGACCAAGGACATCACCGGGGGTCTGCCCCGCGTGGCGGAATTGTTCGAAGCCCGTCGCCCGAAGGATCACGCGATCATCGCGGAACTCGACGGCTATGTGCGGTTCGGCAAGGACTACAAGAACAAGCGCCGGATCACGATCGAGCCCTCGGACGAAACGCTGGAACCCGTGGAATACATGGTGCCCAAGGGCAAGCACATCCCGGTGGTCGAAGGTGACTTCGTCCAGAAGGGGGATTACATTATGGATGGCAATCCTGCCCCCCATGACATCCTCCGGATCATGGGGATCGAGGCGCTGGCCGACTACCTCATCAAGGAGGTGCAGGACGTCTATCGGCTCCAGGGCGTGAAGATCAACGACAAGCACATCGAGGTGATCGTGCGCCAGATGCTCCAGAAGTACGAGGTTCTGGACAGCGGCGAGACCACGCTTCTGAAGGGCGAACATGTCGACAAGGCCGAACTCGACGAGATGAACGAGAAGGCCCTGAAGGACAATCGCCGCCCCGCGGAAGCCGAGCCGATCCTGCTCGGCATCACCAAGGCGTCGTTGCAGACACGGTCGTTCATCTCGGCGGCCTCGTTCCAGGAAACGACCCGCGTGCTGACCGAGGCGTCGGTGCAGGGCAAGCGCGACAAGCTGATCGGGCTCAAGGAGAACGTCATTGTCGGCCGGCTGATCCCGGCAGGCACGGGCGGTGCATCCAGCCGCGTGCGGCGTATCGCGTCGGAGCGGGACCAGAAGGTCATCGCGGCCAAGCAGGCCGAGGCCGAGGCGGCGCTGGCCCTGCAGGCGCCGGCCAGCATGGATGCCGACGACGTCTTCGGATCGGGCCAGGCCGATGCCGGTCTCGTCAACACACCCGAAGGCGGGGACGCGTGATCTGCGCCTGACACCACCCAACCGCCGCCCCTGTGGGCGGCGGTTCCATGTCTACCATGCGTGGAATCCGTCCTGTACGGGTTCCGTCCGTCACGTAAAGGGCTGACGGTGGCTTACTCTGCGCGCCGCCATCCTGCCTGACGTGACTGCGTGGCTCATGTGCAGCGACCAATGCCATCGGCGGTCGTTCAAGGACCTGTGCAGCCGGTGAAGAGACGTTGACCAGTTCCACCGCCAACGCGCGCGCTGCCCTGCTGATGACCCTGTCCATGGGCTGTTACGCGCTCAACGACACGTGCATGAAGGCGCTGGGGACGGACCTTCCGCTGGGACAGCTACTGTTCCTGCGCGGGGTTCTCACGTCGATCCTTGTGGGCGGCTGGGTTGCATGGCACGGGCAGTGGCGTGTCCGGCTTATCTCTGCGGACTGGCGGCGGGTTGCGCTGCGTACCGCGGGCGAGGTCGGCGCGGCGTTCTTCTTCATTTCGGCGCTGTTCCACATGCCTCTGGCCAATGCGACAGCCATTCTCCAGGCATTGCCGCTGACCGTGGCACTGGCGGCCGCGGTTTTCCTTGGGGAACCGCTGGGATGGCGCAGGGTCAGTGCCATTCTCGTCGGGTTCGTGGGCGTTCTTCTGATCGTGCGTCCGGGGCCGGAAGGGTTCAACGCCTATACCCTGTTCGCCTTGGCTGCGGTCGCCATGATAACGCTGCGGGACCTGGCGACCCGGCGGATTGCGGGCAGCGTGCCGACGATGGTGGTCGTGCTGTTTTCGTCGCTTGGCGTGATGTTGCTGGGATCGGCGCTTGGGCCTTTCGAGACATGGCTTGCGCTGCGTCCCGTGCATGTCGGGCTTCTGGTGCTGTCGGCGCTGTTCATCCTGCTGGCATATGTGCTGACTGTGCAGGTCATGCGCATGGGCGATGCCGGCGCCACGGCACCTTTTCGCTATACCGGGCTTTTGTGGGCGCTGGTTCTCGGCTATCTGGCCTTCGGGGATTGGCCGACGGCGATCACGCTTCTGGGGGCCTGTATCGTCGTCGCCACGGGCGCGTTCACATATTATCGGGAACGGGTGCTGGCGCGCGCCGTAGCGCGGGGGTATCGCTGTTGACAACCCCTGCGACTCTGCCTATACGCCGCCCAATCGACCGGGCTCTGCCCGTTTGACCCTATACCAGTCGTGGTCATGATCCGGGCGTAATGGCTCCGATCCTCTGGAAACCCACCGCGTCGTCACCTGAGCAAGGGGGACGAATGCGGTGCCTGTGTTTGTCCGCATCCCATGCGGCAGAGGCCACGTGAAGATCCATCCGCGCGTCCCCGGGGCGTGTGACCAGACGATGAACGATGAGCAACGCGGGGATTAAACCGGAATGCCAACGATCCAGCAGCTGATCCGCAAACCGCGGCAGCCCAAAGTGAAACGCTCCAAGTCGCAGCACCTGGAGTCCTGCCCTCAGAAGCGCGGCGTCTGCACCCGCGTCTATACGACCACGCCGAAGAAGCCGAACTCGGCCATGCGGAAGGTCGCGAAGGTGCGGCTCACCAACGGCTACGAGGTGATCAGCTACATTCCCGGTGAAAGCCACAATCTGCAGGAGCACTCGGTCGTGCTCATCCGCGGGGGCCGGGTGAAGGACCTTCCCGGTGTGCGCTATCACATCCTGCGCGGCGTGCTCGATACGCAAGGCGTCAAGGACCGCAAGCAGCGCCGGTCGAAATACGGCGCCAAGCGCCCGAAATAAGAGGATTCCGAGATGTCCCGTCGTCACGCTGCCGAAAAGCGCGAAGTCCTGCCCGATGCCAAGTATGGTGATCGTGTCCTGACGAAATTCATGAACAACCTGATGGTCGACGGCAAGAAATCGACCGCCGAGCGCATCGTCTACAACGCGTTCGACCGGGTCGAGGCGCGGCTGAAGAAAGCCCCCGTGGAAGTGTTCCACGAGGCGCTGGACAACATCAAGCCCGCGGTCGAGGTCCGGTCCCGCCGGGTCGGCGGCGCGACCTACCAGGTGCCCGTCGAAGTGCGCCCCGAGCGCCGCGAGGCGCTGGCGATCCGCTGGCTCATCATTGCCAGCCGCAAGCGCAACGAGAACACGATGGAAGAGCGACTGGCCGGTGAACTGATGGACGCCGTGCAGGGCCGCGGGACCGCCGTGAAGAAGCGCGAAGACACCCACAAGATGGCCGATGCCAACAAGGCATTCAGCCACTACCGCTGGTAAGCAGAGCAAGAGGATACCCTCATGGCACGCGACTATCCCCTGACGCGCTACCGGAACTTCGGGATCATGGCCCATATCGACGCGGGCAAGACCACGACGACCGAGCGCATCCTGTATTACACCGGCAAGTCCCACAAGATCGGCGAAGTCCATGACGGCGCCGCCACGATGGACTGGATGGAACAGGAGCAGGAGCGGGGCATCACGATCACCTCCGCCGCCACGACCACGTTCTGGCAGCGCCAGGAAGACCCGACTGCCGAAGGCACGTCGGACACGAAATTCCGCTTCAACATCATCGACACGCCCGGCCACGTGGATTTCACGATCGAGGTGGAGCGTTCGCTTGCCGTTCTCGACGGTGCGATCTGCCTGCTCGACGCCAATGCCGGTGTCGAACCGCAGACCGAAACCGTGTGGCGTCAGGCCGACCGCTACAAGGTGCCGCGCATCGTGTTCGTCAACAAGATGGACAAGATCGGCGCCGACTTCTTCAACTGCGTGAAGATGATCAAGGACCGCACCGGTGCCATCCCCGCGCCCATCGCGCTGCCGATCGGGGCCGAGGACAAGCTCGAAGGCATCATCGACCTGATCAAGATGGAAGAATGGGTCTGGGAAGGCGAGGATCTGGGTGCGTCCTGGTTCCGTCGTCCGATCCGTGAGGAGCTTCAGGATATCGCAGACGAATGGCGCGCGAACCTCATCGAAGTTGCGGTCGAGGTCGATGACGACGCGATGGAGCAGTATCTCGAAGGCGTCGAGCCCGACGAAGACACGCTGCGCAAGCTGATCCGCAAGGGCTGCCTGACGCTGGCCTTCGTGCCCGTGACCGCCGGTTCGGCGTTCAAGAACAAGGGTGTTCAGCCCCTGCTCAACGCCGTGATCGATTTTCTGCCCGGTCCGCTGGACGTGCCGCCCTACATGGGCTTTTCGCCGGACGACGAAACGGAAACCCGCAACATCGAACGCCGCGCTGGTGATGAAGAGCCGTTCGCGGGTCTTGCGTTCAAGATCATGAACGACCCGTTCGTGGGGTCGCTGACCTTCACGCGGATCTATTCGGGCATCCTGTCCAAGGGCGATTCGGTTCTGAACTCGACCAAGGGCAAGCGGGAACGCATCGGCCGGATGATGATGATGCACTCGAATTCCCGCGAGGAAATCGATTGGGCCGGGTCCGGCGACATCATCGCCCTGGCGGGTCTGAAGGAAACCACCACGGGCGACACGCTGTGCGACCCGAACAAGCAAGTGGTTCTGGAAACGATGACCTTCCCCGATCCGGTGATCGAGATCGCGGTCGAACCCAAGACCAAGGCGGACCAGGAAAAGATGTCCATGGGCCTCCAGCGTCTTGCGGCGGAAGATCCGTCCTTCCGCGTCGAGACCGATCTGGAATCGGGCCAGACGATCATGAAAGGGATGGGCGAACTCCATCTCGACATCCTGGTCGACCGTCTGAAGCGCGAGTTCAAGGTCGAGGCGAATATCGGTGCGCCGCAGGTGGCGTATCGTGAAACCATCGGCCACGAGATCGAGCACACCTACACCCACAAGAAACAGTCGGGTGGGTCGGGCCAATTCGCCGAGGTGAAGCTGATCATCGCACCGACAGAGCCGGGCGAAGGCTATTCGTTCGAGAGCCGCATCGTCGGTGGTGCCGTGCCGAAGGAATACATCCCCGGTGTCGAAAAGGGCATCAAGTCGGTGATGGACAGCGGGCCGCTTGCCGGGTTCCCGGTGATCGACTTCAAGGTGGCGCTGATCGACGGCAAGTTCCACGACGTGGACTCCAGCGTGCTGGCGTTCGAGATCGCGGCGCGGATGTGCATGCGCGAAGGTCTGAAGCGGGCGGGCGCCAAGCTGCTCGAACCGATCATGAAGGTCGAGGTCGTGACGCCGGAGGAATATACCGGCGGCGTGATCGGCGACCTGACCTCGCGGCGTGGCATGGTGCAGGGGCAGGACAGCCGCGGCAACGCGATCGTCATCAACGCCTTCGTGCCGCTGGCGAACATGTTCGGCTACATCAACACGCTGCGCTCGATGTCGTCCGGGCGCGCACAGTTCACGATGCTCTTCGATCATTACGAGCCCGTGCCGCAGAACATCAGCGAAGAAATCCAGAAGAAATACGCTTGACGGGATGGCGGGGTGAACCCCGCCCTACCCACCACCCGTAGGGCGGGGTCGTCCCCGCCGCCCCAAACGCGAACAGGAGGCCGCAATGGCAAAGGCAAAATTCGAACGGAACAAGCCGCACGTTAACATCGGCACGATCGGCCATGTTGACCACGGCAAGACGACGCTGACGGCTGCGATCACGAAGTATTTCGGCGATTTCCGCGCCTATGACCAGATCGACGGCGCGCCGGAGGAGAAGGCGCGGGGGATCACGATCTCGACCGCGCATGTGGAGTACGAGACCGAGGCGCGCCACTATGCGCATGTGGACTGCCCCGGCCACGCCGACTACGTGAAGAACATGATCACGGGTGCGGCGCAGATGGACGGCGCGATCCTGGTGGTGAACGCCGCGGACGGCCCGATGCCGCAGACGCGCGAGCACATCCTGCTGGGCCGCCAGGTCGGCATCCCGGCGATGGTCGTCTACATGAACAAGGTCGACCAGGTGGATGACGAGGAGCTTCTGGAGCTCGTCGAGATGGAGATCCGCGAGCTTCTGTCGAGCTACGAGTATCCCGGCGACGACATTCCGGTGATCCCCGGCTCGGCGCTGGCGGCGATGGAAGGGCGCGACCCTGAGATTGGCGAGGAATCGATCCGCAAGCTGATGGCGGCGGTGGACGAGTACATCCCGACGCCCGAACGCGCGGTGGACCAGCCGTTCCTGATGCCGATCGAGGACGTGTTCTCGATTTCCGGCCGCGGCACGGTGGTGACGGGGCGCGTTGAGCGCGGCGTGATCAACGTGGGCGACGAGATCGAGATCGTGGGCATCCGCGACACGAAGAAGACGACCTGCACGGGCGTCGAGATGTTCCGCAAGCTGCTGGACCGCGGCGAGGCGGGCGACAACGTGGGCATCCTGCTGCGCGGGATCGAGCGTGAAGGCGTGGAGCGCGGGCAGGTCCTGTGCAAGCCGAAGTCGGTGAACCCGCACACGAAGTTCGAGGCCGAAGCCTACATCCTGACGAAGGAAGAGGGCGGGCGCCACACGCCGTTCTTCGCCAACTACCGCCCGCAGTTCTACTTCCGCACGACGGACGTGACCGGGACGGTGACGCTGGCCGAAGGCACGGAGATGGTGATGCCGGGCGACAACGTGAGCTTCACGGTGGAACTGATCGCGCCGATCGCCATGGAGGAAAAGCTCCGCTTCGCCATCCGCGAAGGCGGCCGCACCGTCGGCGCCGGCGTGGTGTCGAAAATCCTCGACTGATACTGACCTTCGGAAATGCAAGTGGGGCGCCCGATGAGGGGCGCTCCACCTCTCTTTTCCAAGCCGCGAAAGGCGACACGACAATGCAAAGCCAAAACATTCGCATCCGGCTGAAGGCGTTTGACTATCGGGTTCTGGATGCCAGCACCCAGGAGATCGTCAACACGGCCAAGCGCACGGGCGCCCAGGTGCGCGGGCCCATCCCGCTGCCGAACAAGATCGAGAAGTTCACCGTCCTGCGCAGCCCGCACGTGAACAAGAAATCGCGCGACCAGTTCGAGATCCGCACGCACAAGCGGCTCCTCGATATCGTCGACCCGACACCGCAGACCGTGGACGCGCTGATGAAGCTCGACCTCGCGGCCGGTGTTGACGTCGAGATCAAGGTTTGAGGGGGGCAGTCGAGATGTTGCGCTCTGGAGTGATCGCGAAGAAGGTGGGGATGACCCGCCTGTTCATGGAAGACGGCAAGCAGGTTCCGGTGACGGTTCTGCAACTCGACGGGTTGCAGGTCGTGGGCACGCGCACAGCCGACCGCGACGGCTACACGGCCGTTCAGCTGGGTGCGGGCGAAGCCAAGGCGAAGCGCGTCAGCAAGCCGATGCGCGGCCATTTCGCCGTGGCGAAGGTTGCGCCCAAGCGCAAGCTGGTCGAATTTCGCGTGGCGCCCGAAAACCTGATCAACGTCGGTGAGGAAATCACCGCGGATCATTACTTCGCGGGCCAGTTCGTGGACGTGTCCGGCACGTCCATCGGCAAGGGCTTTGCCGGTGCGATGAAGCGGCACAACTTCGGGGGTCTGCGGGCCAGCCACGGTGTGTCGATCAGCCACCGCGCGCATGGTTCCACCGGCCAATGCCAGGACCCCGGCAAGGTGTTCAAGGGCAAGAAGATGGCCGGTCACATGGGTGCCGCACGCGTGACCACGCAGAACCTGCAGGTCGTGCGCACGGATGCCGATCGCGGGCTGATCATGGTCAAGGGCGCGGTCCCCGGGTCGAAAGGTGGCTGGGTCACGATCAAGGACGCGGTGAAGAAGCCCTTCCCCGAGAACGCGATCCTGCCCGCCGCGCTGAAGTCCGCTGCGGACGAGGCACGCCGCCTGGCCGAGGAAGCTGCTGCACAGGCCGCCGCTGAAGAGGAAGCCGCCGCAAAGGCCGCCGCCGAAGAAGCCGCCGCCGCCGAAGAAGCCGCGCTGAAGGAAGCCGAGGCCGACATCGCCGCCGACAAGAAGGACGACGAGGCATGAAACTCGATGTGATCAAACTGGACGGCGAAGCCGCCGGCACGGTCGATCTGGGCGACGAGATCTTCGGCCTGGAACCGCGTGCGGACATCCTCCACCGCGTGGTGCGCTGGCAGCGCAACAAGGCGATGGCCGGGACGCACAAGGTCAAGACCCGCTCGGAAACCAGCTACTCGACCAAGAAGATCTACCGCCAGAAGGGCACCGGCGGCGCACGCCACGGCGACCGGAATGCGCCGATCTTCCGCAAGGGTGGTATCTACAAGGGTCCGACCCCGCGCAGCCATGCCCACGACCTGACGAAGAAGTTCCGCAAGCTGGGCCTGAAGCACGCGCTGAGTGCCAAGGCACAGGCCGGCAATCTCGTGGTGCTGGAAGACGCGGCCCTTGCCGACGGCAAGACCAAGTCGCTGGCACAGGCGGTCAAGAAGCTGGGCTGGAAGCGCGTTCTCGTGATCGACGGCGCCGAGGTGAACGCGAATTTCGCGCAGGCCGCGGCCAATATCGACGGACTCGACGTGCTGCCGTCCATCGGGGCCAATGTTTATGACATCCTGCGCCGTGACACGCTCGTGATCACGAAGGCCGGTGTCGAAGCGCTGGAGGCGCGCCTGAAATGACCACCAAAGCCGAACTCTACGATGTGATCCGCAAGCCGGTCATCACTGAAAAGGCCACCATGGCGTCGGAAAACAACGCCGTGGTCTTCGAAGTGGCGATCGATGCGAACAAGCCGCAGATCAAGGAAGCGGTCGAGGCGTTGTTCAACGTCAAGGTGAAGGCCGTGAACACGACCGTCACCAAGGGCAAGGTCAAGCGGTTCCGCGGGATGCTGGGCAAGCGCCGCGACGTGAAGAAGGCCTATGTCACGCTCGAAGAGGGCAACACGATTGACGTGACCACCGGGCTCTGATAGCCCGCGCAAACCCATGGCCCCGGATGCGTCCGGGGCCTTGATTTTTCGCAAGATCGCCCGTTCGCGGGCATTCAACAACGGAAGACAGAAAGCATGGCACTCAAGTCGTACAAACCGACGACGCCTGGCCAGCGCGGGCTGGTTCTGATCGACCGTTCGGAGCTTTGGAAAGGGCGTCCGGTCAAATCCCTCACTGAGGGTTTGACCAAGTCGGGCGGCCGGAACAATACCGGACGGATCACGTCGCGCCGCCGCGGTGGCGGGGCGAAGCGTCTGTACCGCATCGTGGATTTCCGCCGCACCAAGCACGACATGCAGGCCGTGGTCGCGCGGGTCGAATACGATCCCAACCGAACCGCCTTCATCGCGTTGATCCAGTACGAGGATGGCGAGCAGGCCTATATCCTGGCACCGCAGCGTCTTGGCGTCGGTGACAAGATCTTGTCGGGCGCCAAGGTGGACATCAAGCCCGGCAACGCGATGCCGTTCTCGGGGATGCCCATCGGGACGATCGTGCACAACATCGAGCTGAAGCCCGGCAAGGGCGGCCAGATTGCGCGCGCCGCGGGCACATATGCCCAGTTTGTCGGTCGCGATGGCGGCTACGCGCAGATCCGCCTTTCCTCGGGCGAACTGCGGCTGGTGCGCCAGGAATGCATGGCGACCGTCGGTGCCGTGTCGAACCCCGACAACAGCAACCAGAATTTCGGCAAGGCCGGGCGCACGCGCCACCAGGGGCGCCGCCCGTCGGTGCGCGGTGTCGTCATGAACCCGATTGATCACCCCCATGGCGGCGGCGAAGGCCGGACCTCGGGCGGTCGTCACCCGGTCACTCCCTGGGGCAAGCCGACCAAGGGTGCACGCACCCGCGACACGAACAAGGCGTCGCAGAAGCTCATCATCCGCTCGCGTCACGCCAAGAAGAAGGGCCGCTAAACCATGGGACGTTCCGTCTGGAAGGGGCCTTTCGTCGACAGCTACGTGCTGAAGAAGGCCGAGAAATCCCGCGAGTCGGGCAAGAACGAAGTCATCAAGATCTGGTCCCGGCGATCCACCATCCTGCCGCAATTCGTCGGCCTGACCTTCGGTGTCTACAACGGCAAGAAGCATGTTCCGGTCAACGTATCGGAAGACATGATCGGCCAGAAGTTCGGTGAATATTCTCCGACCCGGACCTATTACGGTCACGCGGCGGACAAGAAAGCGAAGCGGAAGTAAGTCATGGGCAAGGACAAGAACCCCCGCCGCGTGGCTGACAACGAAGCGATGTCGAAACTCCGCATGCTTCGCACCAGCCCGCAGAAACTAAATCTCGTGGCGGCGATGATCCGCGGCAAGAAGGTCGACAAGGCGCTGGCCGATCTGACCTTCTCGAACAAGCGCATCTCGCAGGACGTGAAGAAGTGCCTGCAATCGGCGATCGCCAATGCCGAGAACAACCACAATCTCGACGTGGATGAACTGGTCGTGGCCGAGGCGTATGTCGGCAAGAACCTGACGCTGAAGCGCGGGCGCCCCCGTGCGCGTGGTCGGTTCGGCAAGATCATCAAGCCGTTCTCGGAACTCACCATCAAGGTCCGTCAGATCGAGGAGCAAGCCTAATGGGTAACAAGGTCAATCCCGTCGGCATGCGGCTTCAGGTCAACCGGACCTGGGACAGCCGCTGGTATGCCGACACGAAGGATTACGGGAATCTTCTGCTCGAAGACCTGAAGATCCGCGACTTCATCCATGAAGAGTGCAAGCAGGCCGGTGTCAGCCATGTCATCATCGAACGCCCGCACCGCAAGTGCCGCGTGACCGTGCACACGGCCCGTCCCGGTGTCATCATCGGCAAGAAGGGCGCGGACATCGAGGTGCTGCGCAAGAAGCTCGCCGCGATGACGAAGAGCGAAGTGCACCTGAACATCGTCGAGGTGCGCAAGCCCGAGCTTGATGCCCGGCTTGTGGCCGAGAACGTGGCCCAGCAGCTCGAACGCAGGGTCAGCTTCCGCCGTGCGATGAAGCGCGCGGTGCAAAGCTCCATGCGGATGGGTGCACTCGGTATCCGGCTCAACGTGGCCGGGCGTCTGGGCGGTGCGGAAATCGCGCGGACCGAATGGTACCGCGAAGGCCGCGTGCCGCTGCACACGCTGCGTGCCGATATCGATTACGGTTTCGTCGAAGCCACCACGCCCTACGGGATCATCGGGATCAAGGTGTGGATCTTCAAGGGCGAGATCATGGAGCACGACCCGCAGGCCCGTGACCGGAAGGCGCAAGAGCTTCAGGACGGTCCCGCCCCCCGTGGTGCCGGTGGCGGTGGTCGCCGCGACCGCGACCGCTAAGGAGAGACGGACATGCTGCAACCAAAACGCACGAAGTTCCGCAAGGCGTTCAAGGGCCGGATTCACGGCGAAGCCAAGGGCGGATCGGACCTCGCATTCGGCACCTATGGCCTGAAGGCGATCCAGCCGGAGCGTA
The DNA here is from genome assembly GCF_003254465.1 of Meridianimarinicoccus zhengii. Taxonomy (GTDB): domain Bacteria; phylum Pseudomonadota; class Alphaproteobacteria; order Rhodobacterales; family Rhodobacteraceae; genus Meridianimarinicoccus; species Meridianimarinicoccus zhengii. The sequence goes on from NZ_QDFI01000021.1 coordinate 40,370, forward strand.
TCACTGCGCGCCAGATCGAAGCTGCCCGCCGCGCCATGACGCGTCACATGAAGCGTCAGGGCCGGGTCTGGATCCGGATCTTCCCGGACCTGCCGGTGACCTCCAAGCCCACCGAGGTGCGGATGGGTAAAGGTAAGGGCTCGGTCGATTTCTGGGCTTGCAAGGTCAAGCCCGGTCGGATCATGTTCGAGCTCGACGGCGTGACCGAAGCCACCGCGCGCGAGGCTCTGCGCCTTGCCGCGATGAAGCTGCCGATCAAGACCCGTCTGGTCGTCCGCGAGGACTGGTAACGTCGCCGCTGCCTGCCTTGGCATATCGACATATCCACCCCCGGCGCAGCGATGCGGCGGGGGTTTTTCGTGGGGCCGGTTTCCCCCGCGCCGCGAAGGGCTTATCACCCGCCGCGTGACCCTTGGTTGAAAGGCATCCCATGACCCGCATCCTTTCGCTGTTCGCCACGCGGCTCTACCAGGCCCCGCTTGCGGACCATGCCCCGGCCATCGACGCGGCCGAACTGGAGGCATCCTGCCTGTCGATCGCTGACGACGATGAGGCCGGGCAGGAATGGTGCGAGGCGAACGATTATCCCGGCTACACGTCCTACGCGTCGCTGACCGATTTGCCATGGCGGTTCCCGATCTTCGGGGACCTTGTGAGGGCGCTTGACGCGCACGTGATGGCGTTCGCCGGGGATCTTGCCTTCGACCTTGGGGACAAGTCGCTGAAGCTGGAGGACATCTGGATCAACATCCTGCCTCAGGGTGGCACGCATGGGAGCCACATCCATCCGCACAGCGTCATTTCGGGCACGACCTATGTGGCGATGCCGGAAGGCACATCTGCGCTAAAGCTGGAAGACCCGCGCCTGCCCATGATGATGGCCGCCCCGCCGCGCCACCGCGACGCGCCCGAGGACCTGCGCAGCTTCGTCTATGTCCGTCCCGCGGTCGGCGACGTGCTGCTGTGGGAAAGCTGGCTGCGCCACGAGGTGCCCATGAACATGGCCGAGGACGAGCGCATAAGCGTCAGCTTCAACTACGCGTGGGCATGACGGCGCGAAAAAGCGTGGCAGTGCTGCACGGAGCGCCATAAGGGGTTGCCATGGCGGGGCGGGCGCAGTATGCGGGCCGCTCATCACGATCTCCACCGGAATCAGGGTGACCCGGCGTGCGCGCACAAGGGGCCTACCGGTGACGTTGAAGAAGGAAAAGGCGATGAACGCCGCTGAACTGCGAGACAAGACGCCGGACCAGCTCCGGGACGAACTGATCCGCCTCAAGAAGGAGGCGTTCAACCTGCGCTTCCAGCAGGCCACCGGTCAGATGGAAAACACCGCGCGCATCCGCGTGATCCGCCGCGATGTGGCGCGGGTCAAGACCGTGCTGACCGAAAAGGCCGCGACCGCTGCCGCAACCCCTGCGCAGGGAGCATAAGAGATGCCCAAACGTATCCTGTCTGGCACCGTGACCTCGGCCAAGAACGACCAGACCGTGACCGTGCTGGTGGAGCGTCGCTTCACGCATCCGGTCATGAAGAAGACCATCAAGAAGACCAAGAAGTATCGGGCCCATGACGAAGCCAACAGCTTCAAGGAAGGCGATACCGTGCGCATCATCGAATGTGCCCCGAAGTCCAAGACAAAACGCTGGGAGGTGCTGACCGCGTAAGCGATCACACCAACCGGTTTCATCGAAACCCTGGGATCAATGCCTGAAAAGCGGTCCCAAAGGTCGGGAGACACCCCATGATCCAGATGCAGACCAATCTGGATGTCGCTGACAATTCCGGCGCTCGCCGGGTGCAGTGCATCAAGGTTCTGGGCGGGTCCAAGCGGCGCTATGCTTCGGTGGGCGACATCATCGTCGTCTCCGTGAAGGAAGCGATCCCGCGTGGCCGCGTCAAGAAGGGCGACGTGCGCAAGGCCGTCGTCGTGCGGACATCCAAGGAAGTGCGCCGCGAAGACGGCACCTCCATCCGGTTCGACCGCAATGCCGCCGTGATCCTGAACAACTCGGGCGAGCCGATCGGCACCCGTATCTTCGGGCCAGTGGTGCGCGAACTGCGCGCCAAGAACTTCATGAAGATCATTTCGCTTGCGCCGGAGGTGCTGTGATGGCCGCGAAACTCCGCAAGGGTGACAAGGTCCGCGTGCTCGCGGGCAAGGACAAGGGCCGCGACGGCGAGATCGTGTCGGTCGATCCGAAGGCCAACAAGGCCGTGGTCGAGGGCGTGAACATCGCCATCCGCCACACCAAGCAATCCCAGAACAGCCAGGGCGGCCGCATTCCCAAGCCGATGCCGATCGACCTGAGCAACCTCGCGCTGCTGGATGCCAACGGCAAGCCGACCCGCGTCGGTTTCCGGATCGAGGACGGCAAGAAGGTGCGCGTCGCCAAGACCACCGGGGAGACCGTGTGATGCTGGATACCGCCAATTACACACCGCGTCTGCGCGCGCTTTTCGACGCCGAGATCAAGGCGAAGATGCGCGAGGAATTCGGCTACAAGAACGCCATGCAGATCCCCCGGCTCGAGAAGATCGTGCTGAACATGGGCGTCGGCAAGGCCGTGCAGGACACCAAGAAGGTCAAGTTCGCGCAGGAAGAACTGACCCGCATCGCCGGGCAGCACGCCGTCGTGACCAAGGCCAAGAAATCGGTTGCCGGTTTCCGGGTGCGCGAAGACATGCCGCTGGGCTGCAAGGTCACGCTGCGCGCGGCGCGGATGTATGAATTTCTCGACCGTCTGGTGACAGTCGCGCTGCCGCGCGTCCGCGACTTTCGCGGGCTGAACGGCAAATCCTTCGACGGCCGCGGCAACTACGCCATGGGCCTGAAGGAGCACATCGTCTTCCCCGAGATCGAATACGACAAGGTGGACGAAGTGCGCGGACTCGACATCATCATCTGCACCACCGCGGCGACGGACGCGGAAGCCAAGGCGCTGTTGAAGCATTTCAACATGCCGTTCAACAGCTGAGCCGCGGGAGAGATCAAGACATGGCAAAGAAATCGATGATCGAACGCGAAAAGAAGCGTCAGGCCCTGGTGGACAAGTTCGCCGCCAAGCGTGCCGCGCTGAAGGAAGTCGCGAACGACGAAGCCCGCCCGATGGAAGAGCGTTTCAAAGCGCGTCTGAAACTGGCGAAACTGCCGCGGAATTCCTCGGCGACACGTCTTCACAACCGTTGCCAGCTGACCGGCCGCCCCCATGCTTACTACCGTAAGCTGAAGGTGTCGCGGATCATGCTGCGGGAACTTGGCTCTGCCGGCCAGATCCCCGGTCTCGTGAAATCCAGCTGGTGAGGGGGGCAGGTCAATGAACGATCCTTTGGGTGATATGCTGACCCGCATCCGCAACGCGCAGCTGCGCGGCAAGGCGACGGTGAAGACCCCGGCGTCCAAGCTGCGGGCTTGGGTTCTCGATGTGCTGGTGGATGAAGGTTACATCCGCGGCTACGAGAAGACCTTCGACAAGAATGGTCATCCGGCGCTGGAAATCGGTCTGAAGTACTTCGACGGCACGCCCGTGATCCGCGACCTGCGTCGCGTGTCCACGCCGGGCCGTCGGGTCTACAAGGCCAGCAAGGAGATTCCGCAGGTCCGTCAGGGTCTGGGCGTGTCCATCGTCTCCACGCCGAAAGGCGTGATGTCGGATGCAGCCGCACGCACTGCCAATGTTGGCGGTGAAGTGCTCTGCACCGTATTCTAAGGAGGTCCGGGTATGTCTCGAATTGGTAAGAAACCCGTGGCCCTGCCTTCGGGCGTGCAGGCGACGGTGTCGGGCCAGACGGTCGAAGTGAAGGGCCCCAAGGGAACCCGCAGCTTTACCGCAACCGACGACGTGACGATCGCGATGGAGGACGGCACCATCGCCGTCACCCCGCGCGGCAAGTCGAAGCGGGCGCTGCAGCAGTGGGGCATGAGCCGCACCATGGTTGCTAATCTCGTCACCGGCGTGTCGGACGGCTTCAAGCGGGAGCTGGAGATCACCGGCGTGGGTTACCGGGCACAGATGCAGGGCAATACCCTGAAGCTGGCGCTTGGCTACAGCCATGACGTGGATTTCCCGGTGCCCGAGGGCGTGACGGTCAGCTGCCCCAAGCAGACCGAGATCGTGATCGAGGGCGCCGACCAGCAGCTCGTCGGCCAGGTGGCCGCAAACATCCGCGAGTGGCGCGCGCCGGAGCCTTACAAGGGCAAGGGTATCCGCTACAAGGGCGAGTTCATCTTCCGTAAGGAAGGCAAGAAGAAGTAAGGACGGCGACAATGGCCAACAGCAAGAGAGATCTGTTCCTCAAGCGTCGTCTGCGCGTCCGGAACAAACTGCGGAAGATGGCGAACGGGCGTCCGCGCCTGTCGGTCTTCCGGTCGAACAAGAACATCAGCGTCCAGCTGATCGACGACGGCAATGGCGTGACCCTTGTGTCCGCATCCTCGCTCGAGAAGGATCTGGGCGTCGTGGGCAAGAACAACGTCGATGCAGCCGCCAAGATCGGCGCTGCCATCGCGGAACGCGCCAAGGCGAAGGGCATCGACGAATGCTATTTCGACCGTGGCGGCTTCCTGTTCCACGGCAAGGTCAAGGCGCTCGCCGATGCGGCGCGCGAAGGCGGCCTGAAATTCTGACGGTCGGGGCCGCGCTTGCGGCCCCGGTTTTTCGGGTGGTCGGCCCCGTTCGGGCCGGCTCGATGATCGGGGGGCACCGCGCCCACTGCGATCGGACAGACAGGCGCGCTGCGCCACAAAGACGAAGGATGCCGCATGGCACGTGACGACAATCGCCGGGGTGGCGGTCGCGACCGCGACGAGAACCCCGAATTCCAGGATCGCCTTGTCGCGATCAACCGCGTTTCCAAGACCGTGAAGGGCGGCAAGCGCTTCGGCTTCGCGGCGCTCGTCGTGGTTGGCGACCAGAAGGGCCGTGTCGGCTTCGGCAAGGGCAAGGCCAAGGAAGTCCCCGAAGCGATCCGCAAGGCGACCGAACAGGCGCGCCGCAACCTGATCCGCGTGCCGCTCCGCGAAGGCCGCACGCTGCACCATGACGTCTACGGGCGTCACGGCGCGGGCAAGGTCATCATGCGCACGGCCCCGCAGGGGACCGGGATCATCGCCGGTGGTCCGATGCGCGCCGTGTTCGAGATGCTTGGCGTGCAGGACGTGGTCGCCAAGTCGATGGGGTCGCAGAACCCCTACAACATGATCCGCGCCACGCTCGACGGTCTGCGGAACGAAGCGAGCCCCCGGATGGTCGCGCAGCGTCGCGGCAAGAAGGTGGCGGACATCCTACCCAAGCGCGACGAGGCACCGGCCGAACAGAGCCAGGTCGCCGAAGACGCAAGCGCATAAGGGAACCTGACAGATGGCAAAGACAATCGTCGTGAGGCAGATCGGTTCGCCGATCCGCCGCCCGGCCAAGCAGCGCGCGACGCTGGTGGGCCTGGGGCTGAACAAGATGCACAAGACCCGCGAGCTGGAGGACACGCCTTCGGTGCGCGGCATGGTCAACTCGATCCCGCATCTGGTGGAAATCATCGAGGAACGGGGCTGACATCGCCTTTCGGGGGTGCCGGTCCGGCGCCCCTTTCCCACAACATGCCGTGGCTGCCCCACACCGTCGCTGGTAGGGCATGTCCGGCCAAGGAGACAAGCGACATGAAACTGCACGAACTTCGTGACAATCCGGGCGCGGCGCGCAAGGCAAAGCGCATCGGCCGTGGCCCCGGCTCGGGCAAGGGCAAGATGGGTGGCCGCGGGATCAAGGGCCAGAAATCCCGGTCCGGTGTGGCTATCGGCGGGTATGAAGGCGGCCAGATGCCGCTCTACCAGCGCCTGCCCAAGCGCGGCTTCAACAAGCCGAACCGCAAGGAATTCGCCGTCGTCAACCTCGGCCTCATTCAGAAATTCATCGACGCGGGCAAGATCGACGTGGCGCAGCCGGTGGACGAGGATGCGCTGATCGCGTCCGGCCTCGTGCGGCGCAAGCGCGATGGTATCCGGGTGCTCGCCAAAGGCGACATCACGGCGGCGGTCAACCTGACCGTCACGGGCGCATCGCAGGCTGCTGTGGATGCCGTGGCCAAGGCCGGTGGTTCACTGACGGTCACAACCGCACCGGCGGCCGAGTAAACGGTTGTGGGCGGCGGCGATGCCGCCTACATGCCTAGTCAGGTTTTCCAGCGCCGCCGACCGGAAACCGGTCCGGCGGCGTTTGCATGAAAGAGATATCGCATGGCATCAGCAGCGGAACAAATGGCCGCGAACATGAGCTGGGGCGCCTTCGGCAAGGCGACCGAACTCAGGCAGCGCATCCTCTTCACCCTCGGGCTTCTGATCGTCTATCGCCTTGGCACCTATATCCCCGTGCCGGGTATCGACGGGAACGAGCTGCGGGCCTTCATGGACCAGGCGGCATCGGGTATCGGCGGCGTGCTGAACATGTTCACCGGCGGCGCCATCTCCCGCATGGGGATCTTCGCGCTCGGGATCATGCCCTATATCTCGGCCTCGATCATCATCCAGCTTCTCGCCGCCATGTGGGAGCCGCTCCAGCAGCTCAAGAAGGAAGGCGAACAGGGCCGCAAGAAGCTCAACCAGTACACGCGCTACTTCACGGTGCTGCTGGCGACGTTCCAGTCCTACGGGCTGGCTGTCAGCCTCGAATCCGGCGGGCTGGCGACCGATCCGGGCTGGTTCTTCCGCATCGCCTGCATGATTACGCTGGTGGGCGGCACGATGTTCCTGATGTGGCTGGGCGAGCAGATCACCCAGCGCGGCATCGGCAACGGCATTTCGCTGATCATCTTCGTGGGCATCATCGCCGAGGTTCCGGCGGCGCTGGCGCAGTTCTTCGCGTCGGGCCGGTCGGGTGCCATCAGCGTGCCGGTCATCATCGGCGTGCTCGTGATGGTCATGCTGACAATCGGCTTCGTGGTGTTCATGGAGCGCAGCTTGCGCAAGATCCACATCCAGTATCCGCGCCGTCAGGTGGGCATGAAGGTCTATGACGGGGGTGCCTCGCACCTGCCGATCAAGGTCAACCCGGCGGGCGTGATCCCGGCGATCTTTGCGTCGTCGCTGCTCTTGCTGCCCACGACGCTGGCGACGTTCTCGCAGAACCAGACCGGGCCGGTCATGTCGACGATCATGGCCTATTTCGGGCCCGGCCAGCCGCTCTACCTGCTGTTCATGACGGCCATGGTGGTGTTCTTCACGTATTTCTACACGCTGAATGTCGCCTTCAAGACCGAGGACGTGGCCGACAACCTGAAGAACCAGAACGGCTTCATCCCCGGCATCCGGCCTGGCAAGCGCACGGCGGAGTATCTCGATTACGTCGTCAACCGCGTGCTGGTGCTCGGTTCGGCCTATCTCGCGGCGGTTGTCCTTTTCCCCGAGATCCTGCGTTCGCAACTGGCGATCCCGTTCTATTTCGGCGGGACCTCGGTGCTGATCGTCGTGTCGGTGACCATGGACACGATCCAGCAGATCCAGAGCCACCTTCTGGCGCACCAGTACGAAGGCCTGATCGAGAAATCGAACCTGCGCGGCAAGAAGCGCTCGGGCGGTGCGAAACGCACGCCCCCCGCGCGGCGCTGACCGGCGCAGGAGACCTCGGTCGCGCGGCGGGGTTACCCCCTGCCGCGCCTTTCATTCCGGATCGTCGCCATGCTGAAGACCCGCATCATTCCCTGTCTCGACGTGAAGGACGGTCGCGTCGTGAAGGGCGTGAACTTCGTGGACCTGATCGACGCGGGCGACCCGGTCGAAGCGGCCCAGGCCTATGACGCGGCGGGCGCGGATGAGCTTTGCTTCCTCGACATCAACGCGACCCATGAAAACCGCGGCACGATGTACGATCTCGCCACGCGCACGGCGGAGCACTGCTTCATGCCGCTGACCATCGGCGGTGGCGTTCGCACGCCCGAAGACGTGCGCAACCTGCTTCTGGCAGGGGCGGACAAGGTGTCGTTCAATTCCGCCGCCGTCGCCAACCCCGACGTCGTGGCCGAATCCGCGGACCGGTTCGGCAGTCAGTGCATCGTCGTCGCAATCGACGCCAAGACCGTGGAACCCGGTCGTTGGGAAATCTTCACACATGGCGGGCGACGGCCCACGGGCATCGACGCGGTCGAATTCGCCCGCCTGGTGACGGAGAAGGGTGCGGGGGAAATCCTGTTGACCTCCATGGACCGGGACGGGACGCGGTCCGGCTTCAACTTGCCCCTGACCCGCGCCATCGCCGATGCCGTGTCGGTGCCTGTCATCGCGTCGGGCGGGGTCGGGACCCTCGACCATCTGGTCGAAGGCGTGACGGAGGGCCATGCCAGCGCGGTCCTTGCCGCATCGATCTTCCATTTCGGCGAACACACAATTGGCGAGGCCAAGGCGCACATGGCCGCGGCGGGCATCCCGGTGCGGCTGTCATGACCGCGCTCGACCGTCTGGCCGCCACCATCGACGCGCGGCGCGGGGCGGACCCTGCGTCGTCCTGGACGGCGAAGCTGCTGGCCAAGGGCCCCGAAAAATGCGCCGAGAAATTCGGCGAGGAAGCCGTGGAGGCGATCATCGAGGCAGTGAAGGGCGACCGCGCGCGGCTGACCACCGAAGCGGCCGACGTGCTTTACCACCTGCTGGTGATGCTGGCCGCGCGCGACGTGCCACTGGCCGATGTGCTGGCCGAGCTTGATCGCCGCAGCGGTCAGTCCGGGCTTGACGAAAAGGCGGGGCGGTAGCGCCTTACAGTTTCGACGAGATCACGCCGGTGGCGAAGCCGCCCCGGCGCAATTCGCCGAACAGACGCTGGTATTCGATCTTGGGACAGCGATTCTGCACGACGCACAGGCCCTGCGCTGCCGCCATCGCGGCCGCTTCGGCATGTTCCACCCCGATCTGCATCCAGACCGTGCGCAGGTCGGGCAGGTGGGTGATGGCCTCATCAACGATCGGCGGCACGTGGTCCGACCGGCGGAAGATATCGACCATGTCCACCCGCGCGTCGGGAGGGATGTCCGACAGATGCGCCACGACGGTTTCCCCGAACAACTGCGCGCCCGCGTGACCGGGGTTGACCGGGATCACGCGATAACCGCGCAGCGACAGAAAGCGCGCCACGTAATGGCTCGGTCGCACCGGGTTGGGCGACACGCCCACGCAGGCGATGACCTTGGTCTCGTTCAGTATGCGGCGCAACTCGGGATCGGTCGTCATGGGGGCAAACCTGCCATGCCACACCACCGGCGTGCCACAAAAAAAACGCCCGGCGTGACCGGGCGCAGGTGTTGGAACGAGGGACAGTTGAGGCACAAGGGTTCCACGTCTTGTGCCCATGCTTTTTAAGGTAGATGTTCGCGCCGCGACGGAAAGGTTCGCGTCTGGCGCGCTGCCGTCAGTTGACGAAATGGTGAAGTGATCCGGCGCCAGGGTCAGTCGAGGATATCCTCGATCAGGTCGAACGCTTCTGACAGGATGCGCCGCGACAGCGACTTCCGCTTGCGTCGGCGCGGCTTCGCGTGCCTTGCGGGCTCAGGTCCGCGGGGCGCCGGGCGGGCAGCGGCTGGCTTCGCTGTCCGGGCACGGTCCACCGGCATCGCCTTGAGGTCGTGCAATGGCGCCCCACAGGCGGCACAGCTCAGTTCGTGGCGTATGTCCCCGCGCAGGACCAGCGCGGCGCGTGTACCGCAATAGCAGCAGGTGGCGATCTTCGTGGCCGGCATCACCCGCCCCCCGTTCGCGCGGCATAGAGCGCGACCGCCGCGGCGGTCGACACGTTGAGCGACCCGAAGGCCCCCGTGGCCGGAACCCGCACCAGCGCGTCACAGGCGGCGCGTGTGCCTTCGCGCAGGCCCGGCCCCTCAGCCCCCAGCACAAGCACCACGGGACGGCCCGCATGGGTCGCAAGCCCCTCGCCAAGGTCCTGGTCGGCCTCGCCCGCAAGACCCAGCAGGACGAAGCCCATGTCGCGCAGCTCTTGCAGCGCAGCGGTCAGATTGCGCACACGTAGATAGGGCTGGCGTTCCAGCGCGCCCGACGCGGTCTTGGCCAGTGCGCCGGTTTCCGGTGCCGCGTGGCGGGCAGGTGCGACTACGGCCCGCGCCCCGAACACCTCGGCCGAGCGCAGGATGGCCCCGACGTTGTGCGGGTCCGTCACACGGTCGAGCGCCACGACGATGGCGCGGCCGCCCGCATCATCGCCCGTGGCACAGCGATCGGCGAGGCTCCCCCAGTCCAGCGGCCGGACCTCCAGCGCCGCACCCTGGTGCACCGATCCGGGGTCGAGCGGCACCGGGAACCGGCGCGGGTCGACGATCTCCGGCTCCATCCCGCTCGTGGCGATCGCATCGGCCAGCTTGTCTGCGGCGTTCCGCGTCGCCACCAGCCGCAGGCGGTGGCGTGCCGGGTTCACCAGCGCATCGCGCACCGCATGCAGGCCGAACAGCCACAGGGTCTCCGCGGCGGCCGCGCGCTTGGCCTGTTCCTTTTCGACCACCCATTTCGGTTTTTTCACGGATGTCACCCCTGCCGTTCAAGGTCCGGACCATGCGCCAAGGGTACCGGGCAGGCAAGCCCGCAGCACCCTGCGCACGGCCGCTTTTTCGCCTTGACCCGCTTCGCGCGGGCCGGTATCCCCGCGCACGTTGGGCGACGGGCTGCAAGGTGCGGCAGCGGACTGTAACTCCGCCGGGGAGACCCACGCCTGGTTCGATTCCAGGGTCGCCCACCATCCCCTTCCAGAAAACGGTATCCCCACAAGTGCGGGTTGCGGCGCTGGCCTGGCCCCGCACGCAATAGGGCCACGGGTGCATGCCCGCGGCCCCAAGCGATCCGGCCCGGCGCAGGCTGGTCACGAATGGATCGGACCGTCCCCGCAGGCCAGTGCCGCTTCGCGCACGGCTTCGGAATAGGTCGGATGCGCGTGGCAGGTGCGCGCGACATCCTCGGCCGCTGCGCCGAATTCCATGGCCACGCAGATCTCGTGGATCAGGTCGCCCGCCATCGGGCCGATGATATGCGCCCCGAGCACCCGGTCCGTCGCCTTGTCGGCGAGGATCTTCACGAACCCGTCCGCGGCGAAATTGGCCTTGGCCCGACCGTTGCCCATGAAGTTGAACTTGCCGACCTTGTAGGCGACCCCGGCTTCCTTCAGCTGCTCCTCGGTCTTGCCGACGCTGGCGACTTCCGGGTGGGTGTAGATCACGCCGGGGATCACGTCGTAATTCACGTGCCCCGCCTGTCCCGCGATGACCTCGGCCACGGCCATGCCCTCGTCCTCGGCCTTGTGCGCCAGCATCGGGCCGTCGATCGCGTCGCCGATGGCATAGACGCCCTTGACGCTGGTGGCGTAGTGCCCGTCGGTCACGACCTGCCCGCGCTTGGACATCTCCATGCCTAGATCGCCCAGTCCCAGCCCGTCGGTGAAGGGCTTGCGGCCCGTGGCCACGAGCACGATCTCCGTATCGACCGTGTGCTCGCTGTCGTCCTTGCGCAGCTTGTAGGTGACCTTGGCCTTGGTCTTCATGGACTCCACCTTCTGCACGGCCGCCCCCAGCGTGAAGGACAGGCCCTGCTTGGCGAGGATCTTCTGGAAATTCCGCGCGACCTCTGCGTCTTGGCCGGGCGTGATCGCATCGAGATATTCGATCACCTGCACCTCGGTCCCAAGCCGCGCATAGACCGACCCCAGCTCCAGCCCGATCACGCCGCCGCCGATCACCACCATCGACTTGGGGATCTTGCCCAGTTCCAGCGCGCCGGTGGAGGTCACCACGGTCTTCTCGTCGATCTCCACGCCGGGCAGCGACGACGGTTCCGACCCCGTGGCGATCACGATGTGCTTGGCGTTGTGCGTCTCGTTGCCGACCAGCACCTTCCCGGCCTCGGGGATCTTGCCCCAGCCCTTCAGCCAGTCGATCTTGTTCTTCTTGAACAGGAACTCGATGCCCTTGGTGTTCTGGCCGATCACGTCGTCCTTGTAGGCGAGCATCGCCTTCCAGTCGATCTTGGGGGCGGCGACCTTGATGCCCATCTTCTCGAAATTGTGCTCGGCCTCGTGCACCTGGTGGGAGGCATGCAGCAGCGCCTTGGACGGGATGCAGCCGATGTTCAGGCAGGTGCCGCCCAGCGTGTCGCGCCCTTCGACGCAGGCGGTCTTCAGCCCCAGCTGCGCGCAGCGGATGGCGCAGACATAGCCGCCGGGGCCGCTGCCGATCACGATCACATCATAGTCTGCCATTTTCGTCTCCCTCGGGCATCGGCCCGTCTGTCAGTCGTCGGTCAGCCGCCCAGTAGCGCGGCGATGAGCATCAGCCCGGTGGCGAGGTAGCCCGCGGCGAAGACCACCGACCGCCATGGCACGAGGCCGTAGAAATAGGCGGGCACATAGGCCACGCGCGCCATGAGGTAGCCCCATGCGCAGGCCGCCGTCAGCGCGGAGTTCGCCCCCGCCAGAGAGACCACGCCGACCGCCACGGCGAAAGGCAAAAGTCCCTCAATATGGTTATCATAGGCCCGCTTGAGCCGGAGCGTGCCGGGGTCCAGCGGCTTCGGCGGCGGCCCGTCGCGCGGCGACAGGAAGTAGCCCGGCCCGATCTCCAGGTTCGCGCGCACGGCCATGATGGCGAGTTGCACCAGCAGCAGCAGGGCCGAGAGGGCGAGAGCGGTGAGTTCGGGGGGCATTTCGTCTATCCTAGTGATTTAATGACGCCACCAAGAAAGCCGCCAAGGGCGGTGGCAAACTTGTGGTAGTCAACTTGTCCTTCACTTACTTTCGTGACAGCGGAGGAAAGCTTTTCCTCGTTTCCCCTAATATTTACGTCTTGATCAAGAATTGCCATCCCACGCGCAGTAAGTGCAATGTTCTGGACTGAGCCGCTAGCATAACCGCCCATTGTTCGATTGTATTCTTCGACCCTGATCAGGCCTTCGTTTTCGAGCCAAGCGACACAAGGATAAAAAAACGTCTCGTAGCTACTATCGAGGTCAAGATCTTCAAAGTGCAGATCCCAATGACTAACTCCATTTTCCATTGCGATATTCAGGATCTTTGCGAGAACTAAATTCGTCTTCTCAAGAGCATCCATATAACGGCTCCGCTTCCTTATCTTGGGGTGCTAAATTTCACGGTCATAACTCCACGAGTTACTGCTGCGGAGTCTTCAGCACCTCGCTACTGCTCAAACTTCCCAAAACCCCGCTACTCCACCCCCGACAACGCGTCCCGCGCCGTGGCGATCTCCTCGTCCAGCGAACGCCCCTCTTCATGCGCCTCGACGATCCGTTTCAGCACGGCCCGCAGCCGCGCCGCTTCACCCGGCGCCGCGGGCCGGGCGCGGGCGAAGAAATCGGCGTCGAGGGCCGGGTTCTCGTCGTAGTCTTCGGGCGGTTTGTGGCGGGCGGTCATGGGATTTCCCTCCGGTTGGCCTTGCGAAGCGAGATTACGCGGATGCGGCCCGCGCGCCAAGCATACACAAGGATATGGTATCGTCCCGCGATCCTGCCCAACGCCTGGAACCGTGTCTCGCCATAGTCATAGCGTGTATCCTCTGCCTCGATCGCCGTTTCCCAGTCGAAGCCGGTCACGGCCTCGAACGGGACGCCGTGCTTGGCCATGTTCCGCGCGGCCTTCTCGGCGTCCCATTCGTAATCCGGATCGCTCACCCGGCGGTCACAAATCCATCAGCAACCGCCGCGGATCCTCCAGCGCCTCTTTCACGCGCACCAAGAACGTCACCGCGCCCTTGCCGTCCACCACCCGGTGGTCGTAGCTCAGCGCCAGGTACATCATCGGGCGGATCTTCATCTCGCCGTTCACGACCATCACCCGATCCTGGATCTTGTGCATCCCCAGGATCCCCGATTGCGGCGGGTTCAGGATGGGCGACGACATGAGCGAGCCATACACCCCGCCGTTCGAGATCGTGAAGGTCCCGCCCTGCATCTCGGCCATCGACAGCTTGCCGTCGCGGGCGCGCTTGCCCTTCTCGGCGATGGCCTTCTCGATCTCGGCAAAGGACATCCGGTCCGCGTCGCGGATCACCGGCACCACCAGCCCCGTGGGGGTTCCGGCGGCGATGCCCATATGCACGAAGTTCTTGTAGACGATGTCGGTCCCGTCGATCTCGGCGTTGACCTCGGGCACTTCCTTCAGCGCGTGGCAGCACGCCTTGGTGAAGAACGACATGAAGCCCAGGCGCACGCCGTGCTTCTTCTCGAACAGGTCCTTGTATTCGCTGCGCAGCGCCATCGTTTCGGTCATGTCCACCTCGTTATAGGTGGTCAGCATGGCGGCGGTGTTCTGCGCGTCCTTCAGGCGGCGCGCGATGGTCTGGCGCAGGCGGGTCATCTTCACCCGTTCCTCGCGCGACGCATCCTCGGCCGGGACCGGCGCGCGCGGGGCTGCCGGGGCGTCGGCCTTGGCGGCGGGCTTGGTCATCGCCGCCAGCACGTCGCCCTTCATCACGCGCCCGTCGCGGCCCGTGCCGGTGACCTGATCGGCGCTGAGGTTCTTTTCCGCCATCAGCTTCTTGGCGGACGGCGCGTCCTCTACGTCCTTGCGGCCGCTGTCGTCGTCCTTGGCGGGGGCATCCTTGGGCGCGCTGTCCTCTGCCGGGGCAGCCTTGGCCTTGGCCGCGCCGCCGCCGATCACCGCCAGCTTGGCCGAGGCCGAAACGGTCGCGCCTTCCTCGGCAAGGATCTCGGTCAGGGTGCCCGCAGCCGGGGCAGGGACCTCCACCGACACCTTGTCGGTTTCCAGCTCGCACAGCATTTCGTCCTGCGCGACGGTATCGCCGACCTTCTTGAACCACGTGGACACGGTCGCCTCGGACACGCTTTCACCAAGGCTCGGGACCATCACGTCGATGCTTTCGCCGCCCGTGTCGCCGGCATCATCGCCGCCGTCATCCGCGGCCTTCGCCTCGGCCTTGGGTGCGGGCTTGGCCTCGCCGCCCGCAGCCCCTTCGGAAATCGACGCCAGAAGCGCATCGACGCCCACGGTTTCGCCTTCCTGCGCCACGATCTCGGACAGCGTGCCCGCGGCGGGGGCCGGCACCTCCACCGTCACCTTGTCGGTTTCCAGCTCGCACAGCATTTCGTCCTGCGCCACCGTGTCGCCCGGCTTCTTGAACCAGGTGGCCACGGTCGCCTCGGTGACGCTTTCGCCCAGGGTGGGCACACGGACTTCGGTCGTCATGTTCAGTTTCCTTCGATCGTCAGCGCGTCATTCACGAGCGCGGCTTGCTGGGCTTTGTGTTGGCTGGCGAGCCCCGTCGCGGGCGAGGCCGAAGCGGCGCGACCCACGTATTTCGGGCGCTTCGCCTTGGCCTTGATGCGGCGCAGGACCCATTCGATGTTCGGCTCGATGAAGGTCCATGCGCCCTGGTTCTTCGGCTCTTCCTGGCACCAGATCACCTGCGCCTCCTTGAACCGCTCAAGCTCCTTCACAAGGCTGAGCGCAGGGAAGGGATAGAACTGTTCGATCCGCAGCAGGTAGATGTCGTCGATCCCGCGCGCGTCGCGTTCTTCCAGAAGGTCGTAATAGACCTTGCCGGAACACAGGACCACGCGACGGATCTTGTCGTCGGCCGCCAGTTTCGTGTCGGACAGGCCGTGTTCGGCATCGTCCCACAGCACCCGGTGGAAGGACGACCCTTCCAGGAAGTGCTCGGTCTTCGACACCGCAAGCTTGTGGCGCAACAGCGACTTCGGTGTCATCAGCACCAGCGGCTTGCGGAAGCTGCGATGGATCTGGCGGCGCAGGATGTGGAAATAGTTGGCCGGTGTCGTGCAGTTGGCCACGATCCAGTTGTCCTCGGCGCATTGCTGCAGGAACCGTTCGAGCCGCGCGCTGGAATGTTCCGGCCCCTGACCCTCAAAGCCGTGGGGCAGCAGCATCACCAGGCCGGACATGCGCAGCCACTTGCGTTCTCCCGAACTGATGAACTGGTCGAACATGATCTGCGCGCCGTTGGCGAAATCGCCGAACTGGGCTTCCCACATCACCAGCGCGTTGGGCTCGGCCAGGCTGTAGCCGTACTCGAAACCCAGCACCGCGTATTCCGACAGCGCGCTGTCGATCGCCTCGTATTTCGCCTGCCCCTCGCGGATGTTGTTGAGCGGGTAATACCGTTCCTCGGTCTTCTGGTCGATGAAGGCCGAATGCCGCTGGGAGAACGTGCCGCGGGTGCAATCCTGCCCCGACAGCCGCACGGCATAGCCCTCCGTCGCCAGCGAGCCAAACGCCAGCGCCTCCGCCGTGGCCCAGTCGAAGCCCTCGCCGGTCTCGAACATCGCCTTCTTGGCCTCCAGCAGCCGGCCCACGGTCTTGTGGACGTTCAGCCCCTCGGGGATGCGGGTCAGCGCGTTGCCGACCTCTTCCATGGTTTCGGGCGCGATCCAGGTGCGGCCGCGGTCGTATTCCTCGGGCCGTGCGTCCAGATGCTTCCAGCGCCCGTCCAGCCAGTCGGCCTTGTTGGGCTTGTATTCTTTCCCGGCCTCGAATTCCTCGTTCATGCGGGCCTGGAACGCGGCCTTCATGTCCTCGATCTCGCCTTCCGGGATCAGTCCGTCCGACACCAGCCGCTCGGTATACAGCTGCAGCGTCGTCTTGTGTTTCTTGATCTTGGTATACATCTCGGGCTGCGTGAACATCGGCTCGTCGCCTTCGTTGTGCCCGAACCGTCTGTAGCAGAACATGTCGATGACGACGTCCTTGCGGAACTTCTGCCGGAACTCGGTCGCCACCTTGGCCGCGTGCACCACCGCCTCTGGGTCGTCGCCGTTGACGTGGAAGATCGGCGCCTCCACCACCAGCGCGTTATCCGTGGGATAGGGGCTGGAGCGGCTGAAATGCGGTGCCGTGGTGAACCCGATCTGGTTGTTCACGACGATATGGATGGTCCCGCCCGTGCGATGGCCGCGCAGCCCCGACAGCGCGAAGCATTCCGCCACCACGCCCTGGCCCGCGAAGGCCGCGTCGCCATGCAGCAGGATGGGCAGCACGCTCGTGCGGTCCGGGTCGCCATGCTGGTCCTGCTTGGCGCGGGCCTTGCCCAGCACGACCGGGTTCACGGCTTCCAGGTGGCTGGGGTTCGCGGTCAGCGACAGGTGCACCGTGTTGCCGTCGAATTCCCGGTCGGAACTCGCGCCAAGGTGGTATTTCACGTCACCCGATCCGTCCACGTCCTCGGGCTTGAAACTGCCGCCCTGGAACTCGTTGAAGATCGCGCGATAGGGTTTGGCCATCACGTTCGCCAGCACCGACAACCGGCCCCGGTGCGGCATCCCGATGACGATCTCCTGCACCCCCAGCGCGCCGCCGCGCTTGATGATCTGCTCCATCGCGGGGACAAGGCTTTCGCCGCCATCCAGCCCGAACCGCTTCGTGCCCATGTATTTCACATGGAGGAACTTCTCGAAGCCCTCGGCCTCCACCAGCTTGCTCAGGATCGCGCGCCGCCCTTCGCGGGTGAAGCGGATTTCCTTGTCGAAGCCTTCGATCCGCTCCTTCAGCCACGCGGCCTGTTCCGGGTCGGAAATGTGCATGTACTGCAGCGCGAAGGTGCCGCAATAGGTGCGCTTCACGATCTCGAGGATCTGGCGCATCGTCCCGACCTGAAGCCCCAGCACGTTGTCCAGAAAGATCGGCCGGTCCATGTCGGCATCGGCGAAGCCGTAGGATTTCGGGTCCAGCTCCGGATGGGGGGTCTGGCTGCGCATCCCCAGCGGGTCGAGATCCGCCACCAGGTGCCCCCGGATGCGGTAGGCGCGGATGATCATCAGCGCGCGGATGCTGTCCAGCACGGCGCGCTGGACCTGCGCGTCGCTCAGGCTGATGCCCTTCTCGGCGGCTTTCGCCTTGATCTTGTCGCCTGCCGCCTTCGCTTCCTTCGCGGGCGCCGCCGCGGGCCATTGCCCGTCGAGCGCGGCGGTCAGATCGTCATCGGGCACGGGCGGCCAGTCGGCGCGCGCCCAGCTCGGGCCCCGCGCCTCGGCCTTCACGTCGCGGTCGTCGTCGCCAAGCGCTGCGAAGAACTCGGCCCATGTGGCGTCCACGCTGGCCGGGTCGGCGGCGTAGCGCGCGTAAAGCTGTTCCACATACTCGGCATTGTGCCCCTGAAGGAAGGACGAGGCATGGAAGAGGTCATTCGGGGATTGGTCGGTCATGGCATAACCTCGTTGGGATTGGGGCCATAGGCATTGGGGCCGGGTTGGGACGGACGCAGGAGCCAGTAAAGAACGATGAAGGGTGACAGCAGGAACAGGATCATCACGGCGAGCAGCGCGAACAGGCCGGGGCCTTCCAGCACGGGCATGTCCGCAAGCCCCGTGCCTTCCAGCACCGAAGCCGCGAAGCCGAGCCCGATCATGATGGTGACGGGATACAGCAGGTACAGACCCATCCGGCCCGTGTCCTGCATGCGCCGCCAGCCTGCGGCCAGCCCCGGCAGGAAGGTGGCCAGCCCGAAGATCAGCGACAGCGGCCCGCCCGCATCCGGGTCCGCTCCGAACAGCGTGGCATCAAGGACCGCCATCACCGCGGAGCCCAGCCAGAGCGCACCCATGAACCACCAGAATTCCGGCCGCGACGCGCGCCCGGAAAACGTGGCGTATTTGCGAAGACAGACCGCGATGGCCTGCTGTGGTCCCATGGTCCTTGCCTTTCGTCCGGACCCGCGGCCCGGATCGTCGGAATGGCCCGGCGCGGACGCGCGCGCCGGAACCGGTGTCAATCGTCGTCCAGCACCAGCCGTCCGCGCCCGTCATAGGTGGCGACGCATTGCGCCGTGACCTCCTGCAGGATCTCGCCGGTGTCGCCGACGACCGGGCGGGGCTGGCTCACGGACAGCACCTCGGCCTCGCCGCACATCGCGCGCACCTCGGCCTGCGCATCCTCGACCGTCCGGGCCACGTCGTTGTACCGTAACGTGGCGGTGGTGCGCCGCTCGGTGGTCTTGCTCGGCAGCGCGTCGCCGCAGGCCGACAGGACCAGCAGGGCGATCAGGGCAGGTGCCACGGCCCGCATCGGATCAGCGCCCAAGCGCTTTCAGAACGGCCTCGCCCAGACCCGCGGGGCTGTCGGCCACCACGATGCCCGCGCTTTGCATGGCTTCGATCTTGTCCTCGGCGCCACCCTTGCCGCCCGCGACGATCGCCCCGGCATGGCCCATGCGGCGGCCCGGCGGGGCCGTGCGCCCGGCGATGAAGCCCGCGGTCGGCTTCCAGCGGCCCTTCTTCTTCTCGTCCGCCAGGAACTGCGCCGCGTCTTCCTCGGCCGATCCGCCGATTTCGCCGATCATGATGATGCTCTCGGTCTCGTCGTCGCCGAGGAACCATTCCAGCACGTCGATATGTTCGGTTCCCTTGATCGGGTCGCCGCCGATGCCGACGCAGGTGGATTGCCCCAGCCCCACATCGGTCGTCTGCTTGACCGCCTCATAGGTCAGCGTTCCCGACCGGGACACGACGCCGACCGATCCGCGCTTGTGGATATGGCCCGGCATGATGCCGATCTTGCAGGCATCCGGCGTGATGACACCGGGGCAGTTCGGCCCGATCAGCTTGGATTTCGACCCTTCCAGCGCCCGCTTGACCTTCATCATGTCCAGAACCGGGATGCCCTCGGTGATGCACACGATCAATTCCATCTCCGCGTCGATCGCTTCGAGGATGCTGTCCGCCGCGAAGGGCGGGGGCACGTAGATCACGCTCGCGTTGGCCTCGGTCACGGCCTTCGCCTCGTGGACCGAGTTGAACACCGGCAGGCCCAGGTGCTCCTGCCCGCCCTTGCCCGGTGTCACGCCGCCGACCATCTTGGTGCCATAGGCGATGGCCTGCTCGGAATGGAACGTCCCCTGCGAGCCGGTGAACCCCTGGCAGATGACTTTGGTATTTTCGTCGATGAGAACGGCCATGTCTGTCCCTTGCTTTCGATATCGTCTCTTGTCTCGCCGCCGCGCGTCACCGCGCAGCGCATTGTGGCCTGCCCGTCAGGGCGCCAGCCTTATCGTCACGCCCGCGCCGTTGCCGTCGCAGGTGCCGCCCTGGGCGTCGGTGAAGTACATCCACAACTTCGTCGCGCCGCTGGCGAAGGTGTATCCCTCGCAGTCGCCGGTGCGCCCGTAAGGCGACCCGATGGTATAGGCCCCGCCCAGCCGGTCATCGAGCACGTCGCGCGCCGTCGCCCGTCCCACCGCGCCGGTGATCGCATTGCTGCGGAACGTGCAGCGCTGGCCGGGCACCATGCTGGCGGCCACGCCGGATTTCCGCATGGCGCGCAGCTTTTCGTCCTCGCTGACCGCGCCTTTGCCTTCGCGGGCATAGGTCCATGTGGCGGCGAAGCCCGCCCCTGCCGCGACCGACGGATCGAAACTGTCGATGCAGCCCGCGATCCCTTCGGACAAGGCACCGACAGCGCCCAGCCCGGACGCCGACAGCGCCTCTCCGGTCGTGGCGACCGTGGCACCCGCCATGGTCGTGAAGGGCCGGTTGGATTCCCCCGGCGTCGGTTCCGGGCCCGTGGTCGGCGCGGTCGTCGCCGTGCCTTCGGCCACCGCCGTCTCTCCGCCGCCGCCCGCCACGGCACCCGCGGCCCCGCCGCCCGCCACGGCAC
>NZ_QDFI01000205.1 GCF_003254465.1 Meridianimarinicoccus zhengii
CCCTGCGCTGCGTGACCGAAACCAGGCGCGGGGCGGCGGCGGCGCGCAACCGCGGCGTGGCCGAGACCACGGCCCCCGTGCTGGCGTTTCTCGATTGCGACTGCGTGCCCGCGGCCGACTGGCTGGACCGCTGCCTGGACGCGGCCGGGCGCGGCGACCTGGTGGGCGGGCGCGTGGACACGTTCGACGAAACCCCGCCGCCGCGCTCGGGCGCCGAGGCGTTCGAGACCGTCTTCGCCTTCCGGCAGGACCGCTATATCGCCGACAAGGGATTTTCCGTCACCGCCAACCTGGTGACCCATCGCGCGGTGTTCGACGCCGTGGGCGGCATGGTGCCGGGCCTGTCCGAGGACATGGACTGGTGCCGCCGCGCCACGGCGCAGGGTTTCCGGCTGGTCTATGCGGACGATCTGCGCGTGGCCCACCCGACGCGGCGCGACTGGCCCGCCCTGCGGCGCAAGTGGCGGCGCACCACCGACGAGATGTTCCAGCTCAACGGCACCGGCGCGCGGGCGCGCCTGCGCTGGGGGCTGCGGGCGCTGGCCGTGGCGGTTTCGGGCCTGGCCCACCTGCCGCAGGTCTGGCGCGCCC
>NZ_QDFI01000206.1 GCF_003254465.1 Meridianimarinicoccus zhengii
ACGCGTTGTAGCTGGACCAGTTCGTCGTGCGATAGCGGGCGGGAGATGGCTTGCTCATGCGAGCCGTGTAAACGCATGGATTCGCGTTGTGAATCCTCAGACGGCAGAGTTCTGCAACAACGCCGTCCCATCCCTCCGCGTTCTGTCGGTCGGAGCCGTCCATCGCGTTCGGGCCGGTCATGTCGCGCGGGATCCGCATGACCGTCGGCCGCTGCTTGCGAGGATGATTCAATCCCCGGCGACCCCGCCTCAGCCTTGCGGACTGCGGTTGGGCTGTGGCCGCGCCCCCTGGTAGCCCAATCGGTCTGCGCGCCAGCGTCTTCTCTACCGCCCACGTCGACCGGCCAGCCCGTGGCTGACGCGGTAATTCGTGGAGGAGGCTCCGAGCGCAGTCGAAATGGTGTTATCGAAGAAGTTTCCGATTGGAAAATACCACCGCAGACGCGACCACGGGCCGCGCCACTGATTTTCGGACCGAGTATCCCGCTGCGCCGACGCGCTCTAAACGCGACATGCTCTAGGCCGTGTCTGCATTCATCTGAGCCAGTCGAGGGCGGAGACGAGGAAGACGAAGCCCAT
>NZ_QDFI01000207.1 GCF_003254465.1 Meridianimarinicoccus zhengii
TTCTGTCTGCTTGCTTTTAATGCCATACCAAACGTACCATTGAGACACTTGTTTGCACAGAGGATGGCCCATGTTCACGGGAAGTATTGTCGCGATTGTTACTCCGATGGATGAAAAAGGTAATGTCTGTCGGGCTAGCTTGAAAAAACTGATTGATTATCATGTCGCCAGCGGTACTTCGGCGATCGTTTCTGTTGGCACCACTGGCGAGTCCGCTACCTTAAATCATGACGAACATGCTGATGTGGTGATGATGACGCTGGATCTGGCTGATGGGCGCATTCCGGTAATTGCCGGGACCGGCGCTAACGCTACTGCGGAAGCCATTAGCCTGACGCAGCGCTTCAATGACAGTGGTATCGTCGGCTGCCTGACGGTAACCCCTTACTACAATCGTCCGTCGCAAGAAGGTTTGTATCAGTATTTCAAAGCCATCGCTGAGCATACTGACCTGCCGCAAATTCTGTATAATGTGCCGTCCCGTACTGGCTGCGATCTGCTCCCGGAAACGGTGGGCCGTCTGGCGAAAGTAAAAAATATTATCGGAATCAAAGAGGCAACAGGGAACTTAACGC
>NZ_QDFI01000208.1 GCF_003254465.1 Meridianimarinicoccus zhengii
AAATCAAAACTGGTGAAACTCACCCAGGGATTGGCTGAGACGAAAAACATATTCTCAATAAACCCTTTAGGGAAATAGGCCAGGTTTTCACCGTAACACGCCACATCTTGCGAATATATGTGTAGAAACTGCCGGAAATCGTCGTGGTATTCACTCCAGAGCGATGAAAACGTTTCAGTTTGCTCATGGAAAACGGTGTAACAAGGGTGAACACTATCCCATATCACCAGCTCACCGTCTTTCATTGCCATACGAAATTCCGGATGAGCATTCATCAGGCGGGCAAGAATGTGAATAAAGGCCGGATAAAACTTGTGCTTATTTTTCTTTACGGTCTTTAAAAAGGCCGTAATATCCAGCTGAACGGTCTGGTTATAGGTACATTGAGCAACTGACTGAAATGCCTCAAAATGTTCTTTACGATGCCATTGGGATATATCAACGGTGGTATATCCAGTGATTTTTTTCTCCATTTTAGCTTCCTTAGCTCCTGAAAATCTCGATAACTCAAAAAATACGCCCGGTAGTGATCTTATTTCATTATGGTGAAAGTTGGAA
>NZ_QDFI01000209.1 GCF_003254465.1 Meridianimarinicoccus zhengii
GGCCGCCTCGGCCGCGAGCGCGTCGCACACCTGCCAGGCCAGCGTCAGGAACGCCGCCAGCCGGGCCGCGGCGGCGTCGATGCGCGCGCCGTCCTCGGTGCCGCCGACCGTGTAGGGCTCGCCGTCTTCCGTGTGGCACAGGACCGGCGCGCCGCCGGCCTGCTCGATCGCATCGTGCAGGCAGGCCAGCAGCTCGTCGCCGACCGCCAGCACCGGGGCCGAATAGAGCGCGTCGGGCCCGGTCTCGAGGTGGCGGTCCAGCATGCTGCGGGTGGCAAAGGGCAGATCCGCCCGGGCCACCAGTGCCGCGGTGTGGAACAGCCGCCGGGCGCGCAGCGCCTTCGCGGCGATGGCGTAGAGGTCGGTCTCGCAGACTTCGAACGTGATCATCGCAGTGATCTCCTGTGTTGGAATGGTCGTGGATGGCCCGTGCCGCGGCGCGGCTGGCACGGGCGCTGTGCACGGCGACCGGGGTCCGTCCGGCCGCCGCGGTGGCTGCCGCTAGCGGCGGGCCTTCTTCTGTGCGTGCCGTGCCGCCGCACGGGCCTGCCGCG
>NZ_QDFI01000210.1 GCF_003254465.1 Meridianimarinicoccus zhengii
GATAGCGTCCGTCAAGCTGGTGTAATTTCCCTGATGGCCTGAGGGCATGATCAGGCGGCTTTCGTGGTTATGCTGAGAATGGGGTCGATCTCTTCTTTGTCGATCTGGGCGAAGGCCTCGACCATCATATAGCGGCTCGAGGTCTGCCATTCGTCATTCTGCTCGAACAGCACGGCGCCGATCAGGCGCAAGATCGAGGCCTCGTTGGGGAAGATCCCGACGACGTCGGCGCGGCGCTTCACTTCCTTGTTGAGACGCTCGATCGGGTTCGTGCTGTGCAGCTTGGTGCGATGCTGGCGGGGGAAGGACATGTAGGCCAGGACGTCGTGTTCGCTGGCGTCCATCAGGTCGGCCAGCTTGGGCCAGCGCGGGCGCAGTTGCTCGGCCACCTTGCGCCAGGTCTCACCGGCATGGGCCCGGTCGGGCTGGTCGAAGGCCTGCCGGATCGCGGCGGCGACGACGGTGTGCTGGCCGCGGGACACATGCGCGAGGGCGTTGCGCATCCAGTGAACGCGGCAGCGCTGCCAGGTGGCTTCGAAGACCCGTGCGATGG
>NZ_QDFI01000211.1 GCF_003254465.1 Meridianimarinicoccus zhengii
CCGCCCCGACCTCACGATCGATGAACTGACGGCGGAACTTGCTGCCGACCACGGGTTGAAGGTGCATCGCTCATCAGTTGGTCGACTGCTGCTCCGGCTCGGGCTGACGCACAAAAAAAGACCTGCAGGCGCTTGAGCAGAAGCGCAGGGACGTAGCCGCCCTGCGCCACACCTGGATTGCCAGACGTCAGCCCTTCATGGCCAGGCATCTGGAAAGGCTGGCCTTCATCGACGAGACCTCGGTCAAGACCAACATGGGCAAGACCAACGGCTGGGCGCCGCGCGGGCAGCGCCTGGTCGATCACGCGCCCTTCGGGCACTGGCACACCCAGACCTTCATCGGCGCCTTGCGCCATGACCGGCTCGATGCCCCCTGGGTCATCGACGGGGCCATGAATGGCGCGATGTTCGACCTCTATGTCGAGACCCAGTTGGTACCGACATTGCGCCTCGGCGACGTGGTCGTTCTCGACAACCTGTCGAGCCACAAAAGTCCGGTCGCCTCCAAAGCACTGCGCGACATCGGCGCGTGGTTCCTGTTCCTACCGCCCTA
>NZ_QDFI01000212.1 GCF_003254465.1 Meridianimarinicoccus zhengii
TCTACGGCTACGAGGTATCCCCAGTGCTGTGGAAGAAGGTCATGCCACGGCTGTCCGCCGGACGCGTGCAGTCCGTGGCCACCCGCGTGATCGTAGAGCGCGAGCGTGAGCGCATGGCGTTTATCTCCGCTGATTACTGGGATGTGGAGGCGGAATTCGATACCGGCAAGCCTGCACAAGATAGCAACCCAACCTCCTTTACGGGCCGATTGACGGCTTTGGACGGCAAGCGTGTGGCTACCGGCCGTGACTTCAACGACCGTGGTGAGCTCAAAGGTGATGCGGTGGTCGTCGACAAGCAGCGCGCTGAGGCCCTCGTCGAAGAGCTAACCGGCGTTGCAATGAGCGTGACCAAGGTGGAGGAAAAGCCTTACACCCGCCGCCCCTACGCGCCATTTATGACCTCAACCCTGCAGCAAGAGGCCGGCCGCAAGCTGCACTACACCTCCGAACGCACCATGCGTATCGCGCAGCGGCTGTACGAAAACGGCCACATCACCTACATGCGTACCGACTCCACCACTTTGTCGGAACAAGGCCTCA
>NZ_QDFI01000022.1 GCF_003254465.1 Meridianimarinicoccus zhengii
CGGCCGCCGCCAGCGCGGCCTGCAAGGGTGCGGCTCCCGCGGCCAGGAGCGCCGTGGCCCCGCCCGCCCCGGCGATGCCGCCCACGCTCCACATCGCGTGGAAGCCCGACATCATCGGGCGCGCGGCGCGGCGCTCCACCTCGGCGGCGTGGACATTCATGGCGACATCGATGGTGCCCATGGCCGCGCCGAAGACGAACAGCGCCGCACCCAGCGCGACGAGCGTGCCCGATGCGATCAGGACCGGCAGCAGCACCAGCATCCCGACGCCGCCCAGCAGGACCATCCCGCGCGCGCCGCGCGCCGCGCTGACAAAGCCGGTGACCGGCATGGCGATGATCGACCCCAGCCCGAGGCACAGCAGCACGAGCCCCAGGTCCGCCGCATCCGCGCCGACGCGCTGCTTGGCGAAGGGAATCAGCGGCGCCCAGGCCGCCATCACGAAGCCCGCGGCGAAGAAGGAAAGCCGCGTGGCGGTCGCCGCTCCCGCGCGGGCGGGGGCGATGCCGGTGGTGTCTGTCATGTCGGTGTCCCGTGAAGCTGCCCGGACGCTCTATCACGTTACGCGGCGGTGTCAGCCCGGCCTGCGCAGACGGGGTGCGATGTGTCGCCCGGACCTCACAGCTTCATGCCGGCGGCGCCCGCTTCGGCCACGCCCTGCGCCCCGCCGGATTGCCGCGGCGGCGCGCCGTGTCAGACCTGCCCGAAGCCGCGCGGCAAGGGCATGTGGCGGTTCACATCCTTGTAGAGAAGGTAGCGGAACCGTCCCGGCCCGCCAGCGTAACAGGCCTGGGGGCAAAAGGCGCGCAGCCACATGAAATCGCCCGCCTCGACCTCCACCCAGTCGGCATTCAGCCGGTAGACGGCCTTGCCTTCGAGCACGTAGAGCCCGTGTTCCATGACATGGGTTTCAAGGAACGGGATCACCGCACCCGGTTCAAACGTGACGACGGTCACATGCATGTCGTGGCGCATGTCCGCCGGATCGATGAAACGTGTCGTGGCCCATTTGCCGTCGGTGCCCGGCATCGGCGTGGGTGCGATGTCCTGTTCGTTGAGCACCAGCGGTTCCGGCGCGTCCAGCCCCGGTGCGGGCTGGTACGCCTTGCGGATCCAGTGGAAGCGCAGCGTGTCCGGGCCGGGGTTGCGCAGCCGCCAGTCGCAGCCGGGCGGCAGGTAGGCATAGCCGCCGGGTGTCAGCCGGTGGTCCGTGCCCGCGACGGTCAGGTCCGCCGACCCTTCGACCACGAAGAGCACGCCCTGTGCCCCCGGATCGGTCTCCGGATGGTCCGACCCGCCGCCGGGCGCGACCTCCATGATGTATTGCGAGAACGTCTCGGCGAAACCCGACAGGGGGCGCGCCAGCACCCAGAGCCGCGTGTCGGTCCAGCCGGGCAGGAAACTGGTGACGATGTCGCGCATCGTGCCGCGGGGGATGACGGCATAGGCATCCGTGAAGACCGCGCGGTCGGTCAGCAACTGGTCCTGGCCGGGATGGCCGCCACGGGGGGCGTAATACGAAGCGGGCATGTGGGCTCCTGCAAGAGGTATGTCGCCCCAGCATTGCGCGCATGCGGTCTTTCGAAAAGCCTTGAAGATCGGACAGGTCCGTTCGGACATTTTTGGCAATGGCTGTGTCCGGGCCATGGCGCTCGTTGGCAACTCGGAACGATACCGCGCGACCGCAGGTGGTCGCGCCCATGTTGCGACCGGCGCGTGATGCCTGTAGCGGGACCGAGGACAGCCACCGTGCGACCGGCCGAAACCGGGGTCGTGCCAACCACCGCGGATACGGGATCGCCCATGTCGCTTTTCGAACGTTATCTTTCGCTCTGGGTTCTTCTGTGCATCATCACCGGCATCGTGCTGGCGGCGCTTCTGCCGGGGCTGTTCGGAGTGCTGGCGGACCTCGAATACGCGTCCGTCAACCTCGTCGTCGCGGTGCTGATCTGGGCCATGGTCTATCCGATGATGGTGGCCGTGGATCTGGGTGCGCTGAAAGGCGTAGGCGCGCGGCCCAAGGGATTGGTCATCACCGTGGTCGTGAACTGGCTGATCAAGCCCTTCACCATGGCCGCCCTTGGCGTTCTGTTCTTCGAGCATGTGTTCGCCGGGCTGATCGACCCCGCCGATGCCGGGCAATACATCGCGGGGCTGATACTGCTGGGGGCCGCGCCCTGCACGGCGATGGTGTTCGTCTGGTCGCAACTGACCAAGGGCGATCCGAACTACACGTTGGTGCAGGTTTCCCTGAACGATATCATCATGGTCTTCGCTTTCGCGCCCATCGTTGCGCTTTTGCTGGGTGTCACCGACCTCGCGGTGCCGTGGGAAACGCTGGTGCTGTCGGTCGTGCTTTACGTCGTGCTGCCGCTGGCCGCAGGGGTCGCCACCCGTGCGCGCCTGATGTCACGGGGCGGCGCCGCAGCGGTCGACGCCTTCACCGCGCGGATCAAGCCCGCGTCGGTGCTGGGGCTGCTGCTGACGGTGGTGCTGCTGTTCGGGTTCCAGGGCGGCGTGATCCTCGCCAACCCCGTGCTGATCCTGCTGCTGGCGACGCCGATCCTGATCCAGTCCTACGGGATCTTCGCGCTCGCCTATGGCGCGGCGTGGAAATGGGGCGTGCCCCACAACGTGGCCGCCCCCTGCGCGCTGATCGGCACGTCGAACTTCTTCGAACTGGCGGTGGCGGTCGCGATCGGCCTGTTCGGCCTGAATTCGGGTGCGGCACTGGTCACGGTCGTGGGGGTGCTGGTGGAAGTACCGGTCATGCTGTCGCTGGTCTGGTTCGCCAACCGCACGCGGGACCGCTTTCCCGCATGAAGACCTGACAGGCCAGCGGCAGGAAGCCCTTGTATTCGGATCGGGGCATGCCGGAGCACGCGCGTCGCGCCCTGCAGCGGATCACGCGCCCTGCATCGCCCGTGCCCGGCGGATCTGCGACGGTGCCGCGTGCAGCCGTTTCCGGCAATGATCGGCAAGATTCGCGCCGCTGGAAAACCCCGCCGCATAGGCGACGGCGGTCACCGACCGCGTGGTGTTGCGCAGCATCCAGACCGCCGCGCGCAGCTTCATGTCGATCAGGTAATCCTTGGGCGCGCGTCCGACCTGTGCCTTGAAAAGCCGCAGGAAATGCCGCTCGCTCAGCCCCAGCGACCGGGCGAGGTCCGCGATGCCGGGATTGCGCGTCGCCTCCGCCTCCAGCATCACGAGCGCCTTCTGGATGCGGGCGTCCGTGATCTCGACCTCCCGCGACAGCGGCACGGGCTGCGGCGGGCCCGACGGGTCGGCACCGGGATGGGTCATCTGGTGAACCGTCTTCGCCGCCCGGTCAGGCCCCAGATGCGCGCTGATGATCCGGGTCATGAGCGGCAGGATCGACACGCCACCGATCACCGTGGTGATCCGCCCGTCGCTGTCGAAATCGCGGTTCAACACCATGCGGTGCCGGGGAAAGGCTGTGGCGAAATCCTTCTCGTGATAGGGATGCACGCAGGCGGCACGCCCGTCGAGCAGCCCTTCGGCGGCCAGCACGAAGCTGCCCGTGCAGACGCCCGTGACGGGAAGCCCCGCCCGATCCGCGGCGCGCAACCAGTCGCGATGGGCGCGCGGCGCGCGGTCCATGTCGCGCAGAAGCCCGCCGATCACGAAGAGATGGTCATAACCGCGCGGATGGCCATAGGGCGCGGTCGTGTCCACGGCGATCCCGCAGCTTGACACGATGCGCGCCGGATGCGCCCCGAGGATGTCCCAGCGGGCATAGCGCGGCTGCGACGCGTCGCCGTGATCCGCCGCGTGGCGCAGGCTTTCCACCAGCCCCGCCAGCGACATCAGCGGAAAGGACGGCCAGAGCAGGATCGCCACTGCAAGCGGCGCTTTGGCGAAATCCTGTGCGACTTCGGAACCGGGACCGGACGCATCGGACGGCAGCGGCATGGGATACTCCAATTCGGGCGGCGGTTATGTCCGATTTATGACGATTATGGCCGATGGGCGAAAGACAGGTTTCGCGTCGCACCGCAGGCTGACCCGGCAAGAGGCGACAAGGAAAACAGGCCGCAAGGGGGCACAGGGACATGTCGAGGTTTGGCAAGCAGGTGCGTGGCCGCCCGGCCCCACCGGTTGCACCGGTCCCGCACGCCCCGGCGGAACCCCCCGGCACCGGCCGGAACACCAACAAGGAGAGACACGGGAATGACGCAAGGACATGCATGGCGCGTGCTGCTGGGATCGGCAGGTGCGCTCGGGCTGATGGCAGGCGCGGCACTGGCGCAGGACTGCCCCATCAAGATCGGCGCGCTGGCGCCCCTGTCGGCGCCGGGCACGGTCGTTGGCGGCGAGGCGATGCGCGACGCCATGATGATCGCCGAGGCCGACATCAACGCTGCCGGCGGCGTGCTGGGCTGCGACATCGAGGTGGTGATCGGTGACAGCGAAGGGCTGCCGGAACGCGCCGTGGCCGTCATGGAACGGCTCATCACGCAGGACGGTGTTGTCGCGGTCGGCGGCGGTTATCACAGCTCGGTCGGCGTGGCGTCCAAGGACGTGGCCGATGCGCGGGGCATTCCGGTCGTCTTCGCCGAGACGTGGAACGACACGATCACCGGCGACAAGCAGAAATACATCTTCCGCATCGCGCCCCTGTCGTCCTGGGCGTCGGCCACGATCTGGCAGTTCGCGCTGACCCTGCCGGGGATCGAGAAGGTCGCGATCCTGACCGAGAACACCGATTACGGCATCCCCGCATCCGAGGAAACGGCGCGCGGGCTGGCCACCGGCGACGTCGAAAGCGTGATCTTTTCCGTCGATATCGGCACGCAGGATTATGCGGGCATCGTGCAGAGGATCATCGCGGAAGACCCCGACATGATCATCACGCTGGTGACCGGGGAAGCGGCCTACAACTTTACCCAGCAGGCGGCGGATGCCGGCATCGGGCCGCTCGACATCCCCTTCGTGACCGGTCAGGACGCGCTGGAATCCGGCGCTTACTGGACCAACGTGCCGGACGGGCAATACGCCTTCGTGCAGCGCATCGGCGTGCCGGAGAGCGAGTTCACCGACAAGGGCCGGGCCTTCGCCGCCGCATACAAGGAAATGACCGGCAAGTCCGACGTGGAAAGCTACGCGATGGAGGCGTATGATTCCATTGCCATTCTCGTGCAGGCCATCGCCGAAGCCGGGTCCACCGATGGCGACGCCATCGTGGCAGCACTCGAGAACATCGAGCACGAGGGCACGCTGGGCACGATCTACTTCCCCTATGGCAGCGCGAAGGACCCGTCCGAGGACGGGCGCGGCGACGAATGGTGGCACCAGTGGCCCGACCCGGCGCTGACGATGATCCAGTACCAGGAAGAGGGGCAATCCTCGACCGACGCGGCGATCGTGTTTCCCGACGCCTACAAGACGGCCGAACCGGTCCTCGTGAACGAATGAACGGCAAGGCCGGGGCCGTCCGCGCCCCGGCCCGCCGCACGCCGCGCCACCACGCACGCCGCCGCAGGGAAGCCGACCATTGGAAACACCGATCTATTTCTGGGGCGTCATTCTATGGATGATCGCCTGGGGCGTGCTTGGCAGCGTGGCGCTGAACCGCCGCTACATGGCCCGCGATCTCGACACCTCGAATGTCAGTTTCGCGGGGGCCATGTCCGGCGCGGCGCTGGGGCCCGTCGGCGTCGGCTACCTGTGGCTGCGCACGCCCGCGCTGACACCGCGGCTGACGACCGTTCTGGGCATTCTCGCCGTGGTGCTGATCGCCGCCGCCTTCGCCTTTGCCGACCCGCAGAACAACTGCGTCGCCAATGGCCGTTTCGTCGCCAGCCAGATCAGCAACGGGCTCATCATCGGGATCATCTACGGCTTCATGGCGCTGGGGCTGACGCTGATCTTTTCCATCCTCGGCGTGGTCAGCTTCGCGCATGGCGAATTCTACATGATCGGCGGGATGCTGGTCTATTACATTACCGTCATCTGGGTGCCGGGGCTTAACCCCATGCTCGGCGTGCTCGGCGCCTGCGCCATCGCCTTTGTCGTGGGTGCTGTGTTCGAACGGCTGATGTTGACACCGATGTATCGCGGCAAGGTGGACCGGCCCGTTGAATACGGCATCCTCGCGACCTTCGGGCTGGCGTTCACGCTGCAGTATTTCGTGCAGGCGATGCATGGCGCGTCGCCGGTCAAGGTGCAGCGCTATGTCGATTTCCCGCGCATCCGCTGGCCCGAGAACGCGGATCCGCACTGGATATCCGCCAGCCGCGGGAACCTGACGCTGTTCGACACGATCTCCATCTCCAACCCCCGCTTCACCGCCGCGATCACCTGCATCGTGGTGCTGCTGGCGCTTCTGTACCTGCTGCACCGGACATGGACCGGCAAGGCGCTGCGCGCGGTCAGCCAGGACCGGGACGCGGCAGCCATCGCGGGGATCGACCCGAACCGCATGAACATGCTGGCCTTCGCGCTGGGGGGCATGATCGCGGCGCTGGCCGGCGCGCTGCTGGTGCAGGCGTTCTCGTGGCTGCCGCAGGTGGGCGCGATACCGGCGATGCGGTCCTTCGTGATCGTGGTGCTGGGCGGGCTCGGCTCGCTGCCCGGCGCCTTCGTGGGCGGTATCCTCGTGGGGCTGGTGGAGGCCGCTGGCACCGGCTGCTTGCCCGATGCGCAAAAGGCGGCTTCCTACATCCCGGCCTATGGCATGATCGTGCTGACGCTGACGTTGCTGCTGCGGCCCTCGGGGCTGTGCGGGCGGCGCTTCGCATCCGGCGCGCACGGGCAGGGGGGCTGACATGAAACAGGTTCCCGCCCTTCTTGGCCTGATGCTCGTGGCGTTCTTCGCGGCCTTCCCGCTGGTCTACACGGGGGCCAATTACGACTATGTCATGCATGTGCTCATCACCGGCTTCTTCTACGCGATCCTCGCGTCGAGCTGGTCGATGCTGGCGGGCTATGCGGGGCAGTTCAGCTTCGGGCACATGGCCTTCATGGGGATCGGCGCCTATGGCACGGCGCTCTTCTGCCATTACTTCGTGATCGCCACTGAGCCCACGGGGATCTGCACCGAATTCCCGTTCTTCGACAACTGGCTCGTGATCAAGAACGCCATCGGCGTCACGTCCTCCACGCTGGAACAGGACTGTTTGCAACAGGCGATGGACGCGTGGGAGGGCAGCGTGCGCGTGACCCCGATGCCGGTCTGGCTCGGGATCGTGCTGGGCACGATCGCGGGCGGGGTCGCCGGGCTGCTGGTGGGGCTGCTGGTGCTGCGGCTGCGGGCGGCGTATCTTGCGCTCTTCACGCTGGGGTTCTCGGAAATCGTCAAGGCGGTGATCTCGGCCGAGATCGACATCACGCGCGGACAGGCGGGGTTGGAACTGCCCGCGCTCTTCGACAGCGGCGTGACGATCCTCGGCACGGATTTCTCGCGCACCGACAAGATCCCGCCCTATTACGTCATGTTCGGGCTGCTCTTGCTGTGCCTTGGCATCCTGACATGGCTTGCGCGCTCGCGCTTCGGCCTGTTCGTGCGGGCGCTGCGCGAGGATCAGGAGGCCGCGGCCGCGCTTGGCGTCAACACGACCCGCTACAAGGTATTCGTCTTCACGATCACCACGGCGATGGCGGCGGCGGCGGGTGCGGTGCAGGCCCATTACGTCCAGATCGTCACGCCGAACCTGCTGTTCCTGTTGCAGATGTCGCTCGTGGTCGCCATGGCCGTGATCGGCGGGGTGGAAAACTTCGTGGCCGCCGCCATCGGTGCGATCTTCCTGCAGGTGCTGCTGGAAACCCTGCGCACGTCCTTCACCATCGGCGGGATCGAGGTGGATATGACCGTCTGGCGGCTCGTGTTCTTCGGGGTGCTTCTGATGGTCACCCTGCGGTTCTTCCGCAACGGGCTGATCGCACCCGTCATCGTGTGGTTCGGCCGCATCGGCGTGGCCGAGGAAACCGTGGCCAAGCGCAAGGCGGGGGGCACGGCATGATCCAGTTGAAAGTCACGAACCTGCACAAGTTCTTCGGCGGGCATCACGTGCTGAAAGGCGTCAACTTCGCCATCGACGGGCCGGAACTGATCGGCGTGCTGGGGCCGAACGGCGCGGGCAAGACCACGATGACCAACATTCTCGACGGCGCGATCAAGCCATCCAGCGGCACGGTTTACCTGAACGGCAAACGCATCGACCAGTTGGACCCCTACATGGTGGCGCGCGCGGGGCTTGGCCGCACCTTCCAGGTCACGCGGTCGTTCCGGCGCATGACCGTGCTGGAAAACCTTTACGTGCCCGCGCTGGCGCTGGGGCACATGGGGCAGGGAAAGGCGCTGACCCGTCGCGCGACCGAGGTGCTCGAATTCCTCACCATCGACCATCTGCGCAACGAATACGCGCAGGCGCTGTCGGGCGGGCAGCAGAAACTGCTGGAACTGGGGCGGCTCCTGATGCTGGACCCGGATGTCATCATCCTCGACGAGCCCTTCGCGGGCGTGCATCCCAAGTTGATGGAGGTGATCTACGCCACGATCCGCCGCATGAAGGCCGAAGGGAAGGCGATCATCCTGATCTCCCACCAGATGGATGCGATATTCGCGCTGTCGGAGCGGCTTCTGGTGCTGAATTTCGGCGACCTCATCGCGGACGGACGGCCCGAGGACGTAAAGAACGACCCCGCGGTGATCGAGGCTTATCTGGGCCGCGAAGAAGGGGTGGAGGCATGAGCGAACCCGTTCTGGAACTGCGCGACCTGTCCGTGGGCTATTACCGCGATCTCAACATCCTGTCGGACCTGCACATCACCGCGCGGCGGGGACAGATCACCACGATCCTTGGTGCGAACGGGGTGGGCAAGTCCACTGCCCTCAAGGCCGCGTTCGGTTTCCTCGCCCCCAACAAGGGCGACGTGGTGCTGAACGGGCGTAGCATCATCGACCTGCCGCCGCACCGCAAGATCGACGTCGGGCTGGCCTATATCCCGCAGCAGCCGGGCGTTTTCAAGGACATGACGGTGGAGGAGAACCTCGAGCTTGGCGCATGGACCTTCCGCCGCGACCGCGCCCAGATCCGCCGCAAGATCGAGGCGAATTACGCCCGTTTCCCCGCGCTGCGTGACAAGCGCCGCCAGGCCACGGGTGAGCTTTCGGGCGGCCAGCAGCGCATGGTGGAAATCGGCCGCACGCTGATGTCCGACCCAAAAATGCTGCTGGTAGACGAACCGACGGCCGGATTGTCCAAGATGCTGGCCGAAGAAGTCTACGAGATGCTCACCGACCTGCGCGACGACGGGCTGACGATCCTTCTGGTGGACCAGGAAATCCGGCAGGCGCTGAAGATCGCCGACCATGTCTATGTGCTCGAGCTGGGCCGCAACAAGTTCGAAGGCCCGGCGCGCGACTTCACCGATCTGGAAAAGGCGTTCTGGGTGGCGTGATGCCGGAAGAACAGGAACCGACGCATCTGTTCACCGGCACGCGGCGGCGCCGCCCGCAACTCGCGCGCGCCGAGGGCGTGTATATCTGGGACGTGTCGGGCAAGCGCTATCTCGACGGGTCCTCCGGGGCGATGGTGTGCAATATCGGCCATTCCAACCCCGCCGTGCTCGCCGCGATGCGCGCGCAGATGGACGTGGCGACCTTCGGCTACCGGCTGCATTTTGAAACCGAACCCTCGGAACGGCTGGCCGCCCGGTTGGCCGTGATCGCGCCGGGAGACCTCAACCGGGTGTTCTTCGTGTCGGGCGGGTCCGAGGCGGTGGAAAGCGCCATGAAGCTGGCGCGCAGCCATACGCTTGCCATCGGGCAGGCGCAGCGGTGGAAGGTGATTTCCCGCTTCCCGGCCTATCACGGCTGCACGCTGGGCGCGCTGTCGGTGACGGGCTATGCAACCATGACCGCGCCCTACGCGCCGATGATGGCGCAGATGCCGAAGGTGCCCGCGCCGCGCGCGTGGCTCGACGGGCTGGACCCGGACGATCCCGCCACGGGCCACCACTATGCCGACAGGCTGGAGGCGAAGATCCTCGAGGAAGGGCCGGAAACGGTGCTCGCCTTCATCGTCGAACCCGTCGGCGGGGCGTCCACCGGCGCGCTGGTGCCGCCCGCGGGCTACATGCCGCGCATCCGCGAGATCTGCGACCGCTACGGGGTTCTGCTGATCCATGATGAGGTTATCTCCGGCGGCGGGCGCACGGGGCGGTTCCTCGCCGCCGATCACTGGGGCGTGGTGCCTGACATGGTCACGATCTCCAAGGGGTTCGGGTCGGGCTACATGCCGCTCGGCGCGCTGATCGCCTCTGACGCCATCGTGGACACGGTGCTGGACCACGGCAGCTACCTGCACGGTTTCACCTATGCCGGCAACCCGCTGGCCTGCGCCGCGGGGCTGGCCGTGCTGGACGAGATCGAGCGGCAGGGGATGATGGAAAATGCCGTGGCCATGGGCGACCGGCTGGCCGCAGGCCTGCGCGGGCTGATGCAGCGCCACCCCATCATCGGCGACGTGCGCGGCATGGGGCTGTTGCAGGCGTTCGAGCTGGTGTCGGACCGCGCCACCCGCGCGCCGCTGCCCCCGGGTCTCAATGCCTACGACCGGCTGGTGGAGATCGCCTATGACGCGGGGCTGATCATCTATGCACGCCGGTCGCGGGGCGGGCATGCGGGGGATCATTTCCTCGTCGCGCCACCGATGATCGTGACCGAAGCGCAGATCGACGAGATCATGGAGAAGCTGACCGGCGCGCTCGACGCTTTCGTTGCCGAGGCCGGGTTATGAGCGACCCGGTCATCATCACCTGCGCGATCACCGGGTCGATCCACACGCCGTCCATGTCCGACGCGCTGCCGTGGCGGCCCGCCGACATCGCGGCACAGGCGATCGATGCGGCGCAGGCCGGGGCGGCGATCCTGCACCTGCACGCGCGAAATCCCGATGACGGGCGGCCATCGGCGCGCGCGGCGGATTTCATGGGCTTCCTGCCGCAGATCCGGGCGGGCTGCGACGCGGTGGTGAACCTGTCCACCGGGGGCAGTGCGGTCATGACCCTCGACCAGCGGCTGGAGGGGCCGGAGGCCGCATCGCCGGAAATGTGTTCCCTGAACCTCGGCACGATGAATTTCGCGCTCTATCCCATGGCTGCGCGCGACGGGCCATGGCGGTTCGACTGGGAAAAGCCGTTTCTCGAAAACTCCGACGATCTGGTGTTCAAGAATACCCCCCGAGATATCGCCGCCGTGCTGGACCGGATGGGGTCACAACGCGGCGCGCGCTTCGAGTTCGAATGTTACGACTCGGGGCATCTGACCATGCTGCGGCATCTCATGGACCGTGGGCTGGTGGCGGCGCCGCTCTTCATCCAGTTCGTGTTCGGTGTGCTGGGCGGGATGGCCGCGCTGCCCGAGAACCTCACGCACATGGTGCGGCTGGCGGATCGCTATTTCGGCGATGACTACAGGTTTTCGGTCCTGGCGGCGGGGCGGCACCAGATCCCCATGGCGACGATGGCGGCGGCGATGGGCGGCCATGTCCGCGTGGGGCTGGAGGACAACCTGTACGCCGCGCGCGGAGTGCTGTCGCGGTCCAACGCTGAACAGGTCGCCCGCATCCGCGAGATCGTCGAAGGGCTGGGGCGTCCCATCGCCACGCCCGCAGAGGTGCGGCGCATGCTCGGCCTGAAGGGGGCGGCGCATGTCGGGTTCTGACGTCACGATCCGCCGCGCGCAGGCGACCGATGGTGCTGCGGTGCTGGCCGCGCTGCGGGCACTGGCGGCGGATCTGGGCGATCCGTTCCGCGCCACGCCGGGCACGCTGGCGGCGGCGCTGTTCGGCCCGGCCCGGTTTGCGCGGGCGCATCTGGCCAGCGCCGCCGATGGCGCGCCGCTGGGCATCGTGATGGCCAACCCGCAATTCAGCACGGTGATGGGCGGGGCCGTCACCCATGTGTCCGACCTGTGGGTGTCGCGCGGCGCGCGCGGGCAGGGGCTGGGCCGGAGTTTGCTGGAACGCGCCGCCCGCGACGGGATGGAGGCCTGGGGCGCACGGATGCTGCGGCTGACGGTCTATGCCGACAATGCCGCCGCGCAGGAATTCTATCGCGCGCTGGGGTTCGACCTGCATCCGGGCGAACCCGCCGCCACACTCGATGCCGCGTCCTTCATGGCGCTGATGACGGAGACATGATGAAAGCCTATCTCGACGCCCGGCAGGGCGCGCACGACCCGCACTACGCCATGGCCAACGGCGCGCAGATCCCCAACCGGGAGGTGCCCGCCCGCATCGGTATCCTGCGCGCGGGGGCAAAGGCCGCGGGGGTAACCTTCGCCGACCCGCGCGACCATGGGCTCGGCCCCGTCGCGGCGATCCACACGGCGGAATACATCGCCTTCCTGCGCAGTATCCACGCCCGCTGGCAGCGGATGGACGGCGCGGGGGAAGAGGTGATCCCGAACGTGCACCCCGCGCGCCGCACCGACGGCTACCCGAAATCCGCGGTGGGGCAGGCGGGCTGGCACCAGGCGGACACGGCGTGCCCCATCGGTGCGCAAACGTGGGGGTCGGCCTACTGGTCCGCGCAGACGGCGCTGTCGGGCGCGGCGGATGTGGCGGATGGGGCGCGCGCGGTCTATGCGCTGTGCCGCCCGCCGGGGCACCATGCCTTCGCCGATCTGGCGGGGGGGTTCTGTTTTCTGAACAATTCCGCCATCGCGGCGGAGGCGCTGCGCGCCCGCGGTCTGCGCCCCGCGATCCTCGACGTCGACGTGCACCACGGCAACGGCACGCAGGGGATATTCTACGCCCGCGCCGACGTGCTCACCGTGTCGATCCATGCCGATCCCGCGCGCTTCTACCCGTTTTTCTGGGGGCACGCGCAGGAACGGGGCGAAGGCCCGGGGCTGGGGGCGAACCTGAACCTGCCGCTGGCGCGCGGCACGGACGACGCGAGGTTCATGGCGGCGCTTTCGGTGGCGCTCGACCGGATCGACGCCTTCGGGGCGGATGTGGTCGTAGTAGCGCTCGGGCTCGACGCCCATGTGGACGACCCGTTCCAGGGGCTGGCGGTCACCACCGACGGCTTTCGCTCCATGGCCGCCGCCATCGCGGGGCTGGGCCGCCCGCTTCTGATGGTGCAGGAGGGCGGGTATGTCTCCGACGCGCTGGGGGACAACCTGACCGCGTTCCTGTCGGGTGTGGAGGAGGGCGCGGCATGAAGGTCGATTTTCGCACGATCTATCTGAAGAAACGCTTCCCCCTGCGCATCTCGCGCGGTGAGATCGCGGGCGGCGACAACCTGTTCGTGTCGGTGACCGAGGACGGCACGACCGGCTGGGGCGAGATGGCACCGGGTGCCACCGAAGGGGCTGCCACGGTGGCCGAAGGGCAGGCGATGCTGGCGGGTTTCTGTGGCGACGCCCTGACCGGGTCTATCCACGACATCTGGGCGCGGGCGCGCGCGGCAGACGTGGCGCCTTGCGCGCTGGCGGCGCTCGACATGGCGCTGTGGGACCTGACGGCGAAGAAGGCGGGCATGCCGCTCTACCGGCTCCTGGGCCTTGCCCGGCGCGGGGTGGTCAGTTCGGTGACCGTGGGGATCAACCCGCCGGACGTGGTGCGCGACCGGGTGCTGTTGCTTCTGGCGCGCGGCGCGCGGGCGCTCAAGATCAAGCTGGGCAGCACGGACGGCATCGAGGCCGACAAGGCGATGTTCGCCGCGGTGCTGGAGGCGGCGACAGGATCCGGCGCGGTCCTGCGGGTCGATGCCAATGGCGGCTGGTCGCTTGCGGACGCGCGCCACATGATGGGCTGGCTCGCCGCGCGCAGTGTCGAATACATCGAACAGCCGCTGGTGATGGGGGCCGAGGACCAGCTGCCCGGGCTGTTCCGCGACCGGGCCCTGCCGATCTTCGCCGATGAAAGCTGCCGGATGGCGGCGGATGTGCCGCGACTTGCAACTTGCGTCGATGGCGTGAACCTGAAGCTGATGAAATGCGGCGGCGTGACCGAGGCGCTGCGGATCGTGGCCACCGCCCGCGCCCACGGGCTGAAGACCATGATCGGCTGCATGGGCGAAAGTTCGGTGTCCATCGCGGCTGGCGCGTCGCTGGGCGCGCTCTTCGATTACATCGACCTTGACAGCCATCTCAATCTCGACCCGGACCCCGCGACGGGCGCCCCCTTCGCGGATGGCGTGACCCTGCCCGCCGACCTGCCCGGCCACGGAGGCGTGCTCAACGATGCTTGACCCAACCCTGCCCATCGCCCTTTATGCCGAAGCGACCATGGGCCTGATCAACGCCAAGATGGCCGAGGGTATCCTGCGGTACGGGCGCAACCCCGTTGTGGGCGTCATCGACAGCACGCAATCCGGGAAGACGGTGCGCGATCTTTGCCCGCTTGACAGCGACGTGCCGATCCTTGGCGGTCTCGACGATGCCATCGCGCGCGGGGCGCAGGTCTTGGTGCTGGGCACCGCGCCATCGGGCGGGCGTGTGCCGCCCGAATGGATGGACATGCTGCGCGCGGCCATCGCGGCGGGGCTGAGCGTCGTGAACGGGATGCATGATCGGCTGGAACCGGTCCTTGGCGGTGCTCTGGCGCCGGGGCAGTTTGTCTGGGACATCCGCGTGCCCCAGGCCGATGCCCCGCCCATCGCCATGGCCCGCGCCGCTGCGCTGCCCAACACGCGCGTGCTGATGGTCGGCACGGACATGGCGGTGGGCAAGATGACCGCGGGACTGGAACTGCACCGCAGCCTCCGCGCGCGTGGCGTGGATGCCGCGTTCCTCGCCACCGGGCAGACCGGCATCGCCATCACCGGGGACGGTATCCCGCTGGATGCTATACGGGTGGACCACGCGGCGGGCTACGTCGAACGCATGGTGCTGGAGGCCGCGGCGCACCCGGTCGCGGTGATCGAAGGGCAGGGGTCGCTCCTGCATCCGGGCAGCACGGCGACCCTGCCGCTGATGCGCGGCAGCTGCTGCAATGCGATGGTGCTGTGCCACCGCGCGGGGATGGGAACGCTCGACACGCTCGACCATGTGCGCGTGCCGCCCCTGCGCGACGTGATCGCGCTGAACGAGGCCGTGGCGGTGGCCGCAGGCGCGCTGACGCCGGCGCGCGTGGTGGGCATTGCGCTCAACACCGCGCGGCTGTCCGATGCCGACGCGCGCGCGGCCATCGACGTGGCGGCGGTGGAGACGGGCCTGCCGGTCACCGACCCGGTGCGCTTCGGGGCCGATGTGCTGGCCGCGGCGATCCCGGTGGGCACGGACACATGACCGCCGCGTTGCGGCTGCTGGCCTGCCAGATCGCCGTGCCGCCCATGACGACCGTGGTCGAACGGGACGCCCATCTGGCGGACGCTGCGGCACGGGTGGACCGCGCGCTGCGCGCCGCGGGCGGGGCGGATATCGTCGTGCTGCCCGAACTGTCGAGCATCGATTACAGCCGCGCCAGTTTCGACCGGCTTGGCGCGCTGGCCGAACCGCTGGACGGCCCGTCCCATGCCACATGGTCGGCGCTGGCCCGCACGCACGGGGTCCACGTGGTGCACGGCTTTCCGCGCGCCGCGCCGGACGGCCCGCGCATCTGCCAAGCGGTGATCGGCCCCGATGGCGGGCTGCTGGGCCACTATGACAAGGTGCATCTAGCGCAATATGGCGCGTCGATGGAAAAGGAATATTTCCACCGGGGCGATCACCTGCTGACCTTCGACGTGGCAGGATTCCGGCTGGCCCCGATCATCTGCTACGATATCCGGATCCCGGAACTGGCGCGCAGGCTGGTGCTGGGTCGCGGGGCTGACGTGATCCTCCATTGCGGGGCCTATTTCCGCGACCCGAGCTTTCACACATGGCATCCGTTCGTCCTCACCCGCGCGCTGGAAAACCAGTGCTTCGTCGTCTCGCTCAACCGGGCGGGCGCGGAATACGGCAACTCCATCTTCTGCCCGCCTTGGGTGGATGCCGACACGCACCCCACGGTGTTCGACGCCCACGCCGAGGAATTTCGGCTGCTGACGCTCGACCACGCGACACTGGTCGAGGCGCGGAAGACCTATTCCTTCCTGCGTGACCGGCTGGACGATTACGGCGCCGAGCCGCTGCAGGTCTGACCGGATCAGCCGCCCCGCCGGGTCGGTGCGATGTCGCGTGCGCCGATCTGTGGGCTGGAGGTTTCGCGGATCAGCTTGCGTTCCATCGCGCGCTGGAACCCCAAGAAATCGGCAGCGATCTCGACGAAGGCGCCGGGGCCCCGGATCACCTCGGTCTGGTAGTAATGGGGCAGGTGATCCTCGGACCCGCCGATGGCAAGTCCGTTCACGGTGACATCGGCGAAATCGAAATGGCGATAGGCGGTCTGCGGCCCGAAGCCCGCGTTGTTGCGTCCATCGCCCGACACGTCCACGGTCTGGCGTTCGCAGGCGGGTGCGCGGTCAAGCTGGGTCGCGGCATGCCCCAGCGCGTAGCCCAGTGCCGTGGGAAAATTCGCGTAGCCGCGGTTGCTTTCGGCCAGCGCCGCCGCCGCGTCGGCGATATCCGCAGGCCCGCGCAGAAGCCGCCACTCGAGCAGCGTGGTCTGCTGGTAGCGCCCCGACCATTCGAACACATGCAAAGCCACGTGAAAATCCGGATCGGCGAGGATTGCAGCCTGCACGTCTTCTGCCATCAGGGCGGCGGCCAGACCGCGGCGTTGCAGCCGGTCCTCGTAGGGATCGACCGAGGACGATACGTCGAGCGCCAGAACCAGCGCGAGCCGGCAACTGGCCTGCGCGGGCAGCGCGGCACCCGTGACGAGCGCAAGAAGGGGGGGAAGCAGGACGCGCATGCCGACCAGCGTTC
This sequence comes from Meridianimarinicoccus zhengii, assembly GCF_003254465.1. Lineage (GTDB taxonomy): Bacteria > Pseudomonadota > Alphaproteobacteria > Rhodobacterales > Rhodobacteraceae > Meridianimarinicoccus > Meridianimarinicoccus zhengii. The sequence continues at coordinate 16,832 of NZ_QDFI01000022.1, forward strand.
CCCAAGGGCGTGCGCCGGTCAAGCGCTGCGCGCCCCGGCCGTACCGGGTCGCGTACCGTCACGCATTGCCTGCACCGATGGCGGCGTCCAGTTCGTGGCGAAGCCGCTCCTCCTCGGCGGCGCGGGGCGCGGACAGGCCGGCGAGCGCAAGATAGGCCACGGGCGTCAGGTAGAGCGTGGAAAGCGTCGCAAGGCCAAGGCCGCCCACAACGACCCATCCCAGCGCCTCCCGCGCCTCGGCCCCCGCGCCCGAGGACAGGATCAGCGGCACGCCCCCCAGCACGGTGGACACCATGGTCATCATCACCGGGCGCAGGCGCACGGTGCTGGCAGTCTCGATCGCCTCGCGGACAGGTGCGCCGCGGTCGCGCAACTGGTTGGCGAATTCAACGATCAGGATGCCGTTCTTGGCCATGATCCCGATCAGCATCACCAGCCCGATCTGGCTGTAGATGTTGAGGCTGAGCCCCGTCAGCACCAGCGCGAAGATCGCGCAGGCCACCCCGAGCGGCACGGTCGCCATCACCACGATGGCCGAGATGAAGCTTTCGAACTGCGCCGACAGCACGAGGAACACGACCAGAAGGGCGAAACCGAAGGTCAGGAGCAGCCCCGATGCCGTTTCGTCCAGCGTCGCGGCCTCGGCCAGCGGGACGATGCGGTTCTCGGGCGCCAGAACGTCATCGGCCAGCGCGCGTGCCTCGGACAGGGCAGCGCCCAGCGACATCTCGGGCGTCAGCCCGGCGGTGATCTCTACCGCGCGGTTCTGCCCCTCGCGGGACAGTTCGGCGGCGACGGCGCGTTCCTCCAGCCGCACGAAGCTGGACAGCGGCACCATCTGCCCGTCGCTGGCCTGCACGAACACGCTTTCGAGGTCGCCGGGATCGTTGACCGGGTTCGTGGTCGACAGCATCTGGATGTCATAGCTCGTGTCGTCGATGAACAGCGTGCCCACCGACCGCCCGTCCAGCACCGCGCGCAGGGCGTCGGACAGGCCGGTGATGTCGATCCCGAGATCCGACGCGCGGGTGCGGTCGATCTCGATGAACAATTGCGGCTGGGTGGTTTCATAGTCCAGCCGGACCTGCCCGAAGCCGGGATTGTCCTCCATCCGCGCGACCATCTGTTCGGCGACCTCGGCAAGCTGTCCGTAGTCGTTGCCGGTGATCGCGAAGCTCAGACCGCGGCCCGCGCCGCGGATACCCAGCGAATTGGGCTGGATGGCAAAGGCCCGCACGCCGACCGTGCTGCGCGCGACGGCGTTGATATCGGCCACGATCTCCTGCTGGCTGCGGTCGCGGTCTTCCCAGTCGGCGAGCCGCATCACCATGAAGCCGCTGGAATTCGATCCGCCGGTGCCCGCGATGGAAAACAGGCTCGTGATCTCGCCGCTGTCGCGCAGGGGCTGAAGGCCGGTTTCGATCTCGCGCATCTTCGCGGCGGTGTGGTCCAGCGTGACCCCCGCCGGGGCCGAGATGCGCATGAGCGCGATGGCGCGGTCTTCAGGCGGGGTCAGTTCCTGGCGCAGCCCACCGGCCATGAAGACCGCCGTGGCCGCGAACAGCACCGCGACCAGCACGACCACGGCGGCATTGTTCAGGGCGACGCGCAGGGTGGCGGCGTAGAGCGCCGCAAGCCGCGCACCGATCCAGCCCAGCAGCCCGCCCTTGTCCGCCGTGCCTTCGGCGGTCAGCATCTTTGCGGCCAGCACCGGGCAGAGCGTGAGTGCGACGACCGAAGACAGCGCGACGGCCATCGCCAACGTGAACCCGAATTCCCGGAACAGCCCGCCCGCCTGTCCGGGCAGGAAGGACAGCGGCACGAAGACCGCGGCGAGGGTCGCCGTGGTGGTGACGACTGCGAAGAACACCTGCTGCGCGCCCAACACGGCGGCGGCGCGCGGTCCCATGCCCTCCGAACGGCGGCGCACGATGTTTTCCAGTACGACGATTGCGTCGTCCACGACCATGCCTGTGGCAAGCACCAGCGCCAGCAGGGTCAGGATGTTGACCGAGAACCCGACAAGGTAGATCGCCGCCAGCGTCCCGATCAGCGCCACGGGCATGGTCAGCGCGGGGATCAGCGTGGCGCGCACGTCGCGCAGGAAGACGTAGATCACCGCGACCACGATCGCGACCGCCAGCCCGAGTGTCTTGAGCACCTCGGCGATGGAGCCGCGGATGAACACCGCGTCGTCGGACGTGACGAAGATGTTCACGTCTGCGGGCAGGGTTTCGCGCAGTTCCTCCACCGCGGCGCGTACACCGGTGGAGATCGCCAGCGTGTTGCTGGTGGCTTGCCGGATGATCCCGAGCCCGAGACCGGTATCCCCGTCGGCGCGCAACAGCGTTTCGTTCGGCGCGGGCCCCAGCGTGACGGATGCCACATCGCCCAGCCGCACGTTGTCGCGCACCACCAGGTCCTCGATCGCGGCGGGGGTCCGGACGGCGGCGGTGGTCCGGACGTTGATCGCGGATTGCTGGCCTTCGAGATCGCCTGCGGGCGCGTCGAACGCCACGTCGCGCAGGGCGGTGCGCAGGTCGGCGAGCGTCAGCCCGCGGCTCGCCAGTTCCATCAGGTCGATATCGACGCGGAAGATCGGCAGCCGGTCGCCGTAGATCTGCAGGTCGGCCACGCCTTCGATGGAAATCAGCCGGTCCGATATGCGGTCCTCCACCAGTTGCGTCAGATCCTGCGGGCTGCGGCTTGGCGAGGTCACGGCGATGCGCAGGATCGCCTGCGCATCGGCATCCGCCTTGACGATGCGCGGCTGTTCCGCGTCGTCAGGCAGGTTGTTGGAGATGCGCGCCACCGCGTCGCGCGTGTCGGTGGCGGCCACGTCGATATCCGCGCTCTCGGAAAATCCGAGCGTCACCCGGCTGCGGCCGAAGCGCGATGTCGACGAAATCGTCTGGATGCCGGCGACGCGGCCCACCGCGCCCTCGATCCGGGCGGTCACTTCCTGGTCCACGGTTTCCGGCGAGGCGCCGGGAAAGTCCGTGTTCACGGTGATGACCGGACGATCCACGTTCGGCAGTTCGCGGATCTCCACGCCAGACAGGCTGGCCAGCCCAGCGATCACGATCAGCGCACTGAGCACGAAGGCGAGGATCGGACGGCGCACGAACAGCGCCACGCCGCTCTGGCCGACCTGTTCCGCGGTGGCATGTTTCATCGCCCGGCTCCTTGCGGCTGTCAGATGGCGCGGCCGTGATCGGCGGCGGCGGTCGTGTCTGTTTCGTCGCCAGCGTCGGGGACCACGTCGACGGTCGCGCCGTCGCGCAGTGCCTGCACGCCTTCGGTCACCACGAGGTCGCCCGCAGCCAGATCGCCCTCCACCAGCACGAGATCGCGGCTGCGCTGGCGGATTGTGACCGGAACCCGGACGGCGGCATCGTCGCGCACAGCCCAGACGAAGGATCCCTCGCTCGACCATTGCACCGACAGCGGGTTCACGCCCGGCAGCGTGTCGCCCTCAAAGGTCAGCGTGACGGCGAAGGCTTGCCCGTCCCGCAGCCGGTCTTCGGAATTGTCGATCCGGCCCTGTACGCGCAGGGTGCGGCTGGCGCGGTCGATCTGGTTGTCCAGCGCCACGATCTCGCCGCGCAGCACCCGGTCGCGGTCGGCCAGCGGCGCCACGTCGATCGGCGTGCCGATCTCCAGCTGGGCGACATGGCGTTCGGGCACCCGGAATTCGATCTGGATCTGGGCGCGGTCGGTGATGACCGCGATGGCGTCCTGCGCTGTGATCCGGTCGCCCTGTTCCACCGAGATCAGCCCAACCCAGCCGTCGATGGGGGCGGTTACGCGGCGGCGCTCCACGTCCAGTTCCGCCTGCCGCAGCGCGAGTGCTGCGGCGCGGCGCTCCAGTTCGGTCTCGCGCAACTGCACCGCCGTCACCGCGCCCGAAGCTTCGAGCTGCCGCAGGCGGGCCAGGTCTGACGTGGCTTCGTCCACCATCAGTTGCGCACGCTCCAGCGCGATCCGTTCCGCCTCGTCATCGAGTTGCGCGATCAGCGCGCCCTCGGTCACGTAGCTTCCGGATGCCACCGCGAGCGTGCGGATCGTCCCCGTCTCTTCGGGGCGCACGGTCACGGACCGGATCGCGCGGGCATCCCCGATGGCTTCGACCTGAGAATTGATGCGCCCGGTCACGGTCTCTTCCGCGACGACACGGGTCGCACCGCCGCCGCCGCGCCGCGTGGATACGCCCGCGTCTTCCGCCGGTGGATCGATCCCGAGCACGGCATAGACGCCGGCCCGCTCCAGCAGCGGCGCGGCGGATGGCACGTAGATCGCCCAGATCACGATCGCGCCGCCAAGCGCCAGAAGACCAAGCACCAGTTGCCGCAAAACGTTCATGAATTCTGCCAGACACGCATCATGGATGAAAATCCGTTCCTGTTACCGCACGCGACAAAGTAGCACCCGTTCGCGGAAGTCGGCAAAAAAATGCGTGATCTCCAAGGGCAGGGATGAAAAAGGGCCGCGCCTGTTGCTTGGCGCGGCCCGGGTGGCCGTTTTCCCGGCGGTCTGTTGCGCGGATTAGCCGTCGCGGCGCATGATCTCGCTGGTCGGGCGCGGGGTCGTGGCGGTTTCCGGCGGCAGGATCGGATAGCTGACTTCGGGCACTGTGCCGGTCAGCGACCGCAGGAAGGCCGCGATGGCCACCACGTCGTCATCGGACAGATCCGCACCAAGCTGCGACACCCCCATGATCGCCACCGCCTGTTCCAGTGACCAGACCACGCCCGAATGGAAATAGGGCGCCGTGATTTCCACGTTGCGCAGCGGGGCGGCGCGGAACACGTAGGAATCGTCCGCCGTTTCCGTGACCATGAACCGGCCCTTGTCGTCGGGCGGCAGGATGTCCGCGCCCGGGCGTTCCACGAGGCCGAAGGGGAAATACCCCTCGCCGCCAAGGTTGACGCCCGCATGACAGGCCACGCAGCCTTGGTCGATGAACGCCGTCAGCCCCGTCTTCTGAAGGTCGGTGAGCGCGGTGTCGTTTCCGTTGAGCCACGCGTCGAACGGGGCCGGCGTGATCAGCGTCGCCTCGAACGCCTCGATCGCCTTGGCGAAGTTGTCGAATGTGACGGGATCGGCCGCATCCGGAAAGGACGCCCGGAACCATTCCTGATACTGGGGCATGGAATTGAGCGTGGCGATCACGTTGTCGGGCGTGTTGGCCATCTCGACCCCGGCCTGCACCGGGCCCTTGGCCTGTTCGGCAAGATCCTCGGCGCGGCCGTCCCAGAACTGCGCGCTGTTGAACACGGCATTCAGCACCGTGGGGGAATTGCGCGGGCCGGTCTGCCAGCCATGCCCGACCGAGGTCGGCATGTTGTCGTCGCCGCCGGTGGCAAGGTTGTGGCAGGAATTGCACGAGAACACGCCCGACGCGGACATACGCGGATCGAAGAACAGCGCGCGGCCCAGGTCGATCTTTTCCGGCGTGATCGGGTTGTCGCTGACCGCCGGCACGGTCGAGGGGAGCGGCTTGAAGTAGAACAGCGCGTCCTCGCGCAGATCGGCTTGTGCAAGCGCCGGTCCGGCCATTAGCGTGGTCAGGATCGCGGTGGTCAGGGCGGTGCGGGTCATGATGCCTCCTTCGGCTGCAATATAGCGGATCGCGGCCAGCCTATCGACTGGCCGCCGCGCCCCGCCTTGATCTACCGCAAAGGCCCCAAGATGGTCTCGCGGATGCCCTCATGCGGCAGCCTGCGCCGTGGCTGTCATTGCACCAGCCGGCGCCCGTGCCTTGCCCGGAATGAATATCCGGTAGAACACGGGCGCCGCGATCAGCGTCAGCACCGAGGCGAAGGCAAGGCCACCCATGATCGTCACCGCCATGGACGCGAAGAACGCATCCCCCAGCAGCGGGATCATGCCAAGGATCGTCGTGGCCGCCGCCAGCACCACGGGCCGCAGGCGCGATACCGACGCGGTGACGATGGCCGCATCCGGATCGCCCCCTTCCGCGCGGCGCAGGTCGATTTCCTCTACCAGAACGATGCCGTTCTTGATGAGCATCCCCGACAGGCTGAGAAGCCCGAGCAGTGCCGTAAAGGAAAACGGCAGACCGGTGCCCAGAAGCCCCAGTGCCACGCCGTTGACCGACATCGGCACCAGCAGCCAGATCACCAGCGGCTGGCGGACCTTGCCGAACAGCAGCACCGAGATCACCACCATTACGATCAGCGACAGCGGCAATTGCTGGCCAAGGCTCGCCTGTGCCTCGGTGGAGTTCTCGTACTCGCCGCCCCATTCAAGACTGTAGCCCACGGGCAGGTCCATCGCCTCGATCCGCGCCCGCACCGTGGCCAGCGCATCGGCGGGCGTCACGCCGTTCGCGGCGTTGGCCTGCACGGTGATGGTCGGCGCCCGGTCGCGGCGGTGCACCAGCGTGTCGCGCACGGCCACGTCGAATCCGTCGATCACCTGGCTGACGGGGACATAAGCGCCCGCCGCCTCGGACCAGACGATCTGGTCCAGAAGCGCGCCGGGCTGGCGGCGTTCGATCTCGGGCGCGCGGATGAAGATCGGCAACTGCCGCTCGCCCTCCTGGTAGGTGCCCGCCCGCAGCCCGTCGGTCGCCAGCAGCAGGCTTGCGGCCAGGTCCTCGCGCGCGACGCCAAGCGCCTGCGCCCGGTCGCTGGCATAGCGCGGCTGCACGGTGATTTCCCGCTCGCGCCAGTTGGTGCGCACATGGGTGAGCGCGTCGAGTTCCGTGCGGAAGATCGCCGCCGCCTCGTCCGCCAGCGCGCGCAGAACGTCGGCGTCGCGCCCGTTGAACCGTGCCTCCACATCCGCGCCGCCGCCGGGGCCGAACACGATGCGCGACACCCGCACCTCGGCATCCGTCACGCTATCTGCGAGAAACCGTTCGAGATCGGCGCGCAGGGGCGGGATCGCCTCTCGGGTGTCGGTACGGATGATGAACTGCCCGTAGGCCGGGTTCGGCTGTTCGGGGTTGTAGGGCAGCATGTAGCGCGAAATGCCTTGACCAACCGTGGTCGTCACCGCCGCCACGTCGTCGCGCGCCAGAAGCCAGTCCTCGATCGGGGTCATCCCTTCGGCGGTCGCCGCGATGGTCGTGCCCTGTGCCGCGCGGTATTCGAGATAGAAGATCGGCGTGTTCGAGTTCGGGAAAAATTGCTGCTTGACGTTGCCGAAGGCCGCGAAGCAGGCGACGGTGATCCCGATCAGGCCGATCACCACCAGCCAGCGCAGCCGCAGCGCCGCGCGCAGGGTGCCCGCATAGGCGCGGAACAGGATGCCGCCATAGGCATCGTGCCCGTCCGTGCCGCTGCCCACCCGGAACAGGTAACTAGCCAGCAGCGGCGTGACCGTGACCGCCAGCAGCCACGACAGCAGCAGCGACAGCCCGATCACGGCAAAGAGAGAGAACAGGAATTCCCCCGTCGCGTCCGGCGACAGCCCGATCCCCGCGAAGGCCATGATCCCGATGATCGTCGCCCCCAGCAGCGGCACCTGCGTCTTGCCCGCCACATCGTCGGCGGCGTCCGTGGCGCTCTGGCCGCCCTGCATTTCCACCTGCATGCCTTCGGCGACCACGATGGCATTGTCCACCAGCATCCCCATGGCGATGATGAGCGCGCCAAGGCTGATCCGCTCCATCTCGATCCCGAAGACGGCCATGAAGAAGAACGTGGCGATCACGGTCAGCAGCAGCGTCACGCCCACCACGATGGACGCGCGCCAGCCCATGGCAAGAGCCAGCACCGCGATCACGATGCCCACCGACATGGCGAGCGAAACGAGAAAATCGTTCGACGCCTCGTCCACGACGACATGCTGTTCATAGATGGGCGACAGCGTGACCCCGAGCGGGATCTGGTCTTCAAGCTCGGCCAGCTTGGTATCGACGCGCCGGCCCACATCGACGATGTTCTCGGAACTCAGGCCCGATATACCCAGCGTGAAGGCCTCCTCGCCGTCGTGACGCAGGATCTGGCCGGGGTCTTCGACCCGTGCCCGCCGGACGCTGGCGAAATCGGACAGGTTGAGGATCTCGCCGCCCACGCCGATGGTCAGGCCGGCAATGCGGTCCACCGTGTCATAGCCCTGTGGCGCCTCGATCTGCGCCGCGCGGGGTCCCACCCGCACGGTGCCCGCGTTCGACAGGCTGTCCGTGTTCTGGATCGCTTCTAGGATCGCGCCGGGCGGGATGCCGGAATTCTGAAGTTGCCGCCGCAGCGGTTCGACGAAAATCGCCTCTTCCGGCAGACCCGCCACCTGGACGGCGGCGACCCCGGGCACGGTGAGCAATTCGCGCCGCAGGAAAGTGGCGATGTCGTGGCGCTCGGCGTCGCTGAAGCCGGGGGCCGCCACGGCATAGATGATCCCGTAGACGTCGCCAAAATCGTCGTTCACGATCGGTGGCTGCGCGCCGTTCGGCAGATCGCCCGCCGCGTCGTTCACGCGGTTGCGCAACTCGTCCCAGATCTGGGGCAACTGATCGCCGTCATAGGTCGTCTTGATCTCGACAGTGATTTCCGACACGCCCGCGCGGTTGCGCGACGAGATGGTGTCGATCTGGCCCATCTGCTGTATCGCGGATTCCAGCGGTTCGCTGATTTCCGTGGCGACGGTGTCGGCGGTGGCGCCGGGATAGGCGGTGACCACAAGTGCCGTCTTGATCGTGAAGGCCGGGTCTTCGAGCCGCCCCACGGAATTGAACCCCCAAAGCCCGCCGAGGATGCAGAACAGGATCAGAAGCCACGTATAGATGGGTCTTGCGATGGAAAAACTGGCGATGCGGCCCATGTCAACGCACCTCGCGGAAGCCGGTGAAGCGGCGGACCTGCTGCCCTTCGGTCAGAAGATGCGCGCCGGTAGCGACGATTTCCATGCCCGGTTCGAGATCGCCGCCGGGGGCGATGCCCACCTCGGACCCTTCGCGGCTGACGATCTCCACGGTCAACGGGCGGACGGTGCCGTCATCGGCGCCGGTGGGTTCGAACACCATGACCTGCGTGCGCCGGTCCGCATCGTGAATCAGTGCCGTCATCGGCACGCGCAGCGTGGCGTCCGCGCCCGACGGCAGGTTCACGGTGACGGTCGTGGTGCGGCCTGGAAGGGGCGTGAAGCCCGCATCGGCCGGCAGCGCGAGATCGACGGTATAGCTTTGCGCAACGCCCTGAGTTTCGGCGGTGAACTCGGCCAGCCGCAGCGGCACTTCCGGGTTTTCCGGGCCGAAATCGGCTGTGATATGCAGGCCGTCCGCGTCCTGTCCGCGCTGGAACAACCGTTCCGGCACGTCGATTTCCACCCGCGGCTCCGACATGTCGTGCAGCCGCAGAACCGGCGTACCCTGTGCCACGGTCGTGAAATTCGCCACCAGCCGCTGCGCCACGAGCCCGTCGAAGGCGGCGGTCAGGGTGGCGTCGTCCTGCGCGTCGCGGGCCTCTCGAAGCGACACCTTGGCGAGATCGAGCGCCGTCTGCGCCTCGTCGAAGCGCGCTTCGGACGCCACGTTGGATTCGGCCAGCCGCTGCACCCGGTCGAATTCGCGCTGTGCCTGTTGCAGGTTCAGCTCTGCCCGCTCGACCGCGCGCGCGAACGGCACGGGATCAAGCCTTGCCAGCAGATCGCCCTCGGCCACCGACTGCCCGTTGCGCACCGGAAGCTCTGCCAGTTGCCCGCCGACCTGGAAAGCCAGGTCAACCGTCTGCCGCGCCACGATCTGCCCGTAGAACTGACGCGTCACCGCCGTGTCGGGTTCCGTGACGGTCATCAGTCGCACCGGGCGCAGCGCACTGCCGGCGCTGCCATCAGGTGCGGGTTCCTGTGCGACCAGCGCCGCGGCGGCCATGCCGCCCGCCACGGAGAGAATCGCGATGGCACGCGGGAGGGGGCGGCCGGCAGCGCGGCGGAGCTTGGGAAATGTCATTCGGGCCTCGGGGGTGCAATTACATGTTAGCGCTTGATATGCGGCGGTGCAGCGCCCGGTCAACGCTTGTCTGAACCGAACGGTTCATTTCCATGGTGCGCGGCTTGAGTTCCGGCCCTGCACAATGGCACATGCGGACGGTCAACCGAAGGGAGCCGCCCGATGACCGTGACCGTTGCCCCGCTCGATCGCGCCCAGATACGCAAGCATCTCCAAGACCTTGCCGTGCTGCGGATCACCGTGTTCCGCGACTGGCCGTATCTCTACGAAGGATCGACGGAATACGAGGAACGCTACCTCGCGCCATATGCCGACAGCGCGGCGGCGCTGGTCGTCGGCGCGTGGGACGGGGACCGGCTGGTGGGCGCGGCCACGGCCACGCCGATGGAGGACCACGCGGACGCCTTCGCGGCACCGCTCAAGGCGGCGGGGATCGCCCCGCGCGACGTTTATTACTTCGGCGAGTCCGTACTGCTGGCAGAGTATCGGGGGCAGGGGATCGGTCACGCGTTCTTTGACGCGCGGGAGGCGAATGCACGCAAGCTGGGACGGCGTCATGCCTGTTTCTGCGGGGTCATGCGGCCCGACGATCACCCGATGCGCCCCGCCGACTACCGTCCGCTTGACCCGTTCTGGCGCAAGCGCGGCTATGCGCCCCTGCCGGGGGCCGAGGCCCGCTTCGCATGGCGCGACGTCGGCGACACGGAGGAGACGGACAAACCGATGCAGGTGTGGCTGCGCGACCTGTCGCGCTAGACGTAGGCGCCCTTCTGGGTCGTGTACATCCCGTGGTACAGACCGCCGAGCGCCACGAGTTCCGCGTGGGTGCCGGTTTCCACCACCTTGCCCTGGTCGAGCACATAGATCCGGTCGGCGTCGGAAATGGCGGACAGCCGGTGCGCAACGATGATCGTGGTCTTGCCCTCGGACAGCCGGGCGAGGGCGCGCTTGACCTTTTCCTCCGTCCGCTGGTCGAGCGCCGATGTCGCCTCGTCCAGCAGCAGGATCGGTGCGTTGCGCAGGAAGGCGCGCGCGATGGCGATCCGCTGCTTCTGCCCGCCCGACAGTTGCGCGCCCTTGGGACCGAGCGGCGTATCGCCCCGCGCGCGGATCAGATCCGCGATCTCGGCATCCTCGGCGGCCTGCCAGATCTCGGCCTCCGTCGCTTCGGGGCGGACATAGCGGATGTTTTCCCACAGGGATGCGTTGAAGATCACGATGTCCTGCGCCACGACCGAGAACGCAGCGCGCAGGCTTTCGATGCGGATATCGCGAATATCGGTCCCGCTGATCGTGATGGCGCCGCCCTGGATTTCGTAAAGGCGGCTGATGAGGCTGAGGATCGTGGTCTTGCCCGATCCCGTGGCGCCCACGATGGCCGTGCGTTTCTGCGCCTGAAACAACATGTCCAGCCCGTCGAACAGCGGGGAGTCGGGCGCATAGGAGAAGGTCACGTCGCGCAGGGCGATCTCGCCCCCCGTGTCGAAGGTATCGGTGGCGCCTTCGCGGTTACGGATCTGCGGGTCGATACGGTTGAGGCTGTTGACCCCGTCCAGCAGGATCAGGCTGGCCTGCAACTGGGTAAAGAACTTGGCGAGGTTCCGCATCGGGTCGAACACCATTACCAGCCCGATCAGGAAAGTGATGATCGCCGCGCCGTCGATGTCATAGGCGGGACTGATCGCCATGTAGCCGCCGAACCCGATCACGAGCGCATAGGCAAAGGCGGACGCGATGTCGATGGCGGGCATGACGGTGGCCTGTGCGGCCTGCAGCTTGATCTGCAATTCACGGATGCCGCGCGTGGTTTCCAGGAGCCGCTTTTCCTCGAACCGTTCCTGGTTGGAGATCTTGACCGTACGCATGCCGTTCACGGTCTCTTCGAGCGAATTCATGTACGCGGCAAGAACGTTTTCCGCCTGCCGCTGCACCATCTTGATATTGTGGGACACGTACTGGAGGATCAGGATAATGACCGGCGCCACGACGATGGCGGCGGCGAACAGCACCGGCGCCTTGTAGATCAGGTAGCCCGACACGATCACCACGGTCGTGAAATCCCGTACGGCGTTCACCGTGGCCTGCCCGACGAACTGGCTGAGGCCCTCGGCCTGGCTGACCAGTCGCAGGATAGTCTCGCCCGGGCTGGTGCGATCGAAATAGGCCAGATCGAAGGTCATGATCCGCCGGATCAGGTCACGGCGCAGTTCCATCACCGCGCTTGCTGCCAGCCACGTGGACAGGCGCGGCACGATATACGACGTCAGCCCGCGAATGGCGAAAAGCCCGAAGACCAGCGCGCAGACCCGGACGAGGTCGGCGACCTGCCCTTCGTCGAAGATCACCCGCAGCCCGCTTTCCGTGAGGGACAGGAACTGCTGGTAAGCGAAACCCTGCACGAGGATCAGGCCCAGCACCGCCAGCAACCACGGCGTGCGCTTCATCAGGTAGTTGTTCCAGAACCACCGGATGTTGGCGAGATCGACGTCGCTGAAGAACGGAATCCGCCTCGGCTTCTCCGGCTTGCCCGGCGACGTAGGATTGGTCTGGACCTCGTCTGTCATGGCCGCGTGTTTCCCACCTGCGCAGAGGTTTGTCGAGAGCGGCGCGATGCCACTACCGGGCCTGCCGCATCACGGCCACAGGCGCCGTGCCCGGCTATCCGGTTGTGGCACGGATGGCACGGGTCTAGGCTGCGCCTAATACGTTCGAAAACAGGAGCGCCCGGCGCATGTGCGGCATTTGCGGAGAGATCACCTTTGACGGCAGCCCGGCGCGCGCCGCCCGGATCGAGGCGATGGCCGATTGCATGGCCCCGCGCGGCCCGGACGGCGCCGGGCTGATCCTGCGCGGGCGCGTGGGCATGGGCCACCGCCGGCTCAAGATCATCGACCTCAGCGACGCCGCGGCCCAGCCCTTCACCGATACCGCGCTGGGGCTGACCATCGCGTTCAACGGCTGCATCTACAACTATCCGGAACTGCGCAAGGTCCTCGAGGAAAAGGGCCATAGCTTCGCCTCTACCGGCGATACTGAGGTGATCCTCAAGGCGTGGAAGGAATGGGGGCCGGACGCCGTGCCGAAACTGCACGGCATGTTCGCTTTTGCCATTCACGACCGCGACACGGGGCGCGTGGCGCTGGTCCGCGACCGGTTCGGGATCAAGCCACTCTACCTGACCGAAACGCCGGGGCGGCTCGCCTTCGCGTCCAGCTTGCCCGCGCTGCTGAAGGCGGGCGGCGTGGACACGTCCATCGACCGGGTGGCGCTGCACCATTACATGACGTGGCACGCCGTGGTGCCCGCACCGCGCACGATCCTGAATGGTGTGCGCAAGCTGCCCGCCGCCACGATCCGCATGATCGAGCCCGACGGGCGCCACCACGACACGACCTATTGGCAGCCCGATTTCACCCGCTCGCCCGAGGATGCGAACCGCTCCGCCGCCGACTGGGCCGACATGGTGCTGGAAAGCTTGCGCGTGTCCGTGCGCCGCCGCATGGTCGCCGACGTGCCGGTGGGCGTGCTGCTGTCGGGCGGGGTGGACAGTTCGCTCATCGTCGGGCTGCTGGCGGAGGAGGGGCAGAAGGACCTTGCCACCTATTCCATCGGCTTCGAGGCCGCGAATGGCGAGTCGGGGGACGAGTTCAGCTTTTCCGACATGATCGCGGATCACTACGGCACGAAGCACCACAAGATCTTCATTCCCAGCGACGAGATGCGCACGAACCTGCCGCACGCCATCGCGGCGCAATCCGAACCCATGGTCAGCTATGACAATATCGGGTTCTTCCTGCTGTCGCGCGAGGTCTCCAAGACGATCAAGGTCGTGCAGTCGGGGCAGGGTGCGGACGAGGTCTTCGGCGGCTATCACTGGTATCCCAAGATGCAGGCCAGCAACGACCCCGTGTCCGACTATGCCGCCGGCTTCTTCGACCGCACCCATGCGCGGCTGGCCGACCACCTGAACCCGGCGTATCACGCCGACCGGGACGAGAGCCTCGATTTCGTGCGTGCCCATTTCGACCTGCCCGGGGCAAGCGATCCTGTGGACAAGGCGCTGCGGCTCGACACCAATGTCATGCTGGTGGACGACCCGGTCAAGCGGGTGGACAACATGACCATGGCCTGGGGCCTTGAGGCGCGGGTGCCGTTCCTCGACCACGAACTTGTGGAACTCGCCGGGCGCATCCCCGCCGAACACAAGTTGGCGCAGGGCGGCAAGGGCGTGCTGAAGGACGCCGCGCGCAAGGTCATCCCGCACGAGGTCATCGACCGCAAGAAAGGCTACTTCCCGGTGCCCGCGCTGAAATACATCGACGGCCCGTACCTGGAGATGGTGAAGGACGCGCTGACCAACGACGCGGCCCGCGACCGGGGGCTCTTCCGGCAGGACTATCTCGACACGCTGTTCGCGCGCCCGGCGGACCACATCACCCCCCTGCGCGGGTCCGAACTCTGGCAGATTGCGGTGCTGGAGATGTGGTTGCAGGCACATGGCATCGAAGGGGGCTGAGCCATGTCGGAACGCCGCCCGCGCGGGGCCAACGAATACCGCCTGAAGAAGCTGCGCGAGGGCAGCGTGCAAGGCGCGCCCGGCCATGACGCAGCGTCCGGGTCCGAGGCCGTGGCGGATTGCGGCTGGGGCCGGGTGCTTTTCGGCCAGACCTTCGACAGCCCCGCGGCGCTGGCCGATGCGATCCGCGCCGAAGGTCCCGACCGGCGCGATGTGGCCTTCTACGTGCGCGACCCTCATCTTGTGCTGGCGACTGCCCCGCAGGAGTTGTTCCTCGATCCGTCCAACACCTATCGGCTTGACCTCGCGACTTATCGCCCGGCGGCGTCGCGGCGCAAGTCGTTCTTCATACGGCGCCTGACCAATCGCGCCGATGCCGAGGCGGTGAACACGATCTATGCGGCGCGCCACATGGTACCGGTGCCGCCCGAATTCTTCTGGTCCTCCCGCGATGCGCGCAAGCTGACCGTCTATGTCGCGGAATGCTCGGAGACCGGCAAGATCCTCGGATCCGTCATGGGGCTCGACCACGCGCTGATCTTCGATGACCAGGAGAAGGGCTCGTCGCTCTGGGCGCTGGCGGTGGCGCCCGACGCGGTGCAGCCCGGCGTGGGGCAATCGCTGGTGCGCCGTCTGGCGGAGCAGTTCAAGGGCCGCGGGCTGGCCTACATGGACCTGTCGGTGATGCACGACAACGATCAGGCGATCCGGCTGTATGAAAAGCTGGGCTTCCGCCGCGTGCCCGTGTTCTCGGTCAAGCGCAAGAACCCGATCAACGAACCGCTCTTCACCGGCGGGCGGGGCGACGACGCGCAGCTGAATCCCTATGCGAAGATCATCGTGGACGAGGCGCGCCGCCGCGGCATCGCCGTGGACGTGACCGATGCCGAAGCCGGGCTGTTCCGGCTGACCTATGGCGGCCGGTCGGTGGTCTGTCGGGAAAGCCTGTCGGAATTCACCTCTGCCGTCGCAATGTCGATCTGCGACGACAAGCGGCTGACCCGGCGCATTGTCGAACAGGCCGGCGTCAAGGTGCCGGCGCAGATGACCAATGGCACGGCGGAGGAGCGCGCCGCGTTCCTGTCCGAGCAGGGCAGCGTCGTGGTCAAGCCCGCGCGCGGCGAACAGGGGCAGGGCATCGCCGTGGACCTGCGCACGCCCGAGGACGTGGAGACCGCGGTGACCGCCGCCCGCGCGGTGTGCAACGATGTGCTGCTGGAGACGTATTTCGAGGGTGAGGATCTGCGGCTGGTCGTGATCGACTATATCGTGGTCGCCGCCGCCCTGCGCCGCCCGGCCAGCATCATCGGCGACGGGCAGACGCCCATCCGCGACCTCATTGCCGCCCAGAGCCGCCGGCGCGCAGCGGCGACCGGGGGGGAAAGCCGCATCCCCATGGACGCGGAAACCGAACGCTGCCTGTCCGCGCAGGGGTACGGGCTGGACGACATCGCCCCCGAAGGCGCGCTGATCCCGGTGCGCAAGACCGCGAACCTGCACACGGGCGGCACGATCCACGACGTGACCGGCGAAACTCACCCGGTGCTGATCGATGCCGCCATCGCCGCCGCGAAGGCCATCGAGATCCCGGTGACCGGCATCGACCTGATGGTTAAAACGCCGCGCGAGCCGGATTACATCTTCATCGAAGCGAACGAACGCCCCGGCCTCGCCAATCACGAACCGCAGCCGACGGCGGAACGCTTCGTCGATCTGCTGTTTCCGCTCAGCCTGCCCGCCGCCGTGCGCAAGGCCCAATCCCGCAGCCCCGCAAAAGGACCGCGATGAACCGCCTTGATATCGATATCGACTACCTGCTGGACCAGTTGCGCGCGCTGCTCGCCATTCCCAGCCCCACGGGCTTCACTGACACGATCGTGCGCCATGTCTGCGCCGAACTGGACCATCTGGGCCTCGACTACGACCTGACCCGGCGCGGGGCGATCCGCGCGCTGCTGCCCGGGACGCAGAAGGCCGGGGCGCGGGCCATCGTGAGCCATGTGGACACGCTCGGCGCGCAGGTGAAATCGGTCAAGTCCAACGGGCGGCTGGAACTGGTGCCCGTGGGCACATGGTCCGCGCGCTTCGCCGAAGGTGCGCGCACGACGATCTTCACCGACCGTGGCACCTATCGCGGCACGATCCTGCCGATGCGCGCGTCGGGCCATACCTATGGCGACGGGGTGGATGACCTGCCGGTGGGTTGGGACCATGTGGAGCTGCGGGTGGACGCATACACGACCCACGCCGCGATGACCGACCGGCTGGGAATCGAGGTTGGCGATATCGTCGCCGTCGATCCGCAGCCCGAATTCCTCGACAACGGGTTCATCGTGTCCCGGCATCTCGACAACAAGGCGGGCGTGGCGGTGATGCTGGCCGCGCTGAAGGCGATGAAGGCCGCATCCGAACCGCCCGTGGACATCTTCTGGCTCTTCACCATCGCCGAGGAGGTGGGTCACGGGGCCGCGTCCGTCGTGTTGCCCGACATCGCGTCGATGGTGGCGGTGGACAACGGCACCTCGGCTCCCGGCCAGAACTCGGCCGAATTCGGCGTCACCGTGGCCATGGCCGACCAGACCGGTCCTTTCGATTATCACCTGACCCGAAAGCTCGTGCAGCTGTGCCGCGAGAACGATATTCGCGTGCAGAAGGACGTTTTCCGGTATTATCGATCCGACAGCGCGTCGGCGGTAGAGGCGGGGGCGGATGTGCGCACGGCGCTGGCGACCTTCGGGGTGGATGCGAGCCACGGCTATGAACGCATCCACATGCACGCGCTGCGGTCGCTGGCGGAACTGCTGACCTGCTATGGGCTGTCCGAGGTCGAGATCCCCCGCGACAGCGCGGCCATCGGCCCGCTGGAAGGTTTCACCCGCCAGCCGGACGAGGATGTTCTGGCCGAGCAGGCCCTTACCCCGCGAACCGAGATCGGACAGGCCGTCCGCGCGCCCCGGCGGGACTGACGCGTTCCAACGCGTCCGTGGAAGTGCCGGGCTGCGGGATTGGCACCCGAAAGAGTGCCGGTCACGCGGCGCCACAGAACATTCCACTCCTCGACGCGCCGGGCCTGACCCGGCGCCTCGCCCTCCGCGCTGCGCCGTCAGGCGCGGCGCCGCCGGAACAGCGCCAGTGCTGCGATACCACCCGCAAGCAGCGCCACGGCGGGTGGCAGCGGCACTGACGACGGTGTCTGTGCCGCACCCCTGCTCAGCCCGATCCCGGCATCGTCGATGGAAAACCCGTCATTGAGCTTGCTGTGGCGCAAGTGCAGCGTCAGCGTGTCCACGGCCGTCCCGAAACTGAGCATCACCATGTCCACGGCGCCATTGCGCTGCCTGCTGATCGTGGACCCGACCTGCTGCCCATCGGCCAGGATCGTGAAGCTCGCGCCGCTGTCGGCGATGTCCGAGACGGTGAAGAACAGACGGTCGAACATGCCAAGGCCCGCGATCGTCCAGCTCAACCCGTAGGTGTCGTTGCTGTCCAGGTAGCTGTCGCCGCCCGCCGTGGTGTTGGAACGGCCATAGACATTGCGGTCGCGCAGGAACACACCGTTGCCCGTGTTCCCGGCGGTGCCCTTGACCGTGCCGCCGCTGCCCGTGGCCCCCAGCGTGTCGAAGACCCCGACGGCGGTGGCCAGCCCGCCGAACACTTCGCCCATGGCGAAGGATTCGAAATCCTCGACCACGGCATTGTGCAGCCCGCTCACATGCGCGTCGAACGCTGGGCGGTCATACGCGCTGGCCGTCACGGCGGGCATGGTCGCCGCCGTCGCGGCACCGCTGCCCAGTACCAATGCCACGTACAGCACCGCATTCCTGACAAGACCCTGCATCGGAAATACTCCGTTCCCACTGGTGACGCGAACCGCTTGCCGCCCTTGCCCGGACATGCACGCCAAGCGGGTATACCGCAGGCGCCCCGCCTTGCCGCGCGTATTCTCGTGGCAGGGTAAAGCAGACCTTTCGGCCTTGCCTTGGCGCCGCGCAGTTGATTTGAGCGGCAAGAGCCTTGGGGACCCCGTGATGCGCCGCATTCTCTTTCGTGTCGTGATCCTGTTGCTGATCGCAGCACCCGTTCTTTTCGCCGCCGCTGCACTGGAACGCGCGCCCGTGTTGCCCGCGACCGCCACGCTCGATCCCCGGATGGCGGCGCAGGCCAAGGGGCTTGCATCGCGGGCGCGCGCCACGCTCGCCGGTCCGGCCGGTGCGGATGGCAAGCTGCGCTTTGCGGCGACCGAGGCGGAATTGAACAGCGCCCTCGCCGCCGTGGCCCATGTCGCGCGCCCGCTCCGCGGGCAGACCCGGATCGACGCGACGGGGGTGAAGGTCGCCGTGTCCGGGCAGGTTCCGGGCCTGCCGGACCTGGGCTGGATCAACGTGACGGCCCATGCGGCGCCGTCCGCGTCCGGGCTCGACATCGTCGCCCTTCGGCTGGGACGGATGGATCTGCCGCCGGGGCTGGCCGTGTCGGCGGTGCGGAGGTTTCTGGACGTGATGAGCGGCGACAGCATCGGCAGCATGATGCTTGATGCCATTGCCGGTCTCGACACCGCGCCGGGGCGGGCGGAACTGATCCTCGCTGCCGGACCCGGCGGCGGCCCCTCCATGCTGGAACGGTTGAGCGGCGCCGTGCGGGGCATGGTCGGCACGGGCGACATGGAAGCCACGCGGCGGCATTTCGCGGCCCTGCGCGCGGCCGCCGCCGCCGGGACGCTGCCCGCCGAAGGATCGGCACTGCCATGGGTGCGTTTCGTCGTGGCGCAGGTCGCGGCCGCGGACCATGCCACGCCGCAGGATGCCGCCACCGATCTTCGCGCGGCCTTCGTGGCACTGGGTGCCCATTGCGGGGACCTGCGGATCGTGGAAGCCATCACCGGCCCGATCAGCGACGGCGGCGGGGGCTCCGCCTGCACCGGCACGACCCTCGACGGGCGCCGCGATCTGCGGCAGCATTTCACGCTGTCGGCCGCGCTTGCCGCACTGGGCAGTGGCGGCGTTTCCTTCGGCATCGGCGAGGCGAAAGAGCTGCTGGATGCCGGACGCGACGGCGGAAGCGGTTACTCCTTCGATGATCTTGCCTTCGACCGGGCGGGGATAAGGCTGTTCGACCGGGCGGTGGCAGTCGCGCCAGAGGGGCTTGCGGCGCTGGCCGGGCGGATCACGGACGAGTCGGCGATCGCGCCGCCGATCCATGGACTGCCGTCGGGCCTGACCGAAGCGCAGTTCCGCGCGCAGTTCGGCGGGGTGGACAGCCCGGCCTATGCCGCCATGCTGGGGGACATCGATGCGCGGATCGACGGGCTGGCCGTGCATCGTGCCGACTAGGTCCGGGCATGTAAGAACGCGCCAACCGGATCCGCAGGCCGCGGGCCGATGCGACTGGCTTACCGGGGTCACGGGACCCATTCGCCCCGGTCGCCCGTGAAGCGCGGGCTGCCCTGATCGCCCCGATCCGCTCTCCAACCGGATCGCACCCGGCGGTTTCAGAGGGTGGGCGCGCCTATTCCGCTGGCGCCGCCACCGTTCCGGCGCCCTGTGCCGCGTCCTCCGTCACCGGCGCGACGAGGCACAGACGCAGCAGCGGGGGGACGGTCAGCAGGGTCAGGAAGGCCGACATGGACAGACCGCCCACGACGACAGCCCCCAACCCGCGGTACAGCTCCGACCCCGCGCCGGGGAACACCACCAGCGGCAGCATTCCGCAGACGCTGGTGAGCGTCGACATGAAGATCGGGCGAATGCGGTTGCGCGTCGCCTCCTCGATCGCGTCCACGGGGGTCATGCCGTCTTCGCGCAGGTGATAGAGCGACTGGTGCACGATCAGGATCGCATTGTTGACCACGATCCCCACGAGGATCACGAAGCCCAGAAGCGTCAGCATGTCCAGCGGCTGGGTCTGGAATGTGTTCAGCAGCGCAAGCCCCCCCACGCCGCCCGCCGCCGCCACGGGCACCGAGATCATGATGACCAGCGGAAGGATGAACGACTCGAACAGCACCGCCATGACGAGGAAGACGATCACCATCGCCACCGCGAGGTTGATCTGGATCGCGTCCCAAGTCTGGCTGAGCTGGTCGGCGGTGCCCGATACCGTCAGGCGCACGCCGTTGGGCAGGCCCTGCGCCTCCAGCGGCGAGATCACCTCGGCCTGAAGCAGTTCGACCGCCGATTCCAGCGGCAGGGCGGGCGAGGGCCGCACCTCCAGCGTGATCGTGCGCAGCCGGTCGCGGTGGCGGATCTCGGTCGGACCCGCGGTCACACGTACCTCGGCCAGCGCGCCCAGAGGCACGATCTGGCCCGATGGCGTGACGATGGGAAAGCTCGCCACGTCCTGCGTGCGCCGTCCCGGCTGGTCCGCGCCCATCAGCGTCAGGTCCCGCCGTTGCGCGCCGATGGTGATTTCCGCCACGCGCAGCCCGTCGTTGAACGCGTCCACCGTCGCGGCGATATCCGCCGTGCCGACACCGGCATCGGACAGCCGCACCCGGTCCGGGATGACCCGCACCTCCGGCGCACCCAGTTCCAGTCCCGGAATGGGGCGGAACTGGTGACCCTCGGACCGGGGCATCAGCCCCGCGATCATGCCCGCGGCCTGGCCGGCCACGCCAAGGATCTCGTCAAGGTTCTGTCCTGACACGTTCAGTTCGATCGTGCGCCCCCCGCCGACGCCGCGCCCGAACAGCGACGGCTGTGTCATGAAGCCGAAGGTGCCCGGCTCGGCGAAGATCGGCCGGGACAGGAGCGGGATCAGCTCTCCCACCCGCTCGCCATCCACCGCCGCGGCGCCGACGAAACTGTTGCCGGGCAGGGCCACGAAGAAGAAGCTGTCGATGCTGGGTTGGCCATCCGCCGTGGCCGGTTCGGGCGCGGCTTCCCACAAGGGGCGGGCCGTGTCCTCGATCCGTTGCGCGATGGTTTCCGTCGTGTCGAGATTGTAACCCGGCGGCGGGATCATCAGCCCGAACACGAGGTTTCGGTTGCCCTCGGGCAGGTATTCCAGCTTGGGCAGGGCCATCCAGGCTGCC
Organism: Meridianimarinicoccus zhengii; assembly: GCF_003254465.1. GTDB lineage: Bacteria > Pseudomonadota > Alphaproteobacteria > Rhodobacterales > Rhodobacteraceae > Meridianimarinicoccus > Meridianimarinicoccus zhengii. The sequence continues at coordinate 38,294 of NZ_QDFI01000022.1, forward strand.
GTGCCTGCCCCGCCCGCGATGACCGCCACCATCGCAAGACCCACGGCGCGGTACCGCACCGTCATGCGCGTATAGGCCATCACGGCCGCCTTGAACGCGGCGCCGAAGTGGTCGATCACCGGCAGGCGCAGGGGTTTCTGCCCCGCCTCGCCCCCGCGCAGCAGCCGCGAGGCGAGCGCGGGGATCACCGTTACCGCCACCGCCAGCGACAACAGCACCGACACGGAAATCGCCACGGCGATGTCGCGGAACAACTGCCCGGCCTCAAGCTCCATCACGAGGATCGGGATGAATACCATCACCGTGGTCAGTGCGGACACGAGGATCGCGCCCCAGACCTGCCGCGCGCCGTGATACGCGGCCTCGCGGCGGTTCATGCCGGTCTCGCGCAGGCGGTAGATGTTTTCCAGCACGACGATGGCCGCGTCCACGATCATGCCCACGGCAAAGGCGATGCCCGCCAGCGAGATCACGTTCAGCGTGCGCCCCGTCGCGGCCATGGCCACGAAGGTCGCCACGATGGACACCGGGATCGCCAGGCTGACCACGAGCGTCGCCGCCGGGCTGCGCAGGAACAGCAGCAGAACACAGGCCGCGAGCAGCCCGCCGATCCAGATGTTCTGCACCACGAGGTCAATGGCGCCTTCGATATAGACCGTTTCGTCATAGACCTGCTGCATGCGCAAGCCCTCGGCCGCGACGGGCCCATCGGCAAGCTCCGCCAGCACGACGCGGATCTCGGCCATGGTTTCGATCACGTTGGCGCCGGTTTCGCGAACGACGTTCACCGCCATGGCGGGCTCGCCCTTGAACCGGATGCGCGCCGAGGGTTCCTTGTAGCCGAAGCGCACATCGGCCACGTCGCCCAGCCGCAGCCGTCCGCGCGGGCCGGTCAGGGTCTCGCCGCCCTCGGAGCGCAGCACCACGTTACGCACCGCGTCGACAGTGTTCAGACTGCCTTCCGCGCGCACGACGTAGCGACGCTTGCCCTCGTCCACATCGCCCGCCGACAGGGTGATGTTCTCGCTGCGCAACAGGCTGACGATTTCGGGGATGGTCAGGCCATAGCGCGCCATGTCGTCGGGCCGCACCACGATCTGCAATTCGCGGCTGACGCCGCCGAACACGTTGACGGCGGACACGCCGGGCACCCGCTCCAGCCGTTCCTTGACCACGTCCTCCATGAAATCGCCGAATTGCGGCATCGGCGTGGTCACACCCGGTTCGCGGGTCACGGTAATCCACGCGATGGCGCTGTCATCCGCGCCCGAGGTTTCCAGCGTCGGTTCGCCCGCTTCCTCGGGATAGCCGCCCACGCGATCGAGCCGGTTGGAGACCAGCAGCAGCGTTTCGGTCATGTCCGTGCCGACCGCGAATTCAAGCGTGACCTCCGCCTCGCCCGTCTGCGCGCGCGACGTCATGATGTCGAGCCCGCCGATCCCGCGCAGCGCCTCTTCCTGCGGGTTGACGATTTCGCGCTCCACCTCGATGGGCGCGGCGCCGGGCCATGCGGTCTTGACCACGACCACCGGTTTGCGCACGTCGGGCGCAAGCTGCACCGGAATGCGGCTCAATGCGAGCGCGCCGAACATCACGGCCATGACCACGACCGCCATGATGGCGACGGGGCGTTCGATGGACAGGCGGATCGGGTTCATGATGCGCTCCGGGGTGAGGCTGGTTGTGTCGGCCGACGGGTCAGTTGGTCCCCAGCCGTTCCTGCGCGTCCGGGGTGTCCTGCGGGCCGCCGTTGGCGCTGATGGGCTGCGGGGCAATCTCCTGCATCGGGCGCAGCCGTTCGTTGCCACGCACCACGACCTCGTCGCCCGCGGCAAGGCCCGACAGCACCTCGAACCGGTCGCCGAAACTGTCGCCGAGCGTGATCTCCCGCGGGACGGCCTTGCCGTCTTCGTGGACGAAGACCGACCACGCGCCGCGGGCCTGCATCACTGCGTCCTTCGGCACCAGCAGCACGTCGCGCGGCACGTCGCGGGGCACTTCCAGCGTCAGGGTCTGGCCCACCGCCACCCGCCCGTCGAGCGCGCCCATGTCGCCGGTCAGGCGCACGGGCCGGGTCCGGGTTGCGCTGAACTCGGTCGGCAGCACGGCGCGCACGGTCAGCGGCAGGGGGGCGCCATCGGCGCGCACGCCGCGCAGTTCCATCCCCGGTGCCAGTGCCTGGATGTATTCGGCGGGAACGTTCGCTTCGATCTCCAGATCGTCTATGTTCACCACGCGGGCCACGGGTGCGCCGACCTGCACGTATTCGCCCGGGTCCACCATGACCTGCAGCACAGTGCCGGAAAACGGCGCGCGCAGCACGGAACGTTCCAGGTCATAGGCCGCGCGGTCGGCGGCCACCTGCGCGTTCATCAGCCGCGCCTGCGCCTGGGCGAGACTGCCGCGGGCCTGCGCCACGGCGCTTTCGCGGTCGTCGTACTGGCCCTGGGAAAATGCGGAGGTGCCGCGCAACCCTTCGACCCGCGCAAAACCGCGCTCTGCAAGGGTCAGTCCGGCCTGCGCGACCTCGACCCCCGCTTCCGCCTCGGCCAGTGCCGCGCGCTTGCTGCGCAGTTCCAGTTCAAGCAACTCGCGGTCGAGCACCGCCAGCATGTCGCCTTCGTCAAGCTGCGTGCCGACATAGACGCCGATCTCGGACACGACCCCGGCCACGCGCATTGCAACGTCGCTTTCGTGTGTCGCGACGACCTGTCCGAAGATCGACACGGTTTCGGATACGGATCGCCGTTCGACGGTATCGATGGTCACGGCCGCCGGGCCATCCTGCGCGTGCGCGCCGATCGCAGTCGCGGCGTACAGAAATACGGCGGAAAGAATGAGATGTCGCAAGCCGATGCCTCCGCGTAAACTGTCAGGGCAGATAGAGCAAACGCGTCAGTATGAAAGCACAAATCAGTGTCTTGATGACGCCCGGGCGGTGCATGCCGTCGAAACGGGCGTGGCACCTCGGTGGCGCTGCCGCACCGGGCGGTCAGATTCCTTCCAGAAGCCCCGCCACGTTTTCTATGGTGACCTTCTGGCGGCGAGCGCTGATCACGCCGCTCTTGCCGAGGCGCGCGATGACGCGGCTGACGGCTTCCCTGTTGGCGCCGACGAAGGCGGCCATCGCTTCGTGCGTCGGGGCGGGCTGAATTTCGCCGCCAGGCTTGAGCTGTTCGCGTTCCTGCGCCAGCCGCATCAGCAGCATCCGCACGCGGGTTTCCACATCATGCACGATCAGCCCGACGACCCGTTCGTTCAACGCGCGATTGCGAGCCGAAAGTTCGATGGCGATGTTGCGGAGGATCTGCGGTTCGCGGTCCATCCAGCTCGTGAAGGCCGCGTGGGGCAGGCGGGCCACACGGCTCGGTTCCGTGACCGACACGGTGATCGACCGGGGGCTGCCGTCCAGCGCGGCAAGCTCTCCGAAATAGGCAAGCGGCCCGAATTCCATGAAGGACACCTGGCGTCCGGCCTCGGTCAGCATCATGCCGATCGCACGGCCCGACAGCATCATGTAGACATCGCGGGAGCTTTCGCCCTGTTCGACCACGATCCGCCCTTCGTCGAAGGACTGTTCGGTACAGTCCGCGGCGATCCGGCTCAGCGTGTCCGGGTCGACCCCCGCGAACAGCGGCATGGACACGAGGCAGGTCGGCGCAAGCGCGCGCCCCGATGTGGTGCGTGTCCCGAGCTGCGGCATCTTCAACCTCTCCTTGAAAAGAAGACCGTAGCATCGATGCGACCCATCGCAAAGCCGACATGGGCGCACTGTTGCCGTGCGTTCAGGTGCGGGCGGCCTCGAACGCGTTCCATGCCGCTTCGAAGCGTGCGAAATCGAAACCGGGCGCACGGGCCGGGTCGAGGATCAGCCGTTCCGTCGCCAGCAGCTTGTGGATCGCGTCTGCCAATCGATCCAGGCAGGCGAGCGGTATCACCAGCGCCCCGTGCCGGTCGGCGTGGACCAGATCGCCGTCGGCCACCGAGAGCCCGAAGACCGTCGCGCCAGCGCCCACGTCACGCACATGCACGAATCCGTGGCTGGGGCCGATCGATCCGGCGATGACCGGGAACCCGTCGGGCAGGTCGCCCAGGTCGCGCATCACCCCGTTGGTCAGCGCGCCCAACAGGCCCAAGCCCTTGTGCACGGTCGTGTTGATCTCGCCCCAGAAGGCCCCGATGGCCGCCGTGCCGTCCACGTCCTCGACCACGGCAAGGGCGGGCCGCGGGCCGGTCGCCATGTGGCGGTAATAGTCCATGCGCCGCGCGCGGATCACTTCGGGCGGTTCGGTTGGCGGCGCGGCGGCGGCTATGCGGGCGGTGCGCGCGAAGCCGACGATGGCCCCTGCCGCCGGATCGCTGCACAGCACGGTGCCGCGGGTGAAGGCGTCGAAACCGCGCTTGCCCTCCACCACCTCGATGGCGTTGCACACGGTCGGCGTGTCCACCTTTCGCAAGAGCGCGAGCAGGTCGTCGTCAAGCGGTGCCATGGTCGGTCTCCTCCAGCCAGCGCGCGAGGGCTGCGCCGGTCGCGTCGGGTTGTTCTAATGTGGGCAGGTGTCCCGCGTCGTCGATCACCACGAGCCGGGACCGCGGCATGAGGTCGTGCATCAGTTCGTGGCGCGCCAAAGGGCAGAGCGCGTCGTCGCGCCCGCACAGCACGAGCGCCGGGATGTCCAGCCCGCGCAGCGTGCCGGTCTGGTCGGGCCGGTCGCGCAGGGCAACGGACTGGCGCACGAACACCTCCGGCCCCAAACCCAGCGCCATGTCCATGCACAGATCGAGAATCGCCGCCCGCCCGGGGCCGTCCGCGAGGTAGTTCGGTTTCATCTCGTCGCGCATGACCGTTTCCAGCCCGCCAGCGCGCACCCGGTCGATCTGCGGCCCGCGACGTGCGCGGACCTCCGGGGCCTCGGCCTGTGGGTTGGTGTCCATCAGCGCCAGTCCGGCAACCCGTTCCGGCGCCTGTCGCGCGACCTCCATCGCCACGATCCCGCCCATGGACAGGCCCGCCATGGCGAAACGCGGGGGCGCCATTGCCAGCACGTCCCGCGCCAGCGCGGCCATGGTGTCGGACCCTGTCACCGGCGCCACGATCACGGCGCGGTTGCGTGACAGCACCGCAAGTTGCGGCGTGAACAGGCGCGCATCGCACATCATGCCCGGCAGAAGGACAAGCGGCAGGGTCATCCCACCCGCGCCGCGCCCTCGGCCATGGCGGCAAGCTTGGCGTAGGCGATGTCCGGGTCGACTGCGCCGAAGCCCGCGAAGGTGCCGAAGCCGCAATCGCTGCCCGCGATCACCCGATCCGCGCCGACGATATCGACGAAACGCTGCAAGCGCTGCGCCACGAGATCCGGATGCTCCACGAAATTCGTCGTGGTGTCCACGACGCCGGGCACCAGCACCTTATCGTCGGGAATGTCGGCTTTTCGGTCGCGGAACACGGCCCATTCGTGGCCGTGCCGGGGGTTCGAGGTCTCGAACAGCACATACCGCGCCCGCGCCTGCATAAGCGTGTCGAACATGGTCGCCATCGGAATGTCGCAGACATGCGGACCTTCGTAGTTGCCCCAGCAGATATGGATGCGCACGCGCTCCGCAGGGATGCCCTCCAGCGCGTGGTTCAGTGCCTCCACATGGGACGCGGCGATGCGGACGAATTCGGCATCTGACAGATCCGAGAACAGCATGTGCCGCGACAGCGCCAGATCCGGGCAGTCGAGTTGCAGATCCAGCCCCGCCGCAACGATGGCCGCGTATTCCGCCTTCATCGCGTTGGCGAGCGCCGCGAGATACGCCTCCCGGGTCTTGTAATGGGCGTTGGGCAGAAAAAGCGCGATCACGCCGGGCGAGGCCGCGTTCATGAAACCGTGCGGGATTCCATGGTCTTGCATGGCGACCTTCAGGTTGGCGATATCCGCCTCCAGCTCGCCGCCGCCCTTGGGGCGCACGTCGCCCACGCATTGTGGACGGGCGTATTTCGGGGTTCCGCCGCTTTCTGCCAGCCGCTTGAGGAAACCGGGAAAAAGCTTCAGGTCGGCGGGCGCGTTGCGCGGGCTGTCGCCGCCGAATCCTTCATACCGATCCTTGACATAGGTGGCATAGCTTATCTTGGACGTCTCGCCGTCCGACACGATATGGATGCCCGCCGCCTTCTGTCGGGCGACGGTATCGGACACGGCCTCGGCCATGCATGCGGCGAAGGCGGCGGGGTCGTAATCCTCTCCGCGCTCGCGCGCGAAAAGGAAATCGACCACCGGCTGGCTGCGGGGCAGGCTGCCCACATGGGTCGTCAGAACGGGCATGTCTTCTCCTTCGTCGCTGGGATCAGCCGCGCCACGTGGGTCCGGCAGGATCGGCGGTGCCAACCACATGGTAAAGTGCCGCCTCGCCCGACATCGACGGAACGGCCGCGTGTTCGACCCCCTCGGGCACGCTCATCGTGTCGCCGGGCGCGAGGATCGTCGTGCCGCCATCCCACGTCACGCGCCAATGCCCGCGCACCGGCATCAGGACCGAAGGCCGGTCGTGGCGGTGCGGTGCATCGCTGGCGGACGCCCGCGTGACCAGATGCACCTCGAAGCCGGGGCGGTCCGGCAGCAGCCCGTCGGCGCCGATGACCTTCACCGGGTCGGGGTCGGCCATTGCCGCCATGTCCCAGTAGCGCGCGACATGGTTCGGGATCACCTCCGCCGCCACGGGTTCGGGGAACGCGGCCAGTTCGGCATCGCTCGGGACCGGCATGGGGCCAACACCGTCAGGGAGTTGCTGGCCCTTCTTCGTGTCATAAAGCCGCCCCTGTTCGGACAGCACGAGACCATGGTCGCGCGCGTCCTCGATCACCTGCGGCGCCCAGATCACGCCGCCGCCCGCGTCGTCGCCGCCGAGGATCGCCATGATCATCCCGTAGTCGGTGCCGATATTCTCGAACCCACGAAAGATGCCGGTCGGGATGTTGAAGATGTCGCCTTCCTCCAGCACGACCGACCCGGCATCGCCCCAGCGGCCCCAGAAGAACCGCCAGCGGCCGGACAGCACGAAGAATACCTCGGCCGTGCGGTGGCTGTGCAGGCTGTTGCGGCAATGGGGCGGCTGGCCCGCCGCGCCGATGTTGAACCCATGGGGGATCGCGATGTGGACATGCTGGTCGGGGCTTTCTGAGACGCCGCCGCCGATGATGGTGAAATTCTCCTTCTTGTCGCTGCCGGGCGTGTGGGCGTCGATGAACGCGGTCTTGCAGGGCCGCAGCTCACCGTAGCGGACGATGCGATCTGTCAGATCGTGGGATGTCATTGGATTACCATTATTGTCATGCAGTTGAAGGGCGAAGCTGAGGCCAGCGCCGCCCCTGGCGGTCGCAGGTTCAGCCGCTGCGCACGCAGGCTCGCGCGGTGGGCGTGGAACCGCCGCGCGACTTCGCTGTGCGTCAGACGGCGGGCCATCACACGGCGCCCGTATGCATGAGGATCTGCTTCCAGATCGCTGTTTCATCGAACAACGTCCATTCGCGCCGTAGAAGGACTGGGCCGCTCCCCAGCCGCCCGAATTCCCCATGCGTGATGCCCATCACGTGCACCGGCGCGCCCGTGGGCGCACCGAAACGGCCCCAGCCGTCATGGGTGCCGGTCAGGCTCCAGCGGATGGCGGCGCGCGGCGGCATGTAGGGGTCGTCGCGCCCGATACGGTGATGGATCGCGAACGCCGCCGACGGGAAGGCGGCGCGCAGCCCCATCCAGAACCGGTCCGCCGCATCGTGCCCGTGCCCGGTGACCCCGCCGGGATATTCCAGATGCGCCGCGCGGTCGTAGACTGTCGGGATCGCGGCCATGTCGGCCCTCATGATGCGTGTCAGAAGATCCGCCAGCCGCCCGCCCCATGCGTTGTCGTTGCCGCCGCCGGCATATGGGCCGGGCTGGTCGATGGCCGGGGCGAAGGTCGGCGTGCAGGCGCCGGGTCCGCCCTCGCGTGTGATCAGGTCACGGGCGTAGTCCTGCGGCGTCCATCCCATCTGGCGCACGATGGCGCCCTGGTCGCGGATCAGCCATTCGTCGTCGATGCGGTTGTCCTTCGCGTGACAGTCCGCGAGGATGCGATAGGTCAGCCGCCGCCCCGTCGCGGGACCGTAAACGCCTTCGCCGGTATGGGTCGCGGTGGACAGGATGCGGTGCGACGACAGCATCCCGTCCTCGGGCGTGCCCGACCAGATCACGTCCTCCCCCAGCAGCGTCCGGTCGGGAAACTCGGCCAGCGTCGCCATGGTCGCCGCGATCACCCCGCCATTGCCATGGGTGATCCCGCCGGGCGTCCGCACGACGATGTCGGGCGCATAGTAATCGTGCAGGGTGGCGATCCCCCGATCCTCCCAGATCTCGCGGGTCACGCGCAGGATGTAGTCGGAGAAATCGGCGAATTTCGGGTCGAAACCTTTCATGATGTCCATCCTTCAGGCACGCGGGCGGAGCCGCGCAGGATCAGCGGGCCGTCGATCTCGATCCGCTGCGGCGCGCGGTCGGGGTCGTCGATCTGGTCCAGAAGCGTGTCGACCGTCGCGGCGATCATCCGGTTTAGCGGCTGGCGCAGGGTGGTCAGGTCATAGGCGCCCCACGCTGCCAGCGGCACATCGTCGTAACCGACAACGGATATGTCCCGCCCCGGCACCAGCCCGGCAGCGCGCAGCGCGTCGATCACGGCGAAGGCCATATGGTCGTTTCCGACGAAAATCGCGTCAGGACAAACATTTGCATCCAGAAGCTCGCGGGCACAGCCCATCGCCGCCTCGCGGCTGTACATGCCGTCCATCACCGCGAGCGGCGCAAGCCCTGCCGCATCCATCGCATCCAGGAACCCGGCTTGCCGGTCCTGGCCGGTGGAGCTGCCCTGCCAGCCCGCGATATGGGCGATGCGCCGGTGTCCGCCCGCAATCAGGAACTCGGCGACCTTGCGCCCCCCGGCGCGGTTGGCCGAGGTGACGGCAGAACAGGACGGCAGATCCTGCCCGCGGTTGAACAGCACCACGGGCACGCCCGCCGCCTGCGCCCGCGCCGCGAGGTCCGAGCCGAGCGACACGGACGCCGCGACGATCCCGTCCACCTGGTAATCCATCAGGTCCTCCATCACCGCATCCACGCCGTCGGTGGAGTTTGGCGTGGTGAAGATGAGGATCCGGTAACCACGATCCTGCAGCGCCAGCGACAGCCGTTCCAGGGCCACCGGGTAGAACTGGTTCTCGAGATAGGCGACCACCAGCCCGATGATCCGGCTGCGCCCCGATACCATGGCGCGCGCGAGCACGTTGGGGCGGTAGCCCAGCTCCTCCGCCGCGCGGCGCACCTTTTCGATGGTCTTGCGCGATGCCGATGCGCCGGGCGTGAAGACACGGCTGACCGCCGACTGGCTGACGCCTGCGCGGGCCGCGACCTCGGCCGATGTGACCTTGACCCCGCCCATCAGCCCGCCGTCCAGCCCCCGTCGATCATCAGCGCCGTGCCCGTCACCAGAGCCGCCGCGTCCGAAGCGAGCCAGACCGCGGCACCCATGATGTCCTCGACCTCGCCCGCGCGTCCGAGCTTGATCTTGCTTTCGATCCATTTGCGCTTGTCCGGGTCGTCGAAAGTGGGGCGCGTCAGATCGGTCAGCACGAAGGTCGGGCAGATCGTGTTCACGCGGATCTGCGAAGGGCCCCATTCGATCGCCATGGCCTTGGTCATGCCCTCGACGGCGTGCTTCGACGCGCAATATGTGGCCCGGTCGACGCCGCCTACATGGCCCATCTGCGACGAGATGGTGATGAGCGACCCGGGCCGTCCCGCCGCCAACAGACCGCGCGCCACGGCTTGTGCCAGGAAATACGCGCCGCGCAGGTTGATGCCCATGACGGCGTCGAAATCCGCCGGAGTCGTTTCCCGCGCCGGGCCATGCCGCGCAAGCCCCGCGGCGTTCAGGAGGATGTCGAACGGCCCGGCATCGGCCACTGCCGCCGCCGTCGCGTCCGCATCCGCGATGTCGAGCGGCAGCGCGTTCGCGTCCCAGCCCCGCGCGGTCATCTGGTCCGCCAGTTCCGTCAGCGCCTCGGCCCGCCGGGCGGACAGGGTCACCGCCGCCCCCGCTTCGGCCAGTGCCGTGGCGCACGCGAGCCCGATGCCTGACGACGCGCCCGCCACCAGCGCGCGCTTGCCATCCAGCCGGAAGGACGGGGTGCTGGGCAGGGTGTCGGTCGTCATGTCAGCGCTCTCCCACGGGGAAAGGCGCGCGAACGGGCACCCGCGCCTTGGTCATCTCGCGCATCCGCGCCAGCACGTCGACGCCCGTCTGCCGATGCGCGTCCAGCAGGTCCACCAGAACCCAGTTTTCGCGAATCAGCCCGCCCTCCAGCCGCCAGAAATCGAGGCTGCGGAGCGTGATCTCCCGCCCGGCCGGGGCGATGCCGAGCCAGCCGTCATGGCTGAGCGTGAGCCGCATGTTGGGCCAGCCGGTTTCGCAGACGTAATCCCCCGCGGCCACCCAATGCGACCCAAGATCAGCACCGCTGTCGAGCCGCCGGTCGGGCATGGCGCGCAGGAAGGGGATCTGGTGCCAGTTGCGGAAGCCCGCGATGCCCCGCGCGGTGCCGATGCCGGCGGGTCCATACCACAGGCAGGCCGGGTGCCAGTAGCGGTCGAGCCGCATCACGGCGGGGTCCGGGTCGGCGGGATGGCGGCAGAGGTCGGTCAGCATCGCCTGCACGTGGGCCAGCGCCGCCGCCCCGTCGCCCGAAACGGCCAGCCCGTCGCCCGACATCGGCGCGGGCGTGCACAGGAACGCGCCCAGTTGCGGCACCATGGGCCATGCGCCCGCCTGCATCATCAGTTCGGGAATGTCCCAGATGATCTGCGCCTCGGCGATGCGGTCGTCCTCGATCCGGTAGAACTCGTGGTAGCGCATATGTGCGAGGTGCCCCGTCGGCGGGATGCCGAGGAACGGCCCGGCGAAGGTGCCCATGTAATTGCCCATACACCCGACCCAGTCGGCGCCTTCGGGCGTGCGCCCCGCCATAACGATCATGTCGCGCCGTTCCAGGTCGGGCATGGCGTCCGCGAGCGGCCCGAGAGCCGCGTCCCAGAACCCCGCGCCCCCGGTCACGTGGCCGAACGGGTGGCACAGGTGCAGCACCGCATCGGGGGCGACGGCCGCGATCACCGCGTCACGCGCGGCGGCGGGCTGCCCCGAAGCAAGGGCTGCGCGGAACGGAACGAGGCTGCGTTTCAGGTCCGCCGGGGCGATGGCCGCGTCGATGGTCACTCCGCGGCCTCCACCGGCTGCGCCGCCGCACCATAGGCCACGTTTCGGCCGCCATAGCGGCGCACGCGGACATTACACTGCTCGGCATGGCCGACGAACCCTTCGAGCATGCAGAGCCGCGAGCCATAGGCACCGATCTCCGCCGCCGCCGCATCGGTCAGCACCTTCTGATAGGAATGGGTCTTGAGGAACTTGCCCACCCACAGCCCGCCGGTGTAGCGCCCGGCCTTTTTCGTGGGCAGCGTGTGGTTCGTGCCGATCACCTTGTCGCCGTTGGCCACGTTGGTGCGCGGCCCGAGGAACAGCGCGCCGTAGCTGTGCATGTGGTCGAGATACCAGTCGTCCCGGTCCGTCATGACCTGCACGTGTTCATAGGCCATGTCGTTGGCGACACGCAGCATCTCGTCGTGGCTGTCGCACAGGATCACGTCGCCATAATCGCGCCAGGACACCGACGCCGTGTCGGCTGTGGGCAGGATGGCGAGCAGCCGGTCGATCTCGGCCAGCGTGCCCTCGGCCAGTTTGCGCGAGTTGGTGATGAGACACGCGGGGGAGTTGTAGCCATGCTCGGCCTGACCCAAGAGGTCGGTGGCGCAGATTTCCGCATCCACGGTGTCGTCCGCGATCACCATGGTTTCGGTCGGCCCGGCGAACAGGTCGATCCCGACACGCCCGAACAACTGGCGCTTGGCCTCGGCCACGAAGGCGTTGCCGGGGCCCACGAGCATGTGCACCGGGTCGATGGTTTCCGTCCCGATGGCCATGGCCCCCACCGCCTGTATACCGCCGAGACACAGGATTTCATGCGCGCCGCCCATGTGCATGGCGGCGACGATGGCCGGATGCGGTTCGCCCTTCACCGGCGGGGCCGAGGCGACGATCCGCGGCACCCCCGCCACCGACGCCGTCAGCACCGACATATGCGCCGAGGCGACCATGGGAAACTTGCCGCCCGGCACGTAGCAGCCCACGGATTGCACGGGGATGTTGCGATGCCCGAGGATGACGCCGGGAAGCGTTTCGACCTCGATATCGGTCATGGAGGCGCGCTGCGCCTGCGCGAAGCGGCGGATCTGGTCCTGCGCGAAGCGGATATCGGCCATGTCGCGGGCCGACACCTTCTGCATCGCGGCCTCGATCTCGGACGGGCTCAGGCGGAACCGTTCGGGGGTGTAGCCGTCGAACTTCGCGCTGAGATCCCGCACGGCAGCGTCGCCGCGCGCCTCGATATCCGCCAGCGTGGCCTCGACCGTCGCGCGGACCTTCGCATCATCCTCCGCCCGCTCCGCATCGGGTTTGCCGCGCTTGAGATGTTCGATTGCCATGATCCCGGCCCCTTGAGTCTGAAGATGTCGTCTGCGATCAGCCTTTGACCGCGCCCGCGGTCAGGCCGCTGACGATCTGGCGCTGGAACACCATCACGAGCACGAACAGCGGTGCCGTGGCCGACACCACCGCGGCGACGGCGAACATCACGTTGCCCTCCGTGTAGGTCGTCCCGAGAAACGCCGCGATTTCCGGCACCATCGTGCGGTTGCTTTCCGACAGCAGCATCGAGGTCACCGCGAAGTCGTTATAGGCCAGCAGGAAGCTGAACAGCCCCGTGGTGATGACCCCCGGCCACATCACCGGCACGATCACGTGCCGGAACGCCTGGAACTGGGTGCAGCCGTCCACCTTGGCGCTTTCGTCCAGTTCCTTGGGGATGTTCTGGAAGAAACTGTGCAGCATCCACAGCGTGAAGGGCTGGTTGATCGCGACCAGCACGATGATGGTCGTGGGCAATATGCCCCAGACGTTCCATTCGAAGAAGGGCAGCATGTAGCCCGCGACCAGCGTGATCGGGGGCATCGCGCGAAAGATCAGTGCCGTGATCAGCAGCCAGAATGTGTAGCGAAAGCCCGACCGCGACAGCGCGTAGCCGCCTAGCGTGCCGATGGTCAAAGACGTGCACACCACGAAGAAACACACGATGAAGGTGTTGATGGCCGCGCGCCAGAATTCCTCCTGCACCCATGCGCCTTCGTATCCCGCGCCGGTGAAGGCGCTGCCATGGGTCTCCTGCGTGCGCGGGCCGGTCAGCGCGTCGGTCCAGTTGGTGATCGAGAAGAAATCCAGCTCGACCTTGAACGACCCCCAAAGCGTCCAGAGGAAGGGAAACGCCGCGAGCGTCAGCCACACCGCCACGAAGCCGTAGGTCGCGGCGCGCAGCGCAAGGGGCGGGGTCTGTGCCTTGGATGCCATCAGGTCTTGCTCCGGAAATCGCGCCACGTGCGCACGAGCACCGGCGACAGCAGGATCGCCACACCCACGATGGTGATGACCGAGGTGGCGGCGGCGGCCGAGAGTTGCCGCGTTTCGCCGCCAAGATCGTTGAAGATGATCCAGGACAGCGACGTGGCGTGCGCCGCGGCGTTGAACCCGACGATGGGTTCGAACATCCGGAAATTGTCCATCAGCTGGATCAACGCCACGAAGGTCACGAGCGGCATGAGATGCGGGATCACGACAAACCGCACCTGATCCCAGCGCGAGGCACCGTCGATCTGCGCGGCCTCGATCTGGTCCTTCGGCAGGGTCTGCAGCCCGGCGTAAAACACGACGAAGGCGAAGGGCGCCGAATGCCACACGCCATAGACGATCAGCATGACCCATGTCAGCGGCGTGGACGCCTTGAGCGACAGGTCGGGATCGTTCGCCAGCCATTGCAGGAAGTTGCCGATGATGCCGCGGCTGTCCACCATCCAGAACAGGATGAGCGAGCCGACCAGCGGCGTGACGATCATCGGCAGGAGCGAGAAGAAGATCACCAGCCCCTTGAGCCGCCGATTGAGCGCGTTGACCGCCAGCGCGATCACCAGCCCCAGCGCGATCAGAAGCGGCGTGCAGGCGAAGGTGTAGGTCAGCGTGAAGGCCATCGCCCGGTAGAAGGGCAGGTTGCCCAGCCCCGAGACGAACGCGCTGATGCTGTCGGTTTCCGACCAGAGCGCGCCCACTTCGGCCACCGCGAGATGCCCGCGGTCGAGATAGATGTCCCAGCCCACGAAGCGGCCCAGCGGACGCTCGGCCCGGATCTCCGCCGTGGCTTCCTGGTCGATGATGGTTTCCGTGGTGCACCCGAAGGGCCCGCAGTTTTCAACCTCGATCAGCACGGCCTCGTGCGGGGTGTGCACCGATTGCAGCACCACGGACACGATCGGGGCGGCGATGAACAGCAGCATCGCCAAACCGGTGGGCAGGAAGAACCAGAAGAACGTGCGGTGTTTCATGGCGCGCTCCGGGGCGGGCGGTCCGGCGGCCTGGGCCGCCATCGGGCGGGACGGACGGGGCGCAGGGCGCCCCGCAGCGGGATCTACTGCAGGTAGCCTGCTTCGCGGGCTGCGGCGCGATAGGCCGCCTCCACGTCCGCCAGCGCCTGTTCGGCGCTTTCGCGGCCCTGCATGAAATCGTCCAGCTCCGCCCCCAGTGCCGTGTGCATCAGTCCCATGTAGGGCAGCATCGGGTAGGGCGCGGTGCCCGCTTGCGCGGCATCAAAAACGCCTTCGGCGGCGGGGGTGGGTTCATATCCTTCGATCAGCCAGACAGCCTGCGTGGCGACCTCCTGATCGTCGAGGATCTCGGGGCGGATGCCGTGCATCAGCGCGATGAATGTCGACTCGGCCTCTGCGTCCGGGATGTTCTTCGCCACGGTCCAGCCATCCCACCACAGCGTCGAAGCTGGAATGTCCCCGCCGCCCACGGTCAGGGGGCCGCCGATGGCGAACCCGGCGGCGACCTCGGGGGGCACGCCCTCGGCCGTGGGCAGGGTGGCGGCGCGCGAGCCCCACATGTTCATCAGCGCCACGTTGCCCGCGCGGAATTCCGCGTTGGTGGCGTTGCTGTCATGGGTCAGGAAATCGGGGTTCATGTATTCCGACAGCGCCTTCATCATCTCCAGCGCGTTCACGCCCGCCTCGGAATTCACCGACGGCTCGGCGCTGCCGGGCACGAAGAACTGCCCGCCAAAGCCGAGATGCATGTTGACGAATTCCTGTGCGAGGTTCCAGCCCGCGGCATAGGCGCCGCCGATCGGGTGGTCCATGATACCGGCGGAACGGATCGCCTCCGCCGCTTCGAGCATCTCTTCATAGCTTGACGGCGGTTCCAGACCGACATGTTCGAGCACATCCGCGCGATAGACAAGGTGCTGGGCGTTGGCCATGAAGGCCACGGCCATGACCTGCCCGTCGATGGTGATAAGCTGGTTACGCAGGAGTCCCGCGCCGTGCTTTTCCACCAGATCGTCGAGCGGGCGGATCACGTCCGCGTTCATCAGCGCCACGATGGACGAGTTGGCGATCACGGCCGATGTGTATTCGGCCGGGTTGCCCTGCATGCCGGGCAGGTTGATCTGCTGGTGATCAGCGGTCAGGTTCGTGCGCACCTCCGCCCCGGTGCAGGCCTGCGCACCCGCGCCCACGGTCTGGATCGCGGGAAACTCGTTGCCGATGATGCTGACGCGCGCGGTGATCTCGCAAGCGGCGGCACCCTGGGCGGTGGCCGCGAACCCCGCGGCGAGAAGGATCGGTCCCAGCTTCATGTCGGTCTCTCCCTGTTATCTGTCTGGGCAGCCCAGCGGGCGTGGCCCGGTCTTTCGGTTGTTGCGTCAGTCGCCGACCCGCGCCCCGGTGGCGGTGTCGAACAGGTGGCAGTGATCGGGCGTGATGCGGATCGACACCGGGTCGCCGATCTCGGCGCGATAGGTCTTGTCGGTCTTGGCGCTCACGAGCGCGCCGCCGATGCGCAGGGCGACCATGGTGGCATCGCCCAGCAGTTCCAGCGTGTAGATCGGCCCGGTGATCGCGCCGCCAGCGCCATCGCCGTCGCCGCCCGCGCCGACCGTGGCGTCCTCGGCCCGGAAGCCCAGCGTCACCGGCCCGTCCGGCCCGGACAGCCCGGCGATCCGGGTGTTCTGCGCGGTGAACACGCCGCCCGCCATCTGCCCTTCGATCAGGTTCATGGCCGGGTTGCCGATGAAGCTGGCGACGAAGGCGTTGGCGGGGCGGTCGTAGATGTCGGTGGGCGTGCCGACCTGTTGCACGACGCCCTTGTTCATGACCACGACCCTGTCGGCCAGCGTCATCGCCTCGATCTGGTCATGGGTGACGTAGATCGTCGTGACCGATAACTCGTGGCTGAGGTTCTTGATCTGCGCGCGGGTGGACACGCGCAGCTTGGCGTCGAGGTTCGACAGCGGTTCGTCCATCAGGAACACGTTGGGTTCGCGCACGATGGCGCGGGCCAGCGCCACCCGTTGCCGCTGCCCGCCCGACAGCTCCGCAGGCTTGCGGTGCAGGAAATCGTCCAGTTCCACCATGGCGGAGGCGCGGCGCACCTTTTCGTCATGGCCCGACGGGTCGATCCCGCGCACCCGTAGCGGGAAGCGGATGTTTTCATAGACGTTCATGTTGGGGTAAAGTGCGTAGCTCTGGAACACCATGGCGACATCCCGGTCCTTGGGTTCCAGATCGTTGACCACGCGCCCGCCGATGGAGATCTCGCCTTCGGTCGGGTCTTCCAGCCCGGCGATCATCCGCATCGTCGTCGTCTTGCCGCAGCCCGACGGCCCAAGCAGCACAAGGAATTCGCGGTCTGGAATGGTCAGGTCGAATTTCTGGACGCCCACGAAACCGCCCCAGCGCTTGGAGACATTGCGCAACTGGATCTCGGCCATGGGCCATTCCTTTCCGCCTCGCGACACCCGCAACCCCGGGATGAAAAAGACGCTAGACGCGGTTCGCGGCACGGGGCAAGCTATTTTTGCATACGCATGCAAAAAGGTTTCGCGGCCCATGACCGACCTTCAATATGCCAAGCAGATCGTGCGCGCTCTTCACGAAGCGCTGGACACATGCCGGGGCATTGATCTCGCTCGGGAACTCGCGGCGCGCACCGGCCCCGCATATCTCTGGCGCGGCTACCATCCGTTCGGCGAGTTGCATGGGGCAGAAACCGTCGCCGCGCGGTTCTGGCTGCCGCTGCACGACGCCCTGCGGCACATGCGGCGGCGCGAGGACATCTTCTTCGCGGGCACGAATCGACTCGCGGGCGACGACGGGGTCTGGGTCGTGTCGATGGGCCACCTGATGGGCCTGTTCGACGCACCATGGCTGGGGCTACGCCCGACGGGAAAGCTGACCTTCCTGCGCTACGCGAGTTTCGACCGCGTCGCGGACGGCATCGTGACGGACACCGCCATGTTCTTCGATCTGCCGCATATGATGGCGCAGGCGGGCCAGCCCGCATTCGCGGCGCAGACGGGCGCGCACCTGGTGCAGCCGGGTCCGGCGGGCCATGACGGGCGGTTGCTGGACCCCCAACCGCCGGCAGAGGGCGACGCGACCATGGACCTCATAGCCCGGATGATCGCCGATCTGGGGCAGTGGCGGTCCGGCCTGCCGCTGGAGGACGAACTGGCCCGCACCTGGGCGCCCGACATGCTGTGGTGGGGGCCCGAAGGCATCGGCGCGACCTACACGATCGCGCGTTACGCGGCACAGCATGCCCGCCCGTTCCGGTCGAGCTTTGCCGACCGCTCGTCCACGTCCCATGTCGCGCGCGTGGCGGAGGGCCTTTTCGGTGGCTTCTTCGGCTGGCCCAACTTCACCGCGCGGCCCACGGGCGGCTTCATGGGCATGCCCGGCACGGGGCGGTCCGGGGAATTCCGGGTCATCGACATCTATCGCCGCAATGGCGACAGGCTGGCCGAAAACTGGGTCTTCATCGACCTGCTGCATTTCTGGGCAGGGCAGGGCGTCGACCTGCTGGCCCGCGTCACGGACGGGGCCGCGCCGTCCGTGCAGGGGCAGGCGCCCGCGCCGATGCCGTGAACGCGGCGGCGCGGGCGCGGACGGTCATTCGGCGGCGAGCGCCTCCGCCTCGATGATGATGTCGACCTGGTCGCCGACGATACCGCCCCCCAACGCATAGGTGCTGCCGAAATCGCTGCGCAGTACGCTGCCGCGCGCCGAGATGCCCACGGTCTCCTTGCCATGCCCGAACGGGTATTCGGCGACCTTGTTCAACGTGACGTCTAGGGTCAGCGGCGCCTCGGCCCCGCGCAGCCCCAATGTGCCGGTTACCGTGCCGGTCGTGTCGGTCTCCGGCTCGCCGCCCTCGGCGGTGAACACCATCTCGGGCTGCTCGTCGGCCCAAAGGAAATCCTCACTCATGATGTGCTGGTCGCGCGCATCGATGAAGGTTTCCACGCTGGCGATGGGCACGCTGACACGAACCTCGCCTAGCTCCTGCGTTTCGGCATCGTACATGAAATGTCCGCTCACCTCGGTGAACTGGCCCAGCACCTTGGCATAGCCGACATGGTCGACCATGAACGCGACCACGGTGTGTTGGGGGTCCAGTTCATAGCGCGTCATCTCGGCCTGCGCGGCCATGGGTGCCGCACCCAGCACCAGCACGAGCGCGGCGGCGTTCCGGGGCCGCCCGAGGGTCGTCTTGAACGTCATGGTGTTTCCTCCTGTCAGTGTTTCATGCGGCGCGGCGCAATTGCCGCCCCGTGCGCGGCCGGGTACCGCCGTCCCGGCTGTCGCGTTCCTCCGGGATGGCGAACAGTCCGGTCTGTGCCGTCCATGCCCCGGCCCGCGGCCATGTTGTCAGCACCGCGACCGGCACCGCCAGCACCAGCGCTGCCAGGACGGGCAGGGCGAACCACATCGCCCATGGCGCGGTGGCGACCAGCCAAACGGTCAGCGACACCCCGGCAACGGTCTGCGGCCAGAGCGAACGCGCAGCCTCGGACCAGCGCAGCCGGTCGCGGTCGCGCGACTGTGCGTCCCACGCCATGCGCCGCCCCATGGCCAGCCGTACCACGCCAAGCGTGATGGCAAAGGCCACCGCGGGTGCGATCAGCATCGAGAACACGGTTTCTGCCGCCGCACCCAGAACGACCCGGCCCCGGCCGCCATAGCGCGCCGCTTCGGCACGGCTGACCAGCACCTGCGCCAGTCCCATCGCCTTGGGCGCAAGGTTCAGCGCCATCACGGCCGCGAAGAACGCCAGCCCTTCGGCCAGCGGCACATCGGCGAATTGCTGCCCCGTGCCGGCAAGGCCCGCCCCGATCAGCATGAAGGCGAACCACGCCGCAGGGCTGACATACATCAGCACCGCAAGCGCCAACTGGACCCGGCTCAGCGGCTTCAGCCCCGGCAGAGCGAGCAGCCGCAGGTACTGCATGTTGCCGTTGCACCAGCGCAGTTCGCGCGCGATGAAATCGGGCAGGGACGGGGGGTTGTCCTCGAAGCTATCGTCCTCGTCGGCCAGCACGCGGGTCTCGAACCCCGCGCGGCGCATCAGCACCGCCTCCACCTGGTCGTGGCTCATGATGTCGCCGGCCAGCACGCCGCGCCCCGGGATCGGTTCCAGCAGGCAGTGGTCGTGGAACGGCGCCATGCGGATCAGCACGTTATGGCCCCAGTTCGGCCCGCAATCCCCCTGCCACCAGGCCGAGCCCAGCGTAAAGGACCGCATCCCGTGGCGCATCCCGAACTGGAACGCGCGGGTGAACAGGCTGCGCGCGGGCGTGCCCACGACCAACCCTTGCAGCATGCCCGCCTCGGGGCTGGCCTGCATGACGCGCACCAGCCGCAGCACGGCCTCGGCCCCCATGACGCTGTCGGCGTCGAGCGGCAGGAAGAAATCGTAATCGTCCCGGCAGCGGCGCACGAATTCCGCGATGTTGCCCGCCTTGAACCCGGTATTTTCGGACCGGCGCCGATAGAAGACCTGCACGCCGGGCGCGCGCGCGCGCCACGCGGCGACGCTGCGTTCCTCGCGCGCGGCGATGGCCGGGTCGCTCGTATCGCTCAGCACATGAAAATCGAAACGCGTGCCGTGGGCGGTGCGCCACAGGGCACGCTGCACCTGTTCCAGCCGGGCCAGCGCCGCCTCCGCGCTCTCGTTGCGCACGGGCATGACGATGGCGGTGCGTGTCGTGATCGGTTCCGACCCCGTCACGCGGGCCAGTTGCGGCGTGACGGCCACGGCCGGATCGGCATGGCGGAGGGTCAGCACCAGCCCGATCACCGCGTTCCAGAACCCGATGGCGAGCCACGGAAGCGTCAGCACGAAGGGCACGAGCATCACGATCTCGGTCCGGACCAGCCCGCCATAGCCCATCAGCCGCAGCATGCCCGCGAACAGCACCGCACAGGTCGCCGCCACGAGCGCGAGCATGACCGCGCGGCGCCGGGCCATCGCGGGCGGGCGCAGGGCCGCGCCGTCGGGGCGGCGGTCGCGATCGAAGGTCAAGACGGTGGTGGACATGGTCACCTCGTAGCAAGCTGGCACCGTGGACAACCCGACCCGGTGCATTTATCGACACTTGAGGCGTGTAGACGCAAAGGCAACGGACACGACATGGGTTTCACGGCTTGTTCAAGAGGTTGTGCAAGGAATCGCCGGTTTGGAGGCCGCCCGGCGACTTTCCGCGCGGGACGCGCAGCGCCGTGATGCGAAAGGCGGCGCTTGCCCTGCCCGGCAGCATCGACGCGCGCACCGGCGGGACGATCTACGACGCGCGCGTGCTCGATTCCCTGCGGGTGGCAGGGCGTGACATGGCGCTTCTGGAACTGCCCGGCGGGTTTCCCTTCCCCGATTCGGCGGCGATGGAAACGGCGCTCGCGCAACTGGCCGCGCTGCCAGCAGACCGGCCAGTGATCGTGGACGGCCTGGCCTTCGGGGCGCTCGACCCCGCCGGCATCGACCGGATCGCGGCGCCGATCGTCGCGCTCGTCCATCACCCGCTGGCGCTGGAAACCGGGATGCCCCCGCAACAGGCCGCGCATCTGGCCCGGACCGAGGCCGCGAACTTGGCGCGGGCCGCCCATGTCCTGGTGCCCAGCCCGCACACCGCTGCCGTGCTGCAGCGCGATTACGGCGTGGCCGCGGACCGGCTGACCGTGGCGCGCCCCGGCATCGACAGGTCGGGCACGACGCCACGGCCCGTATCGCCGCCCCTGATCCTGTCTGTGGGGCTGCTCGCCCCGCGCAAGGGGCATGACGTGCTGCTCCGCGCTTTGGCCGCGATCGCCGACCGGGACTGGCAGGCGGTGATCGTGGGGCGCGACCATGACGGGCGCACCGCCGGGGAACTGGCCGGGCTCGCGCGGGATCTCGGGCTGGCGGACCGGGTCCGCTTCGCCGGGGAACTGTCGCAGGGGGCGCTGGATGCGCTCTATGCCGCGGCGTCGGTCTTTGCCCTCGCCACGCGCTACGAAGGCTACGGCATGGTCTTTGCCGAGGCGCTCGTGCGCGGTCTGCCCGTCGTTTCCTGCCGCACGGGCGCGGTGCCCGATACCGTACCTAAAGGCGCCGGCGTGCTGGTGGCGGTGGACGACGTGCCCGCTTTCGCCGCCGCGCTGGCCCGGCTGCTCGACGATCCGGCCCACCGCGCGGCGCTGGCGGATGCCGCGGCGCGCTACGGCGTGACCCTGCCGGATTGGGCCGATACCGCCGCCCGGTTCGGCGCGGTGCTCGACAAGGTCTGAGCGCGCCGCTTCCCCGGAATTGGCGAGTTCGCGGCGACAGAGCGCCCGGCGCAGACTGGTCGAACCTGTCAGTCGATGGAGATGCCCGTGCACCGCCTGTACCCGGAAGATGCCCACGCCGACGATGCAGCCCGCGCCGCGCCCGTGTCCCGGCCACAGGGTGGTGATGCGCTTGACGCGCTAGGCCGTGTCTGCATTCATCTGAGCCAGTCGAGGGCGGAGACGAGGAAGACGAAGCCCAT
>NZ_QDFI01000213.1 GCF_003254465.1 Meridianimarinicoccus zhengii
TATGAGCCGATGAAGGACGTGTAAGGCCGCGATAGGCCTCGGGGAGTTACCAATAGAGCGTTGATCCGAGGGTGTCCGAATGGGGAAACCTGGCCATGGTTATGTGTGGTTACCCATCAGTGAATTCATAGCTGGTGTGGGGGTGACGCGGGGAAGTGAAACATCTCAGTACCCGTAGGAGAAGAAAATAATTAATGATTCTGCTAGTAGTGGCGAACGAACGTGGATGAGGCTAAACCGTATGCGTGTGATACCTGGCAGGGGTTGCGTGTGTGGTGTTGTGGGGCGTTGTTGGAGGAGGCTGCCGGCTCCTCGCTTGTTGATGTGTGTGTTAGCGGAAGTGGTTTGGAATGGCCTGCCGTAGTGGGTGAGAGTCCCGTACGTGAAAACATGTGCATGTGAGTGGATGATGTTCCCGAGTAGCAGCGGGCTCGTGGAATCTGCTGTGAATCTGCCGGGACCACCCGGTAAGCCTAAATACTTATGATGACCGATAGCGGATAGTACCGTGAGGGAATGGTGAAAAGTACCCC
>NZ_QDFI01000214.1 GCF_003254465.1 Meridianimarinicoccus zhengii
CGCGATCCGGTTCCCGCGGCCGGCGGCACCCGAGAATGGCGGCAACGCGATCACCGAGTATCGGTTCTACTACACGGTGGGCGGCATCGCGCAGGCGCCGATGCTCGACGTGGGCGCCACGGTCGATGTCACCGATCGGGAGCCGGGTGATGTGGTCGCAGGCGAGTTCCGCGCGGTGAACGGTGCGGGAGAGAGCGATCCGGGCGCGACCGCGACCGCAACCACATGGGAGCTGCCCGACCAGATGGCTGCGCTGGTGGTCACGGGCGGCGTGGCATCGCTCACGATCGCGGCCACGGCCCCGGCGAACCTGAACGGCCGTCCGCTGAACACCGACCCGCCCGGCTACCGCTACGAGATCTACAACGACGCGGACGAGCTGATCGGCACCGTCGACCGACCCGACACCAGCGAACACACCGTTGCGCCCGTCATTCCGGGTCCGGGCGTGTATGCGACGGTCCGCGCGCGGACGGATGCGGGTTCGGGTGTGGCATCGCCGGCGTCGAACGCGGTCACGGTGCTGACCGG
>NZ_QDFI01000215.1 GCF_003254465.1 Meridianimarinicoccus zhengii
CGGGCTTTTCTTGTATTATGGGTAGTTTCCTTGCATGAATCCATAAAAGGCGCCTGTAGTGCCATTTACCCCCATTCACTGCCAGAGCCGTGAGCGCAGCGAACTGAATGTCACGAAAAAGACAGCGACTCAGGTGCCTGATGGTCGGAGACAAAAGGAATATTCAGCGATTTGCCCGAGCTTGCGAGGGTGCTACTTAAACACTCCGCTAGCGCTGATGTCCGGCGGTGCTTTTGCCGTTACGCACCACCCCGTCAGTAGCTGAACAGGAGGGACAGCTGATAGAAACAGAAGCCACTGGAGCACCTCAAAAACACCATCATACACTAAATCAGTAAGTTGGCAGCATCACCGGAATTCCCGGCTTTTTAACGTCACTTAATTATAAACTAATTCCCACGTTGCCCAGCTGGTAATCGGCCCGCTGGTGGCGCTTTTCGGCGTTGGCGAAACATAGCCAACGTAATAGGTGAACAGGCCGCCGCTGACCGCGCTTTCCTGCAAACGCACCTGATTTTGCTGCGGGTC
>NZ_QDFI01000216.1 GCF_003254465.1 Meridianimarinicoccus zhengii
GTTAGCAAATGTCATACGGCTGGACGCCTTATGGGTGATCTCCAGACGCTCGCCAATATCGGCAAACATCGCGGTATGTTCACCAACGATGTCACCTGCACGCACGGTGGCAAAACCAATGGTGCCAGGCACACGTTCACCGGTGTGGCCTTCACGACTGTAGACCGCGCAATCTTTCAGATCTTTATCAAGGGCGTGGGCGATCGCCTCTCCCATTGCCAGTGCGGTGCCTGACGGCGCATCAACTTTATGTCTATGATGTGCTTCAATAATTTCGATATCGGTGTAGTCACCCATCACTTTGGCTGCTTTCTCCAGCAGCTTAAGCATGACGTTAACGCCAACGCTAAAATTGGCAGCAAAGACAATCGCAATATCGGCAGCGGCGTCACGAGTTGCTTGTTTACCGGCTTCGTCAAACCCCGTAGTGCCGATCACCATCCCTTTGCCATGCTGGCGACAAAAAGCGAGATGGTTCAGCGTACCTTCCGGACGGGTAAAATCGATAAACACATCAAAATCAT
>NZ_QDFI01000217.1 GCF_003254465.1 Meridianimarinicoccus zhengii
GAGACCGACACTGACACCGTGGCCCTGGTGCGTAACAACTTGGGCTATTTCCTTACTTACGAGAACCTGTACTCGACGTGGCGAGACTTGGGTAACGACTTCTCCATCGCTCACGTGCGCTACGGCCTGGCTACCTTCAAGCGCAACATTGCCCCGGAGCGCAAGCACGTCTTCGACGGCATCCTTAACACCTTGGACACCAGCCTGTCGAAGTTGGGCACAACCGACGCTGCCCGTACCTCTGCCATCAAGAAGCTACTGGACCTCATCGATGACATCCCCACTGATGGCAAGCAGGGCTATGACGTGCTGGGCTACATCTACGAGTACCTCATCGAGAAGTTCGCGGCCAACGCGGGCAAGAAGGCAGGCGAATTCTACACCCCGCATGAGGTCTCGCTCATCATGAGCAACATCGTTGCTGACCACCTCAAGGGCCGCGACGAGATTCAGATTTACGACCCGACCTCCGGTTCTGGCTCCCTACTGCTTAACATCGGCGAGGCCGTCGCCAAGCGC
>NZ_QDFI01000218.1 GCF_003254465.1 Meridianimarinicoccus zhengii
GGCTGAAAACTGTCGCGGCAATCGTCAGAGCGGCCAGCCAGAAGTTTGTTCAGCCTGAACTCTTTAGTTATAACCCGCTGCGGCAGAAAGCGCGGGTGCAGGCCCCACGGGTTTGATGTGGCTGGGTTATAGCCCGGCGGTGTAATCTGTGCATCCCAAGCCGCCTTTTCCGCTTCAGTGGGCCAGGTGTCAGCGAGGAGCGGACTCGAGATAGACGCCGAGAACAATGCGGCAGTCGTCTGGATGAAGTGTCGTCTTGTCAGCATATAGATTGCTCCGTTCACGCATTGGACGGCAAACCGAACCTTACCCCGAACGCAGTGTTGTTCGCCCGGGAAAGAGTGAGGCGTTATTGGCAACTTGCTCCATGGTGCCGTTCTATGTCGGTGGCTTAACTCCTAAAGCTACTAGAGGTTCAAGAGAAATTTTGATGCCAGACGATCTCGGTAATACTTCGTTCAGGCTGAACAACCTTCTGGCCTGTCGTTCTGGAGCCTGCCGAGGGAGATTTGAGTGC
>NZ_QDFI01000219.1 GCF_003254465.1 Meridianimarinicoccus zhengii
CGAGCGGCCCGGCATTGCGCGCCTCCGCGCCGTCCCATGGTGCGTCGCCCGTGTCCGGGCGCGGGGCCGCGCGGGGGCCGGGGCGTGCCCATGGCGGCGTGGCCCCGCCATGGGTGTCGTCCGGGTCGTCGTCCCCGCCCGGGACGAACCATGGCAGGTCGCCGGGCGCGTCGGGATCGGGATCGTAGAGACCTCGGGGCGCGGCGTCGTCCTCCGCCGCGGGATCGCTGTCGCCGTGGTCTGCGGGATCGGGGTTGCGGGGCGCGTCCGGCCCCGCGCCCGCGCGGTGTGCACGGGCCGCGCCGCCTGTCCCGTCGGAGGTGCCATCGCGGGGAAGGCCGGAGGAATTGTCGGAATGTGGGCCTGTCATGTGGCGATGCTAGGCGATGGCGGGGCGTGCTCCAATCGCTTTCCGCCCGATGCGCCCCGCCCGCCGCGATTCGCCGGGACCGCCCTGCGCGGCGGCGCGCCGCCCCGGTCGAACGAGGCCGGACGGTCGGATCAGCCGCGCGGCG
>NZ_QDFI01000220.1 GCF_003254465.1 Meridianimarinicoccus zhengii
GGCCGCGATCCGGCGCCGCACCCAGTCTTTGACATCGGTCAGCTTGCCGCGTCCCGGATTGCCCTGCGGCTTTGGCGCAAGCGCGCCAGTCTCGCGCTTGAGCCGCACCATGTCATTGACGAACTTGATGGAAACACACAGGCGCCGCGCCGCCTCGGTGTGCGTGCTGCCTTGCTCAACAAGCAAAACCGCCCGTTCACGTAACTCAACAGGATGCGGCTTACCCATACCTGACCCCCATATCTGCCTCCAGAACAGGGAATCACGGGATGATCGAAATGGGAATCCAGAATCCGATCAGGGGCGACACGCTCTAGGCACACCGCCTGACGCGATCACGCGTCCCGGGAGGGGGTACTCTTAAAATGTTGACCATGTGTTGACCAGAACGCGCGCTGCTCTTACACAAGCGAAACGCTCGGGATTGAAGCCATTGATATGTTTTGGGATTTTGGTTGCGGGGGCAGGATTTGAACCTGCGGCCTTCAGGTTATGAGCCTGACGAGCTACCGG
>NZ_QDFI01000023.1 GCF_003254465.1 Meridianimarinicoccus zhengii
TGGCGCGGCCGCCGGTCTTCGCGCTCTACATCGCCCTGTCGCTGACCGGCGCCTTCGCCGCCGGGCTGCTGTTCCAGGCCTGGAGCGCGCTGGCATGAGACGGCTGACCGTGGCCGTGGCCTCGCCGCTTGCGGGGCCGCTTCTGGTGCCGGTCGGGATCGCGTCGCCCCATGGCATGATCCGCGGGCTCACGGTCGAGGGCGGGCGGATCGCGACGCTCGTCAACGAACCGGAACTGGGTCTTTGCGCCGCACTGGTCGCCCATGACGGCGGGCCGGTCACGTTGGAATACCGGGTGGAGCCTGCCCCCGACGACACGCCCTATCCCGAGGCGGTCTTCCGTCCGCGCGCCAATCGCTACACCACCGCCGCCAGCGCGCTTGCCGAGGCGAGCCGCACCATCGCGCGCGCCGCGGGCGGTGGCGACGCGGGGATCGAGGCACTGGTGGCCGAAGCGGAGAGCCGCTTCGCTTATGACCATCCGGAAACGCGGTTCAACGACGGAACCGACAGCGTCCCGCACCTGTCCTGCGGGCTGACGCCGGGGTCCTGCGTGGACATCAACACCTATCTCGTGGCGAGCCTGCGCGCGGCGGGCTTCGAGGCGGGCTATGTTTATGGGTACTTCTTTCCTGCCGAGCGCGGGGGGCGCACCGACGACGGCCATTGCTGGGTCGTCACGCGCCACGGCGGCACGGTGCGCGAATGGGACATCGCCCATCATCTGAAGGCCGGGCTAGGGCCGACACGGGCCGCGCCGAACCCCCTTCCGGGCGAACGGGTGGCCCTGACCCATTCCATGGGGCACAGCTATGCCCTGCCGGACCGGGCGCTGTTCCTGAAGATCTTGGGCGAACCGCTGCACCTGCCGCCAGACGGTCCGCCCTGCTGGACAACGCTGGATGCGCGTCTGTCGCCGGTGGATGCGACACCCTGACCGGCGA
The DNA here is from genome assembly GCF_003254465.1 of Meridianimarinicoccus zhengii. Taxonomy (GTDB): domain Bacteria; phylum Pseudomonadota; class Alphaproteobacteria; order Rhodobacterales; family Rhodobacteraceae; genus Meridianimarinicoccus; species Meridianimarinicoccus zhengii. Next base: position 945 of record NZ_QDFI01000023.1, read on the forward strand.
GGCGCACGACGGCACCCATGGTCGCGACCGGCCTGCCTCGGTGTCGCCCCCCGACACAAGGGCGCGTGGCCGTGGCGGCACCGGTCGGCCGTGGTGGGCACGCTGCCAAGAACTTTGTGGCGCTGCCTGTGCACGGGGGGTGGTCTTCGGCCACGCTGACGGTGTCCAAGCTGTCCGCGGTCTGGTTGACGGCGGGGATCGCGATGGCAGCCACGTGCGCGCGTTTTCTGCTGCGCAAGACCTGAGCCGATCTATGCTCAGTCCATCAGCGGCGCGACAGCCAAAGGCTGGCCCGGTCTGACCACGGCCATGTTCGGCGGGATGACGGCGATGCCCATGGCCTGCGCGAGGGGCCACAGCGCGGCGGAGGCGCCTTGCCCCAGCCGGTCCAGCACCGGCCGCCCCACCGGATCGCGCCGATGCCACGTCACAGGCACATACTCGCGCCGCCCCGTTGCCCGCGCATAGGTGAACCCGGCGACGGCGGGCAGCCAATGATCGGGGTCCTCGGTCAGCCCGGCCACCCGGCGCAGGGCGGGACGCGCGATCTGGGAAAAGGTGATCGCCGCCGCATAGGGATTGCCGGGTAGCCCGAAAAACAGGGTCTGACCAAGCCGCCCCACGGTCAGCGGCTTGCCGGGGCGGATCGCGACCTTCAGCACGTCAAGTTCCGCCGCTTCTGCGCGCAAGGCGTCGAGGATGTGATCCTCCTCCCCTGCCGATACGCCGCCGGACGAGATAACGACATCATGGGACCCGGCGGCGGCGCGAAGCGCGGCGCGGATGTGGATCGGGTCGTCGGGCAAGATGCCGAGATCGGTCAGCGCAACCCATGGCAGTCGGTCCAGCGTCGCCCGGAGCAGCACGCGGTTGGAATTGAAGATCTGCCCGGGGCCGCGCGCGCTGCCCGGTTCCACAAGCTCGTTGCCCGTGGACAGGATCGCCACCCGCACCCGGGGGCGCACCGACACGCTGGCCACGCCGCACCCCGCCAGCAGGGCAAGCCGTGGCGCGGTCAGCGCGAGGCCGGCGGTCAGCGCGGGGGCGCCCTCGGCCACGTCCTCGCCCCTGCGCCGGATGTTCTGCCCGGGTCGCGGGCGGGCCGTCAGGATGATCGTATCGCCCCTGCGCGTGACCTGTTCCTGCATGACGACCGCATCGGCACCGCACGGCACCGGCGCGCCGGTGAAGATGCGGGCGACCGTCCCCGCCGCAAGGGTCAGGGCACGCCCGTCCCCGGCCGCGATGCGGGCCGACACGGGCAGGTGCCACGGGCCATCTCCGGTCAGGTCGGCGAGGCGTACCGCGTAGCCGTCCATCGCGGAATTGTCGAAGGGCGGCAGCGCCGACGCCGCGGTGACGTCAGCCGCCGTCACCCGCCCGACCGCAGCGTCGAGCGCAAGTACGTCGTGGCCCGCCACCGGGCAGGCTGCCGCCTCGGCACGCAGGCGTGCGGCATCGACCGACAGGATCGGTCCGGGTTTTCCCGCAGAACACCCCGCCAGACCGGCCATCGTCAATCCCCTTGCTAGACCCGCCCCAACAGTGAGGGGCGGGTCGGTCCTGTCATGTCAGAGCACGATCTCGTGCGCCTTGAACGAGATGCCGCGCGTCTGGGCCGTCGCGTCCGAGATCTTGCGGATGTCTCCCCAGCAGTGCTTGTAGTCCGGCAGCACCAGTTCGTTCACGCCCGGGTTCACTACATTGCCCTGGCTGCCCGCGGGGGCACCGAAGACCATCGCCACCGTGTTCCGCTTCAGCGTCGACATCGGGTAGGCCATGCCTTGCGTCACCCCGTTGTCGTTGATGATCTCGAGCAGGTCACCGGGGTTCAGCCCCAGCTCGACCATGTCATCGGGATGCATCTCGACGAAGGGATGCGGATAGCGATCCTGCACGAAGTCGTTCTTCTGGTCGAGGAACTGGTTCTGCCAGAAGATGTTGGCGCGCACGTTGTTGATCCAGAACCGGTGCGCGGCCTGTTCGCGCGCCTTGCCCGGTGCCTGCCAGCCGCGCCAGCCTGCCGCACAAAAGAGCGCGCGGCCGTCCTCGCGCCCGTGCCGGGTGAACACGCCGTCGGTATAGAGCCGCTTCGTGCCGACAAGCTGCCCGTTCTCATAGCCCGTGACCGGTTCCTGCACCCCGTTGTTGCCAGCGGCGCGCAGGCGGTCGTAGGTCACGTCCGGATGCGCGCGCCCGTAGCCGTCCATGAAGGCGTCTTCCTCGGTGTCCCAGTCGTAGCCCTGGAACTGATCGGCATAGGCATCCTCGCCCATCTCGCGCAGCACGCGTTCCATGTGCTGGGCCAGTCTTGCGGCGATCAGTGCGTCGGGCAGCGAATTGCCGAACGGATCCATGTATTTCTCGGACAACCGCAGCCGCCGCTCGCCGTTCATCGAGGTGAGGTTCATCTCATTCGACTCGCAAGCGGGCAGGATGACATGGGCGTTCTGGCCGATCTGGCTGTGGATGATGTCCACGTCCACCACGAACAGGCCGCCCGCGTTGACGGCCGACACGATGGCATCGACCACCTGTTCGCGGCTACCGCCGGCGGCGCTGTCGATCGCATCCTTGACCATGTCCGACCGGCGCTTGTGGACGCGCTTGAACTCGGATGCGTTCAGCGTCGTCTTGTAGTGGTCGCAGGCCCAGATGTGATGGACACCGCCAAGGCCGCGGATGAGGAACTGGTCCACATATTCCGCCGGCCGGCCCACATGTGCTTCCGAGGGGCGGAAATAGCCTTCTTGGTGGCCACCCAGACGACACGCGCCGCCGCCCTCCCGCCCGATATTGCCGGTGGCCAGCGCGATGTTCACCAGCGCGCCGATCGTGCGGTAGTTGTCGTTGCCCCAGATGATGCCCTTCTCATAGCAGGTCACGCATTTGCGGCGGCTGCCGTCGTCATGGGGCTGGGCGATCCACTCAGCGGCCTTGCGAATATCGTCAGCCGGGACGCCACAGATATCCGCCGCCGCGTCGAGCGAGGTCCGGCAGGTCTGCATGGCATAGTCGAGGCTGCCGAGCCCCGCCGGATGAGCGGCATCCTGCGCCACGGCTTCCCCGTCGGGATAGGTCGATGCGGCGATGAAATCCGCGTCCACCCAGCCCTGATCGACGATATGGGTCAGGATCGCATTGAAGAGCGCCATGTCCGTGCCCTCGGCGATGGGCAGGTGCAGCACGTTCTCGGGCCCGGCGAATTGCTCGGACGACGCGATGGTCAGGGTCCGGCGCGGATCGACCACGATCATCTTCGCACCGCCCTGAAGACCGGGCACCATGTGGTTCAGGTACAGGTTGGTCTGTGTCTCCATCGAGTTCGCGCCGACCATGAAGATCGTGTCGGTAAGGGTGTAATCCTCGTAGGCGTAGTTCAACTCGTCCACACCCATGTCGCGCGAGGAATGCACCTCGGAATTGTAGGCGGGGCGATTGTGGATGCGGCAGTTCTTGATCTTCATGCTCTCGAAATAGAGCTTGCCGGTGCCCCATGTGTTCTCGTAGCCACCCGCCGAGCCGCCATGGTCGAACATCGAGACCACGATGTCATCCTCGGACCCCTGCAGGACGACCTTCGCCGTGACCCGCGCCACGAGGTCAAGCGCGTCGTCCCAGCTTGTCGGTTGCCAGACGCCGTTGCGCCATACCAGCGGATCGGTCAGGCGCTGCGCCTGCGTGCCCGTCACGCGGGAGGGACGGTTTTCCGCCATGCGCCCGCCGCGGATCGACCCGAGCCCGGAATTGACCACGCAGTCCACATCGGGTTTCACCACCAGATGAACGTCGCGGCCGTTCTGGCGAACGATGTTGTACATCGACGGCGCATACCACGCCTCGGTCTCCAGCATCTGCTGTTCGCTCAGGTCCACGCCGAACTTGTTCTCGCCCGGCGCCGTGCCGCCCTGCCTGTTCATCGGCCATGTGTAGGCCTTGTAGCCGCAGCCGACGATGCAGTAGTGGCAGGTGACGTTGAATTCGTCCGCATCCGCGGGGATGATCGGCAGACGGTCGATCTGTCTCTTGTAAGCCATTGATCTCTCTCCCTCAGAGCACGTTGGACAGGCGGCCGTAGATCAGTTCGTCCACGCCGTCGGCGTAGATGTCGCCCTGATCGTCCACCCGGAGCAGGAACTGCGCGAGATTGCTGGTGGCATGGCCCCAGATCTGCTGGCCGCCCGCCTCGCAATCGAACCGCGAATGGTGGCCGGGGCAGTTGAGCGACTTGTCCGCCGCCGAATAGCTCATGGTCCAGCCCTTGTGCGGGCACAGCACCGAGAAGGCGACGATATCGCCGTCCGGCCCGACCCCGCCGTCGACCGCCTGGCCGAGCTTGAGCAGCACGCCGGGGCTCGCTTCGTCGGGGTAGGTCACATCAAGGGGCGTGTTCACCGCCAGATCGGCGATGTTGGCAAGGCGGTTCGCCGGATACTCGACCCGGGCCAGCGACCGGGCCTGCGCCTGCGCCTGGTCCGGCGACATCACGGTGGCGGCGGCGGCCCCGGCGGTGGCCATGACACCGCCCCGCAGGAACTGCCGACGCCCCGCGTCGACCAATCTGTTGCACTTCATTGGCTGGTTCCTCCCCTGGCGCAGCAAGTGATGAGCCAGAGAATATCCAGCGCGAAGGGCGCACACGACCGGACCTAGGGGCGTGCTGCAGCGCGGCTTGTGCCTGTTCCAGCACTTGAAAATCTCATGTTCGGAAATCCGGACATGGCGCCGGCCTGGTCACGAGCCGGACAGATCGAATTTCTGCATCTTTTCCCACAGCGTCGTGCGGGCGATGCGCAGACGCTTCGCCGCCGCGCCGATCTGGCCACCTGTCCGGTCGAGTGCGGCGATGATCTGTGCCTTCTCGGCGGCGTCTCGCGCCTCGGCCAGCGACATCAGGTCTCCCGGTGCCGCAACCCGTTCGGGGAACAGGTCCGACGGGTGCAACAGCGGGCCGGTAGCCGTGGCAAGACCGCTGCGCAAGCGGGCGCGGAGTTCCCGACCGCCGCCGGGCCAGTCATGGGTACGCACCGCGTCGTCGCACAGGGCACTGATCGCCGTGACATCCGGTGCCAGTCGTGGGGCCAGTTTCCCGAACAGCTGCCCCATGAGCCAGACCGCATCGTCCGGCCGCCCGGCCAGCGGCGGGATCGGGATCTCGGTTCCCGCCAGCCGATACAGCAGCTCTGCGTCGAACAGCCCGGCCGCGACCAGCGTGTCCAGATCGTGGCCGCAGGCCGCGATCACCCGCCCGTCGACACCGCCATCCAGCCGCGCCAGCAGCCGCGCCTGCATTTGCGCGCCCATGCGGCTGACGGCGTTGATGAACAGCGTGCCATCGCCCACCGCGTCGAACCCACGTCCCGGCGCGAACAGGACCAAACCAGGATCGGCTTCGCGGGCAAGGTTGACGATGACGAACGGGGCCGCTGACCGGTCCGACAGGTCGTGGATGCGCCGTGCGACAAGGTCCTTGCCCGTGCCCGGCCCGCCCCGGATCAGCGCGGGACGGCTATCGGCCGCGGCCCGCGCGATCAGCGTTTCGACCCGGCGCGCAGCGGGCGAGATGCCGAGCAGCGGGGGGAAATCGTCGTCGGGCCGCGGGTCTTTCCGGGCGCCCATGAGCAGGCCGAGCCGCCCGAGGAAATCGGGCAGATCGAACGGCTTGGCGATGTAATCCGCCGCCCCGGACTTGATCAGCCGCACGGCCTGCCCGATGCCGCCTTGGCCCGTAATGAACAGGAAGGGCGGCGGCGTGCCCGTGCGGGCGAGCGTGGCAAACAGCTCTTCCCCCGTTCCGTCCGGCAGACCGATATCGCAGATGACCGCGTCCACGGGCTGCCGGGGGGTGCGGATCGCGCCAAGCGCCCGGACCATCTGTTTCAGCCACACGACCCGCGCGCCTTCGAGTTCGAGCCGCTGCACCAACGATCCGCCCATGATCTCGTCATCCTCGACGAGGACGATGTATCTGTCCTTCAGCATGCAGGCCCCCCGGTGCCATGGGCAGCCTGCACGCTCCCCTGCGTGGGCAATGCAACCGTCACGCGGGTTACGCCATCCGTCCGCACATGATCTACAATGCCACCCATACGCGTGGCGAGGTCCCGGACGATGCGAAGCCCAACGCCGCCGCCGGGCGACAACGGCCCATCGCCCAGCAGGCGCTCAAGCTCGGCCTGCGACATGCCGGAGCCGGTATCGGCAATGTCCAGCCGAAGTGCGTCGGCTTCCCGCCAGACGTGCAGACCGATGCGGCCGGACGGCGAGGCAGCGGCACAGGAATTCAGCAGAAGGTTGAGCGCGATCTGCCGCACGGGCCCGGCGGGTATTCCGGGCGGGTCGTCTGCGTCAAACTCGACAGACCAGTCGAGCACGAGCGCCCGGCGCGTCACCTCGGGCTGGATCAGCAGCTTCAGATCCTCGAAATCCTCGGGGCCGAGCGGCTGTTCCACGCGGTCCAGCCGGTTCTGGTCAAGTGTCGCGCGCGTCACGTCGCGCAAATGGCGCAGGCCCCTGTCCAGAAGGTCGGCCGAGTGGCGCACCACATCGGGCCGATCCGCGAAAGACCGGATCGTGTCGGTGGCATTCAGAAGCCCGCCCAGCGGGTTGTTGATCTCGTGCGCCAGCGACGACGACAGGCGGCCAAGGGCCACGAACCGCTCGCGCGCGGCCAACCGCCGTTCCGCTTCGGCCTTGTCGGCGACCGCGCCGACCATGGTGTTGTAGGTCCGCGCGAGCCGGGCAAGCTCCCCATGCCCGCGCGGGATGTCCGTGTCGGCAATCGGGTGCGGCTCGCCCTGCGTCTCGGTCATCTGGCGCGCGAGTGTCGTGACCGGGCGCAGCATTCGGCGCAGCGCCGCAAACCCCGCCAGCGACAGGATGCCGACCGCCATGGCGTTGCCGACAAGCAGATACACCAGCGCCTGCCGCCGTTCCGCCAGAAGGTCTGACACGTCCAGTTCGGTTGCGATCTGCCCGACCGTCCGCCCCTGATAGCTCAAGGGTGCGAGCAGGCTGAGAACGCCGGCAGACCCGTCCACCGACAGGTTTTCCAGCGCCACCGCATCGCGAGCGAGGTCGGCGATGTCGCTGTCGATGGGCACGCGCCGCGGATCGGTCGCGGCCAGCACGCGGCCCCGTTCATCCGCAACGGCGGTTAGGACCATCCGGCGCCCCTCGCCAGCCTGTGCCGCGCGGTCGAGCGTGTCGTAGACCTCCCAGATGTCATGGCGCAGCACGAGCGGCCCAAGGGCCACCGACAAACCTTCCACATGCATCTGCGCCAGTTCCTGGATGCGCGCGTCCTGAACCCGCGCCAGCGCGCGCAGGACCTGCTGGGAGGCCACTGCCCCCACAAGCACCATCATCGCCGCCGCAAGAATCGGCAGCTTGATCGACAGGGGAAACGGGCCGAGCCACTTCAAACTCTCATGTCTCCAGATCGCGCATCCGGTCCGCAATCCCGTCGAACAGGTCTGGCGTCGCCTGCTGAAACCCGTCCAGATGCAACGCAGCCAGCGCACGTCGGCCTTCGTCGGTCGTCGGCAGGTCCATGAGGGCGCGTTGCAGGGCCTGAACGGGATCGGAGCCCAGCATGTCGCGCCGCGCGCAAACCGGCGGGAAGCCCAGCCATTCCGACCGCCCGACGATCCGCGTCCGCGCGGTCAGGTCCGGCTCGATCGCCGCCAGTGCCTCCCAGACATAGCCATCGACGCTGCCGGACCGGACAAGGCCATCCGCCACCGCGCGCACCACGTTGCGATGCCCGAAGGTGAAGATCGACCGGCTGAAGAAGGTGTCGGCGCGTTCACCCATGCGCCGCAGGTCCGTGGCGGTGACCAGATAGCCGGAGTTCGAATCCGGGTCGGAAAATGCGTGTGTGCCCCCGCGCAGGTCTGTGAGGGTGCCCGCAGGATCCGCTGCCGCAGCAATAAGATAGGATTGATAGCTGGGCGCGCCGCGCCACACGGGCACAGCGACAAGCCCGAGAAGATCGGCGTGCTGCAAATATGGATAGCCACACAGCCAAGCCGCATCCACGCCACGCTCCAGCAGCAGCCCGGTGATGTCCTGGTATGTGCGGCGCTGCACGAGTTCGATCTCGCGCCCCATCCCGCGCGACAGCGCGCGGCGCAGACCGTCGATCACCGCGGCATCGTTGTCGAGAAAGACAGGCGTCAGCCCCAGGCGAAAGACGGGTTGCGCCCAAGCACGCCCTGCGACCAGCGCTGCAAGCCCCGCGCCGACAAGGTCACGTCGCCCGATGAGACATGCCATGGCTCTGGTCCCTCCCAAGACCTTGATCGCCACCGCCGGGAATGATGGTTCCCGGTTGCGCGAACCGCGTCGTGCGACCGGCGCCGCGTCCCGCTCTCCTTCTCTCCTTCAAGCCTAGCCCGCGCGTGCGCTCGACAGAAGGGGCTTGCGTTCCGCCTCCATCAACGGTGCCGACACGCCGGTTCGTTCTGGGCGGCGGTTGCCCACTGATTGACCGATGACGACCCGAAGGGCAGCACCGCGACGCGCGCGACACCTGCATCGGGGCACGGCTGACAGGGAACCTGCGTCTGCGCCAGTGTCAGACCAAGGTCGCGCCAAGCGCGTAGGCCGGCGCCTGGAGGCGCACCGCGATCATGTGATGAACCGCAGATGGAGAGGGCCAATCTGGCTCCTGTCATGAAAACTCCACATTGGCGGGATACCCATACCTGACCCCCATATCTGCCTCCAGAACAGGGAATCACGGGATGATCGAAATGGGAATCCAGAATCCGATCAGGGGCGACACGCTCTAGAACGAGGCAGCCCCAGGACGAAACCACGGTCATGCGGTAGCCAACCCGCGTATGAGAGCTTGCCAACCGTCGTCTCAGTTCCGTCTCCTACCTTGCGCATCTACACTCTGTCGCGCTCGGCCCCGCCGGGATAATTGCTTTGGAACAAGTCCTTGACAGCGATCATGAGAGGTCAGTCGGGACGGGCTCTCGCGCTTGCAATCGGCCGCGGAGGCATTCGCCCGCGCCGAGGTCGACCGGATCGCCGGGGCAGTCGTCGACGATCTGCGCGCTCGACCGGCCAACGACACCTTCGGCGATGTCGCGACCCGTCACCTGTGGGACGAATACTGCTGGTCGCTGCAGGAGGGACCGTTCGATGACGACATGGGCTGGGACGACGTTCGCCTCGGCTCGCTGTCGGGCGCATTCGAAGACGTGGTGCGCGCATCTATCCAGACCGAGGTGGAGAAGCTTCCCAGGCACGCGCTCGTCTTTCTGAGCGCGCGAGCCTTCGAGGAGGACGACGACAACGACGAGGACGAAAGCCTCGGCGGCATCTGGATAGACGGGATCGTGTCTCTGGTCCTCGACGAGGTGAACAGCCGCGCATCACGCCGGACCCTCGACCTCATCGGTCCGCACCGCAGCGACGTGATCGGCTACGAAGTTGAAGGCTCGGGGATGGTCTGGTCCGTCGTGTCGGACAGGGGCGAGGCGCTCGACCTCATCGCCAGCCACTGCGACGCGCTGATCGACCCGGAGGGCGACCTGTCCGATCTGGCTGACGAGATGGTCGAAGCCTTCATGGCAGCGGCGGCGGAAGACGACGAGGGAGCGGTGGTCTCTGTATTTCTCGAGCACTTCGAAGACGAGGTGCGCACGCTGGTCCGAGAGAAGGACGTGGTGCCGTCGCTCGAGGACATGCGGGCCGGACTGCTCGATCGGCTGGACGCTTGACCATGACTGTTGTCGAGGCGCCCCAATCTTTCGTGACCCGCCAGGAATGCGACAAGGTCGCCTTCCAGAACGGATTCCGCCGGACTCATGGCGAGACGGATGGCTGGCGGCGGTACAGTTCGACAACAGCGCAGGGCTCGATCTGGCGCGCGCGTGACGCTGCCGCTGGCTGGCTGCTCGCCCTCGACCATGGAGGCGTGATCGAAGAGCTCGACGACGACGCCGATGCGATCGAGGGACCCGGGCTGGCCCGCTACGCCTTCGCGACTCTCGGCGACCTCTACGACCTGATGCCGAGGGTCTATCAGCTGGCGGCCAGTCTACCGGATGCTCCGCTCGCGCAATTCCAGGCCAAGGTGAAGGACCTGCCGACGAGCACCGAGGCCGAACGGCTGGTCGTTCAGCGGATCGGCCAGGATGTCTTTCGGTCCGGACTGCTCGAATACTGGCAGGGCCGCTGCCCCCTGACGCGCATCACGGACGCCCCCCCTTCTTCGCGCGTCGCACATCATTCCCTGGCAGGACTGCACGAGCGACGTCGAACGCCTTGATGTTCACAATGGATTGCTTCTCTCGGCGCTCTGGGACGCCGCATTCGACCGTGGGCTCGTAAGCTTCGACGACATCGGGCAGCCGCTTTTTTCTCCCGCCCTTGGCGAGCACGCCCGCTCGGAGCTTCGCTGGCAGCAGCCGATTTCGTTGACCGACAAGCACCGTGCCCGCCTCTCCTGGCACCACTCTAACCTATTCCAGCCCGAAACGTAGGCGTGCATCATCGCATGGTCTCGTTGAGAGGCGTCCCGCGTGAGCAAGAGTCCCGACCGTGCGATTTGGGGCGGCCCAGCCGCCCCTTTTTCGTTTTTCGGCGCATTGGGAAAGACTTTGCCCGTTTTGGCGCGACTATGCCCGTTCTTGGGAACAACTATGCCCGCCACACCAACATATGCCGTCCTCAACTGCACCCGCTCGTGCCGCCGCAGGTGTTGCACTTCATGCAGGTGCCGTTGCGCACCAGCGTGTAGTTGCCGCACTCGCCGCAGGGGTCGCCCTCAAAGCCTTGGATGCGGGCCTTGGCGCGGGCGTCCATCGCCGGGGTCTCCAGCACCTCGACCGCCGCCGACACGCTCAAGTCCCTGTCGAACGCGATCGCACCCCCGGCCCCGCCCTGCAACAGCACCAGGTCTTGCGGCATCCGCTTGCGCAGGTAACCCGAGGAGGAAATCTGCTTGAGCACCGCCAGCGATTTGCTGGCCGCGCTTTCGCTGACAGGCACCACATTGGACGACCCCGCCTTTCCTTCCGCCTCGCCGCCGCCGAGATCGTCGAAGGACGCGCCCTCCGGCTTCACATGCGCCAGATCCGTGCGGTCGAGATAGCTAACCGCGAGTTCCCGGAAGATGTAGTCGAGGATCGAGGTCGCGTTCTTGATGCTGTCGTTGCCCTGCACCATGCCGGCCGGCTCGAACCGGGTGAAGGTGAAGGCGTCCACGAACTCCTCCAGCGGCACACCATATTGCAGGCCCACGGACACCGCGATGGCGAAGTTGTTCATCATCGCCCGGAAGCCCGCGCCTTCCTTGTGCATGTCGATGAAGATCTCGCCCAACTGGCCGTCCTTGTATTCGCCCGTGCGCAGATAGACCTTGTGCCCGCCCACGATGGCCTTTTGCGTGTAGCCCTTGCGCCGTTCGGGCAGCTTTTCGCGGTGGGAGCGGACGACTTCCTTGACGATGACCTTCTCGACGATCTTCTCGGCCAGCACCCGCGCCTTTTCGTGCTGCGACCCGGTGGCGAGCACCTCTTCCGCCTCCTCGTCGTCCTCCACCAGGGCAGAGGCCAGCGGCTGGGACAGCTTGGACCCGTCGCGGTAAAGCGCGTTGGCCTTCACCCCGAGCGACCAGGACAACTCATACGCCTTCTGGCAGTCCTCGATCGTGGCGTCGTTGGCCATGTTGATCGTCTTGGAGATCGCCCCCGAGATGAAGGACTGCGCCGCCGCCATCATGGTGATGTGGCTTTCCACGCCAAGATACCGCTTGCCCTTCTTGCCGCAGGGATTGGCGCAGTCGAAGACATGGTAATGGGCGGGGTCGAGATGCGGCGCCCCTTCCAGTGTCATGGTCCCGCAGACATGGTCGTTCGCGGCCTCGATCTGCGCCTTGGTGAAGCCGAGCGAGGTGAGCATGTCGAATGTCGGATCGGCCAGTTTCGCCGCGGGAATGCCCAGCACATCCGTGCAGAATTCCTCCCCCAGCGTCCACTGGTTGAACACGAAGCGGATGTCGAAGGCCGAGGGCAGCGCCGCCTCGATCCGGTCGATCTCCGCCGCGCCGAAGCCGTGACCCAGCAGTGCGGTGTGATTGATCCCCGGCGCGTTGCCCAGCGTGCCGTGACCCACGGCGTAGCTCACGATCTCCTCGATCTGCGCCGAACCATAGCCCAGCTTTTCCAGCGCCGCGGGGACAGACCGGTTGATGATCTTGAAGTATCCGCCGCCCGCGAGCTTCTTGAACTTCACCAGCGCGAAGTCCGGCTCGATCCCCGTGGTGTCGCAATCCATCACCAGCCCGATGGTGCCGGTGGGTGCGATCACCGTGGCCTGCGCGTTGCGATAGCCGTGCTTCTGGCCCAGTGCCAGCGCCTCGTCCCAGGCCTGCCGCGCAAGCTCGGACAGGCGCGCGTCGGGGCAGTTGTCGTGATCCAGCGGCACGGGCTTCACCGCCAGACCTTCATAGCCCGACACCTTGCCGTGCGCCGCGTTGCGGTGGTTGCGGATGACGCGCAGCATGTGTTCCGAATTCGCCGGGTAGCCGGGGAAGGCGCCCAGTTCGCCCGCCATCTCGGCCGAGGTCGCATAGGACACGCCGGTCATGATCGCGGTCAGCGCACCGCAGAGCGCGCGGCCTTCGTCGCTGTCATAGCCGTGGCCCATCTGCATCAGCAGGCCACCGATATTGGCATAACCCAGCCCCAGCGTGCGGAAGTCATAGGACCGCTGGGCGATTTCCTTGCTCGGGAACTGCGCCATCAGCACGCTGATTTCCAGCGTGACGGTCCACAGGCGCGTGGCGTGGATGTAGTCTTCCGCCTGGAACGTGCCGTCCTTCCAGAAGGTCAGCAGGTTCATGGACGCGAGGTTGCAGGCCGTGTCGTCAAGGAACATGTATTCCGAGCACGGGTTCGAGCCGCGGATCGCCCCGTCCGCCGGGCAGGTGTGCCACGCGTTCACGGTGTCGTGGAACTGGATGCCCGGATCGGCGCAGGCCCAGGCTGCGTGTCCGATCTGTTCCCACAGGTCGCGCGCCTTGATCGTCTTGGCGACCTTGCCGTCGGTGCGGCGGATCAACTCCCAATCCGAGTCGTCGCGCACGGCCTTCAGGAAAGCATCGGTGACGCGGACCGAGTTGTTGGAATTCTGCCCCGACACGCTGGAATATGCTTCCGAATCCCAGTCGGTGTCATAGGTCGGGAACTCGATGCTGCCGTAGCCCTGCCGCGCATAATCGAGCACGCGCTTGACGTAGGTTTCGGGGATGGCAGCCTTCTTCGCGGCCTTCACGGCCGTCTTCAGCGCCGCGTTGACCTTCGGGTCCACCGCATCGTCAAGACTGCCATCCCACCCACGAATCGCGGCGAAGATATCGTTCAACCGCGCTTCGTGGCTCTTGCTGCCGGCGACCAGCGACGCAACCTTCTGCTCCTCGATCACCTTCCAGTTGATGAACTGTTCGATGTCGGGATGGTCCGCGTCGCAGATCACCATCTTGGCCGCGCGCCGGGTTGTGCCCCCGGATTTGATCGCGCCGGCCGCTCTGTCCCCGATCTTCAGGAAACCCATCAGACCCGAGGACCGCCCACCGCCCGAGAGGGCCTCGCCTTCTCCCCGCAGGGAGGAGAAGTTCGTGCCGGTGCCGGACCCGTACTTGAACAGCCGCGCCTCGCGCACCCACAGGTCCATGATCCCGCCATCGTTCACCAGATCGTCCGCGACGGACTGGATGAAGCAGGCATGGGGCTGGGGGTGTTCATAGGCGCTGGCCGACTTGGTCAGCTTGCCGGTCTTGTGGTCGACGTAGAAATGGCCCTGGCTCGGCCCGTCGATCCCGTATGCCCAATGCAGCCCGGTGTTGAACCATTGCGGGCTGTTGGGGGCTGCACGCTGGGTCGCCAGCATGTAGCGCATTTCGTCGAAATAGGCGCGGGCGTCGGCTTCCTTGGTGAAATAGCCGCCCTTCCAGCCCCAATAGGCCCAGGCGCCCGCCAGCCGGTCGAAGACCTGCCGCGCTGTCGTCTCGCCGCCGAAACGCTGATCCTCGGGCAACTCGGCCAACGCGTCCTCGTCGGGCACGGAGCGCCACAGGAACTCGGGCACGCCCTTTTCGCGCACCTTCTTCAGCCGCGCCGCCACGCCCGCCTTGCGGAAATACTTCTGCGCCAGCACGTCGGACGCCACCTGCGACCAGCCCGCAGGCACCTCCAGCCCTTCCAGCCGGAACACGACAGTACCGTCGGGATTGCGGATCTCCGACGTGGTCGTGGTGAAGGCCAGATCGGCATAGGCGTCCTGCGCGTCACGGGTGAATTTGCGTTCGATTCTCATGGTCCGATCCCTCGTGCTGTCGTCCGGCGCGGCGGCAGCCCGGTCCAAGGCAAACCTTTCCCGGCGCCTGCACCGCGATGCAGGCGTGGGTCGGGCGGGCGCCTCTGGATGATGGGGTGTCCACCAGATGTGGTGGGCCGTCGCAGTGATGTACGCAAATAAGCCGGATTCGCGGGCCGGGGTCAAACCGACTTTTCGCTAAATCTGGTGTTTGTTTGCTTGACTACCACAAGAGCCGCGTTCCGACTCAAAAGGTTCACAAAGCGTAAATGCGCAGCCGCGACGTTAACGCGCGCCGTGCGTCACAGCGCCAACCACAGCACCAGTCCGGGAAAAGCCAACAGCAGCCCCACCCGCACAAGGTCCGCGACGATGAACGGCGCGACCCCGCGATAGGTCACACCCAGCGGCACATCGCCCGCCAAGCGGTTGATGAGAAACAGGTTCAGCCCCACCGGCGGCGTGATCAGCCCGATCTCCACCACGATCAGGGCGAGGATGCCGAACCAGATCGCCGTGGCTTCCGCCCCCAGCCCGAAATCGAGGCCGGACACGATGGGAAAGAACACCGGGATCGTCAGCAGGATCATGCTCAGGCTGTCCATCACGCACCCCAAGGCGAGATAGATCAGCAGCATCGCCAGCAGCACCAGCATGGGCGACGCCCCCTGCCCCGCGACCCACGCCGCCAGCGCCTGCGGCGCCTGCGTGAACGCGAGGAACGTGTTGAACATCTGCGCGCCCAGCAGGATGGCGAAGATCAGCCCCGTCGCCATCGCGGTCTCCATCACCGCCGCGCGCATGTCGCGCCACGACAGCCCGCCGGTCAGCGCCGCCGCGAGGGCCGTCGCCACGACGCCCACGGCGGCCCCTTCGGTCGGGGTGAACAACGCCTGCACGCCGGGGCGGACCCAGTTCCAGTCGCCCACGATCCCGCCCATCACCAGCGCGAAGATCGCCACGACCGGCCAGACATCGCGCAGCGCCGCCAGCCGTTCGGCGCGCGGCAGCCGCGGGCTGCGCGGGGCCGCCGTCGGGTCGCGCCACACGACGACACGGACCGCCAGCATGTAACCGATCACCGCCAACAGGCCGGGCACCAGAGCGCCCGCGAACATGGCCACGATGTTCTGTTCGGTCAGGATGGCATACAGGACCAGCACGATCGATGGCGGGATCAGGATGCCCAGCGTCCCGCCGGCCGCCAGAACCCCCGTCGCAAGACCGTCGGCATAGCCGCGCGCGCGCAATTCCGGCAGGGCCACCTGCCCCATGGTCGATGCGGTGGCGAGCGACGAGCCGCACACCGCGCCGAAGCCCGCGCAAGCCCCGACCGACGCCAGCGCCATGCCGCCCGACCGGTGACCGACCAGTGCCGCCGCCCCCCGGAACAGCGCCGCACTCATCCCCGACCGGGCCGCGATCTGCCCCATCAGCAGGAACATCGGCACGATGGACAGCGAATAGCTGGCGAATGTGTCGTAGCTGAGCGTCTTGAGCTGGCTCAGCCCCGCGTTGGGCGACCCAAGCACCGCCCATGTCCCGAAGAACCCGGTCAGCCCCATGGCCGCGGCGATGGGCAGGCGCAGGAATATGGCCAGCAGCATCACGCCGAAGCCCGCCAGTGCGAGGGTCAGACCTGTCATGTCGGCGCGGGCTCCCGGCCTGCCGCGACCCAGACAGCGCTGCGCCAGACCGTGTAGCCGCACACCACGGCCAGCCAGACCGCACCGATCAGCGAGAGGCCGAAGGGTATCCAGACCTCGATCTGCAATTCATACGTCGTCTCGGCAAAAAAGGGTGGCGGCCCCAGTCCCAGCGCTTCCCGCAGGGCCGGGCCGCCATGAGGAAACCGCTCGCCGAACGCGCGGGCCAGTTGCATCGCCACGACCGCCGCGCAGACCGTCAGCGCGACATTGCCCACAAGTCCCAGCACCGCATGGACGCGCGGCCCCAGCCGTTCCGACAGGATATCGACCGTCACATGGGCGCGCCGTATCTGCGCCAGCGGCAGCGACCAGAACACCGCGAGCGCGCAGCCGATCGTGACCAGTTCGAAATCGCCGCGCACGGGTGCCAGCCCGAACCCGGCCAGCGCCCGGCCCACGACCGACACGACCGTGACCAGCGCCATCCCGGCCAGCACGATGCCACCCGCGACCGCGAAAGCCTGCGAGACCGCGTCGAAGATCCGCCCCAGTCGGGGCTCCGTGGGTGCCGCCATGGCCATCGCCTGCTGCCTCCTGCATCGTTGCGCGACCCCTAGCCCGCGGCGCCCGCCACCTGCAACGTGGAATGTAATGTCGCGCGCTTGACCGTCCCGCGCCGTGCGGCCATAGCCATGGCGCAGGGATTACGGGGTGTCGCCATGCTGCGCGGGTTGTACGACTGGACGATGGGACTGGCCGAAAGCCGCTACGCGCTCTGGGCCCTCGCCGCCGTCGCCTTCGTCGAAAGCTCGGTCTTCCCGATTCCGCCCGACATCCTGATGATACCCATGATCCTCGCGGCACCCCGCCGCGCCTGGCTGATCGCCGGTGTTTGCACCGTGTCGTCGGTGCTGGGCGGCCTCGCGGGCTACTACATCGGGTGGGGCCTGTTCGAAACAGTCGGCCGCCCCGTGCTGGAATTCTACGGCAAGGACGCCTATTTCGACGCATTCTCGCTGCGCTACAACGAATGGGGGGCCTGGGCCGTGCTGATCGCGGGCGTGACGCCGTTTCCCTACAAGGTCATCACCATCATGTCCGGCGCGACCGGCCTGTCGCTGAGCGTATTCATGGTGGCCTCGGTCATCGCGCGCGGGCTGCGGTTCTTCCTCGTCGCGGCCCTTCTGTGGAAATTCGGCGCGCCGATCCGCGATTTCATCGAACGCCGCCTCGGGCTGATGTTCACGCTGTTCTGCGTGCTGCTGGTGGGCGGCTTCTACGTGGTGAAATACCTGTGACGGGGCGTGCGCTGGGATATCTTGCCGGGGCCGGGTCGGCGGCGCTGCTGGCCGCCGCCTTCGCGTTCCAGCATATCGGCGGGTTGCCGCCCTGCGCGCTGTGCATCTGGCAACGCTGGCCCCATGTCGCGGCAGCGTTCCTGGCCGCCGCGCTGCTGCTGGCCCCCGCGCCGCTGCGCCGCCCGCTGCTGGCGCTCGGCGCGCTCGCCGCGCTGACCACTGGCGGGATCGGCATCTATCACACGGGCATCGAACAAGGATGGTGGCCGGGCCCCACGTCCTGTTCCGGCAGCGGGCCGGGGTTGTCGGGCATGTCCGGGGCGGACCTTCTGGACATGACCGCGCCCGCGCAGGTCGTGATGTGCGACGAGATCCCCTGGGCCTTCGCGGGCCTGTCCATGGCGGGATGGAACGCGGTGTTGTCGCTGGGTCTGGCCGCGCTCTGGCTCGCGGCCCTGCGGCGGCCTAGTGCAAGGTGAACTCGCCCGTCACGTTGCGCCATTCGCCGGGCGCGATCATCTTGCGATGGGTGAACCGCACCGAGTGGAGCGGCCCCTCGATCTCCTTCTGCCAGAACTCGATGAACTCGAACAGGCGCGGATGATCCGGGGCAAGGTCGTAATCCTGCCAGACGAAGCTGTTCAGAACGTTGCGATAATCGGGCATCCGATAGAACATCTCGGCGGTGGTCAGCCCGTATCCCTTCAGCATCAGCTCGGTTTCGCGGTGGTCCATGGCGATCCTTTCCTGTATCCACCCCCTCACGATGCCCGAGTCGTCTGAATAATCAATGACCACAGTATGTTAGCACTCCCGCGCCCCGGCTGATGCCAGCACCGGGCCGCGCGGGTTGCCCCCGCCCGAACCCCGGTGATATACCCGTGAAACCAACGGGCAGAGCAGCATAACCGCAAGGGCGAAATACTTGAACGATACGCCGGAACCCCCCGAAAACGATCGCGAAATCCCGGAAGGCCCGGCCCCCGTGCCGCATGGCCCCACGATTTCCATCGCCGACGAGATGAAGGCGTCGTATCTTGACTACGCCATGAGCGTGATCGTGTCGCGCGCCATTCCGGACCTTCGTGACGGCCTGAAACCTGTGCATCGGCGCATTCTTTACGCAATGCACGAGACGGGAAACACCCACGACAAGCCCTATCGCAAGTCCGCGCGGCCCGTCGGCGACGTAATGGGCAAGTATCACCCGCATGGCGACGGCGCGATCTACGACGCGCTTGTGCGCATGGCGCAGGATTTCTCCATGTCCCTGCCGCTCTTGGACGGGCAGGGCAATTTCGGGTCCATGGATGGCGACAACCCCGCCGCCATGCGCTACACCGAGGTCCGCATGGACAAGCCCGCGGGCGCCTTGCTGGCCGATATCGACAAGGACACGGTCGATTTCCAGGACAATTACGACGGCAAGGACCGCGAACCCTCGGTCCTGCCCGCGCGCTTCCCGAACATGCTGGTCAACGGCGCGGGCGGTATCGCCGTCGGCATGGCCACCAACATTCCGCCGCACAATCTGGGGGAGGTGATCGACGCCACGCTCGCGCTGATCGAGAACCCCGATCTCGAGTCCATCGACCTCATGCAATACGTCCCCGCCCCCGATTTTCCCACGGGCGGGCTGATCCTTGGCCGCTCCGGCGCGCGCAAGGCGTATCTCGAAGGGCGCGGCAGCGTCATCATCCGCGCGAAGACCCATATCGAGGAGTTGCGCAAGGACCGCTTCGCCATCGTGCTGGATGAAATCCCCTACCAGGTGAACAAGGCCTCGCTGGTGGAAAAGATCGCCGATCTGGTGCGCGAAAAGAAGCTCGAAGGCATTTCCCACGTGCAGGACGAATCCGACCGGGTCGGCGTCCGCGTGGTGATCGAGCTGAAGCGCGACGCGACCCCGGACGTGGTGCTCAACCAGCTTTTTCGCTTCACGCCCATGCAGACCTCCTTCGGGTGCAACATGCTCGCGCTCAACGGCGGGCGGCCCGAACAACTGACCCTGCGCCGGTTCCTCACGTCCTTCATCGAGTTCCGCGAACAGGTCGTCGCCCGGCGCACCGCGTTCGACCTGCGCAAGGCGCGCGAACGCAGCCACGTGCTGTGCGGCCTCGCCGTCGCGGTCAGCAACGTGGACGAAGTGGTCGCCACCATCCGCGCGTCGACCGACGCCGCCGAGGCACGCGCCAAGCTGATGGAACGCCGCTGGCCCGCCATGGACATCGCCGATTACATCCGCCTGATCGACGACCCGTCGCACACGATGAACGACGACGGCACCTATTACCTGTCGGAAACGCAGGCCCGTGCGATCCTCGACCTGCGGCTCCAGCGCCTCACGCAGATCGGCGTGAAGGAAGTCACGGACGAACTCGAAGACCTTGCCGCGAAGATCAAGGATTACCTCGACATCCTGCGGTCGCGCGCCCGCGTCATGGACATCATTTCCACCGAACTGCGCGAGGTGCGCGAGGCCTTCGCCGTCCCCCGCCGCACGGAGATCGTGGACTGGTCCGGCGACATGGAGGACGAGGACCTCATCGAGCGGGAAGACATGGTCGTCACCGTCACCCAGTCCGGCTACATCAAGCGCACGCCGCTCGCCGAATTCCGCGCCCAGAAGCGCGGCGGCAAGGGCCTTGCGGGGATGAACATGAAGGACGACGACGTCGTCACCACCCTGTTCGTCGCCAACACCCATACCCAGCTTCTGTTCTTCACGACCGACGGGATGGTCTACAAGATCAAGACGTGGCGCCTGCCCCAGGGCGGGCGCGCGTCGCGCGGCAAGGCGCTGGTGAACGTTCTGCCCATCGCGGGCGGTGTGGGCGTGGCGGCGATCATGCCGGTGGACGTGCCCGAAGCGCAATGGGCCGACATGCAGATCGTCTTCGCCACCTCGGACGGCTCGGTGCGCCGCAACGCGCTGTCGGATTTCACCAACGTCATGCGCAACGGGAAGATCGCCATGAAGCTGCCCGAGGATGTTTCCCTCGTGCGCGCGCAGATCTGTTCCGAAGACGATGACGTGATCCTGTTCACCGCATCGGGCCGCGCGATGCGCTTCCGCACCACCGACGTGCGAGTGTTCAAGGGCCGCGACAGCACCGGCGTGCGCGGCATCCGGCTGGCCAAGGGCGACCGGGTCGTCGCCATGTCCACCATCCGCCATTTCGAGGCGACGCCGGGCGAACGCGCCGCATACCTGAAAATGCGCCGCGCGGTCGAAGGCATGGTGGACGAACCCGAACGGGACGAGGACGACGAACAGGTCGCGGACGAGGCGCTGAGCCAGGAACGCTACGCCGCCATGTCCGCCGCCGAACACCTGATCGTCACGATCACCGCGCGCGGCGCGGGCAAGCTGTCGTCGTCCCACGACTACCCCGTGCGCGGGCGCGGCGGCATGGGCGTGGCGGCGATGGACCGCGCCATGCGCGGCGGGCCTATCGTGTCAGCGTTCCCGGTGGAGCTTGACGACCAGATCATGCTGGCGACCTCCACCGGCCAGTCGATCCGCTGCCCCGTCAACGGCATCTCCTTCCGCTCCCGCGCCGCAGGCGGCGTGCGCGTGTTCAACACCGCCGCCGGCGAACAGGTCGTGTCGGTCGCGTGGATCGCCGACCAGCCGGAGGATGACGCGGGCGAAGGAGGCGGCGATGCCGACTCGCCGCCAGCCACCTGAGCCATTCGACGCGGTCGCACCGACGGCTTGAAGCCCCAGCTCCGCCTTGGACCTGCACCGGGGCAGATGGCGCTGGACGTTTCACGTGGTCTTCGGCTCGATGGCTGCACATCGCGGGGAGGTGGGTATGGACGAAGTGGCGACCGGACAATGCCTGTGTGGCGCAGTGACGTTCCGCATAGCGGGAAAGTTCGAAAGCTTCTTCCTGTGTCACTGCGCGCGATGCCGCAAGGATAGCGGCTCGGCCCATGCGGCGAACCTGTTCTCCTCCACGGCGAAGATTGTCTGGTTATCGGGAGAGGAAAACATCCGGGAATTCAGGCTGACCGGGTCGCAACATGTGAAATGCTTCTGCACGACTTGCGGTTCTGCGCTGCCGGTTTCTCAGGCGAACGGTGGTGTGCTTGTCGTGCCGGCAGGTTCCCTGGACAGCCCGATTGCCATTCGACCGCATGCGCATATCTGCTTTTCCAGTCGCGCGAATTGGGACAACGACCTCGGTTCGCTGGACAGGATCGACGGACTTCCCGGTTGAATGACGCATCCCGGGCCGGGTCATGGCGGGCGATCGAACGACACCGAACGGGGCGTCAGTTCTGTCCGCACGGCGGGCCGTGGCCAACGGAATGGAAACCGGCAGAGTGCAGTTCGCGGACACCAGGACGGACCTTGCCCGCATTCCGGCTGAAACCTTGCCGACACGCAGCCGCACCCTGCTCCGGGTTCTTTTCTTTCGCGCAAAACCCGCCCCACGACATATCCGCATCGTTTTTGGCGGTTGACGCCCCGGTTCTCGCGGCCTATCAGGCGGAACGTGGTGGGAGAGCGAGACGATGACACCCCTTGTCGTACTTCGAGACAGATGGCGCATGGGCCGGTAACGGCACCCATATCAGACCCATGCGCCCCCGAGTAACACCGGGGGTTTTTTTATGGCCCTCCCCCAGACCGCACAGAACGCGAACGGAGCAAGCAGATGACCCAGATGAGCGGCGCCCAGATGGTGGTTCAGGCCCTGAAGGATCAGGGGGTCGAGGTAATCTTCGGCTATCCCGGCGGCGCCGTGCTCCCGATCTATGACGAGATCTTCCAGCAGACCGACATCCGCCACATCCTCGTCCGCCACGAACAGGGGGCCGTGCACGCCGCCGAAGGCTACGCCCGCGCCACCGGCAAGCCGGGCGTCGCTCTCGTGACCTCCGGTCCCGGCGCCACCAACGCGGTCACCGGCCTGACGGACGCGCTGATGGACTCCATCCCGATCATCGTGCTGTCGGGACAGGTGCCGACCTTCATGATCGGCAACGACGCCTTCCAGGAAGCCGACACCGTCGGCATCACCCGCCCTTGCACCAAGCACAACTGGCTGGTCAAGGACACCGCGGACCTGTCGAACATCATTCATCAGGCGTTCCACGTGGCGACCCATGGCCGCCCCGGCCCCGTGCTCGTGGACATCCCCAAGGACGTGCAGTTCGCCACCGACACCTACACGCCGAAAGCCCGCGCCAGCACCAAGCACTACCAGCCGCGCGTCAAGGGCGACATCGACCAGATCACCCGGCTCGTGGAGATGATGGAAACCGCTGAGCGGCCGATCTTCTACACCGGCGGCGGCGTCATCAACTCCGGCCCCGCCGCGAGCCAGCTTCTGCGTGAACTCGTCGCCGCCACCGGTTTTCCCATCACCTCCACGCTGATGGGGCTGGGCGCCTATCCCGCGTCGGGCGACAACTGGCTCGGGATGCTCGGGATGCACGGGCTTGTCGAAGCGAACCTCGCCATGCATGGCTGCGACCTGATGATCAACATCGGCGCGCGCTTCGACGACCGCATCACTGGCCGCGTGCAGGATTTCTCGCCCCACTCGCGCAAGGCGCATATCGACATCGACCCCTCGTCCATCAACAAGGTGATCCACGCCGACGTGCCGATCATCGGCGATGTGGGCCATGTTCTCGAAGACGTGCTCAAGGTCTGGAAGGCCCGCGGGCGCAAGACCAACGCGGGCGCGCTGCCGAAATGGTGGGCGCAGATCGACGAATGGCGCAAGGTCCGCTGCCTGTCCTACAAGAACTCCGACACGGTCATCAAACCGCAATACGCGCTCGAACGCCTCGAGGCGCTGACCAAGGACCGCGACCGCTACATCTGCACCGAGGTCGGCCAGCACCAGATGTGGGCCGCGCAGTACCTGGGGTTCGAGGCACCGAACCGCTGGATGACCTCCGGCGGCTTGGGCACCATGGGCTACGGCACCCCGGCGTCGATCGGCGTGCAGGTCGCCCACCCCGACGCGCTGGTGATCAACGTCGCGGGCGAAGCATCGTGGCTGATGAACATGCAGGAAATGGGCACCGCCGTTCAGTTCCGCCTGCCCGTGAAACAGTTCATCCTGAACAACGAACGGCTCGGCATGGTGCGCCAGTGGCAGGAATTGCTGCACGGCGAACGCTACAGCCATTCGTGGTCGGAATCCCTGCCCGATTTCGTGAAACTGGCCGAGGCGTTCGGGGCCAAGGGCATCATCTGCAAGGACCCGGCGGATCTCGATGACGCGATCATGGAGATGCTCGACTATGACGGGCCGGTGATCTTCGATTGCTGCGTGGAAAAGCATGAAAACTGCTTCCCCATGATCCCGTCGGGCAAGGCCCATAACGAAATGCTGCTGGGCGACGCCTCCACCAAGGACGCCATCGGCGCCGGCGGCGGGGTGCTGGTCTGACAATGCTTGTGCGCACCAGAATTGCGGCTGTCGTTGCGCTCTTCGTCTTCGCTGGAAGCGCTATGCCGACGATAGCCAGCGAACGCGAAGATGCCTTGGCGCTTCTTGAAGCCGCCGCCGCCGATCTTCCAAGGGGTATTGCGGGCATACCTGCACAATGGTTCGAGATGAATTCGGCCATCGGCTGGGAAAAAATGATGCTGGTGTTCGGCTACGCTGATAACCGAACAGCCTGCAATAATATGATGGAACTGGCATACGCGGAAACCACTGAACGTGACTTCCGCTGTACACCGGCGAACTGAAGGAAGCTCTAGTTTGCGTTTCCGGGTCGTGAAAGCGTCACGAAGCTGCCCTCACCCCAGCCGCGTGCCGCGCACCTGGTACACGGCCGCCGCGACCACAGCGAACAGCACATGACCGACAAGCGCCACCCATGTAATCCCGGTGAACCCGAGAAACGCCGGATTGCCCGCGATCAGATGCGCCATGATGTAAAGCGCGAAGACCCACAGCCCGATGCCATAGGCCACGGCAGCGGCGGACCACGGCAATTGCGGCACGAACCGGCGGGCCAGCGGTTCGGCCACCAGCAGCCAGCCCAGCGGATAGGCGACCATCCCGGCGAAATAATGCAGGAAATGCGCCCCCGGCGACCAGGTGGACCCGAAAATGGTCTGGATCACCTGGTTGGCCAGCGGCACCGGGGCGAGATTGGCGAAACCCAGCCCCGGGCTGACCGACTGGCCGAAGAAATCGAAGGCGATGGTCGCCACCGCCCCGGCATAGAGGGTGCTGGCGGCGATCCCCACCGTGCCGGTGGCATGTGCATCGGTGATGTCGGCATGGGCAGTCATGGCAGTCCTCCTCGTGGGTGTGTGTCCGTCTGCCTGCAGTATCGCCGCCATGGCCCCGCCGGCCAATCTGCGCTACGCGGACGTGACCGCGCGCGATCACGGCCCCCGATATCGCCCGCCCGGCGTGATCGTCATTGTAACAATCGGCCCCGCAAGGCCCCGAAACCGCCCCTGTTCGCGCCCCGCCGCGCCCATGGCTGAAACAAAGGACCCGCCCATGTCGCCGCTTCAGATCGAAAAAGGCTCGTCGCAGCACTCCGCCTATGACCTGCGCAGCCACCTGTCGCAGGATACCGAACGCCACACGCTCGCCGTGATCGTGGACAACGAATCCGGCGTGCTCGCCCGCGTGATCGGGCTGTTCTCGGGGCGCGGCTACAATATCGACAGCCTGACCGTGGCCGAGGTGGACCATACCGGCCATCGTTCGCGCATCACCATCGTGACCACCGGCACGCCGCAGGTGATCCTTCAGATCAAGACGCAGCTCGAACGGATGGTTCCCGTGCACGAGGTCCACGACCTCACCGTCGAAGGCGCGTCCGTGGAACGGGAACTGGCGCTCATCAAGGTGCGCGGCACCGGCGACAAGCGGGTCGAAGCCCTGCGGCTGGCCGACATCTTCCGCGCCAAGGTGGTCGATACGTCGCTCGACAGCTTCGTGTTCGAAATCACCGGCACCCCGGAAAAGGTCGACGCCTTCGCGGAACTGATGCGCCCCCTGGGGCTGTTCGAGGTCGCGCGCACCGGCGTCGCGGCCCTGTCGCGCGGCGCGGTCGCCCGCTGACCGTGCCGGGGGACGATCCCGGCACCGGGTCTGGCCCGAACGCGTCCCGGCGCGGCAACCGCCGCGGGCTTCTGGTCTTCGCCGCCGCAGGGGCCGCCGCCATCGCCGCCCCGCGACTCTGGTCGGTTTTCGCACCGCCCCCGCCCGGCACGGCGATCCCCGGCCTGCCCGGCTTCGTACGGCTTGACGACAGCCCGGTCAGCGGCGCGGCGGACCCTTTCGCCGGGCTGGACGTCCCCGCCCCGGACGCCATCGCGCCCGCGCCGATGCCCGAAGCCGGACCTGCGCTCTGTGCCGCGCTGTTCCGCGACGGGATCGCCCCCGGCACCGTGCCCATGGCCTTCTTCACCGACATCAACTGCCCGTTCTGCCGCGCGATGGAACGCTGGCTGCCGGATATCGGGGGCGACCGGGCATCGCTGACATGGCACGACCTGCCGCTGCTCGGCCCCGCCTCCCGCGCCGCGGCGCGGGCCGTGGCCGCGGCGCATCTGCAAGGCGCGGGCAACGCCATGCGCGCGCGGCTGCACCGGGCGCGGCTGCAACCGACGCCCGACTACATCCGCAGCCTCGCCGACGGTATCGGGCTCGACGCCGACCGGCTGGCCGCGGACATGACCGGCGCGGCGGTCACCGCGCGGCTGGCGCAAAGCCTTGGCCTGTTCCACGGGTTCCGCGCGGCAGGCACGCCGACGCTCGTGGTCGGCGGTACGCTGGCGGTCGGGCAGCGGTCCGAGGCGTTCGTGGCGGGCCTGATCGACACCGCCGCCGCCCGTCCCGACCGCCTGCCCTGCGCCTGACCGCGCGGGCGCGGCGGATTCGGAGTCATACGAGAGTCATACAAGAGTCATACGCGAATCCTACACCGCGCCGACCGCCGCTTTCTCCGGTTGCGCCGCCGCAAGCGTCGGCAGATCCAACCGCACCACGCGCCCCTCGGCCGCCGATTGCTGCGCCGCCAGACCCATCAGGACCGCACGCATCCCGTCTTCCAGCCCGACCTCCGGTTCGGCCACGCCGCGCACCACGTCGAGAAATCGCTGGTGCTGGAAATAGGTCGACCCGTTGTGATCGCCCGCCTCCAGAAGCGTCTCGGGTACCGGAATATCCCGTGTTTCCGGGCCTTTGGGGTGGCGCGGGCTCAGGATCAGCTTGGGCGTCGGCGCCGGTCCAAGCGCTTCGGGCCAGAACCGCCCCGGCCCCGGCACCAGCGCCTGGATCTTGCCAAGCCCGCCCACGGCGGTGATCTCTTCCTGGTATTCCGCGCCTTCCGCGAACATGCACAGATCGAGCATCGCCCGCGCCCCGCGCGCGAATTCCACGATCACATAGCCATGGTCCCACACATCCGCCTCACCGATGTGATTGACCGCCTGCCCCCCGCTCGCCATCACCGCAACCGGTTCATCTTGCAGGATGAATCGCATCAGGTCGAAGAAATGGCAGCACTTCTCGACCATCGTCCCGCCGCTCCGCGCTTCCCGCCGGTTCCAGCCCCCGACCTTGTCGAGAAACGGAAACCGATGCTCCCGCAACGTCAGCATCCGCACCCCCCCGGTCACCGTCGCGGCCTCCTGCACCAGCGCCGCGACCGGCGGCATGTAGCGGTATTCCATCGCCACCCACACGGGCACCGTGTAGGTCGCGCGGAAAGCCTCCAGCCGCGCCACGTCGGACGGGCTTGTAAACAGGGGCTTTTCCACGAGGATCGGCAGGTGCCGACCCGCCGCGATCCGCTCCAGCTGGTCCATGTGGCAATCG
This sequence comes from Meridianimarinicoccus zhengii, assembly GCF_003254465.1. Classification (GTDB taxonomy): domain Bacteria; phylum Pseudomonadota; class Alphaproteobacteria; order Rhodobacterales; family Rhodobacteraceae; genus Meridianimarinicoccus; species Meridianimarinicoccus zhengii. The sequence goes on from NZ_QDFI01000023.1 coordinate 28,050, forward strand.
TTCGGCGACGCGATCAGCAGCGCGTCCAGCGTCTCGTCGGCCAGAAGTGCGTCGATATCCGGGTACACGACCGCATCGGGCACCAGCGCCGCCGCCTGCGCGCGCATGCCCGCGTCGGGTTCGAAGATCGCCGCGACGCGCGCACCGTCCAACAGCGCGATATTGCGGATGTGTTCCTGCCCCATCATGCCCGCGCCGATGATGCCGTAGTTCTGTATCGTCATGTTCCGACTGTCTTTCCTGTGGTCAGCGCCGCGCCACATACCGCGCGCGCGCCGGGTTGAACCATGTGAACGAGATTTCGGGGCAGTCGCCCTCGGGCGTCGTGCTGCGCCGTTCCACGTAGCCGCAGGGCGCACCCGCGGCACAGCCCATGGCATCGCCCCATACCGGGACGGCATCGAGGCCGATTCGATCTTCCACCGCCGCGATCCACAGACCGAGCCGCTCGCGGTAGAAAAGGTACAGCGATTCCGACAGGTCGTCCGGCGACAGCCGCGCTGCGCGCGCCCCGTCCAGCCAGATTTCCTCCACCGCGACGACGACGTCGTCGAGCAGACGCAAGCGCCGGATGCGATGACCCTGCCGATCCAGGCCGAAGGGCGGGAGGTCGGCAGGCTTGTCCAGCCGGTCCACCGACAGCACACGCGCGCGCGGAAGCCCCCCGCCATCCATGCGTTCGAGCCGGAAGAACGAATAGACACCGATGTCTTTCCCGGCGTCCTTGATGTAGTTCCCCGACCCTTGCAGCCGCGCGATCACGCCGTCCTGCTGCAATTGCGCCAGCGTCTTGCGCAAGGTGCCCACGGCCACGCCAAGGTCCTGTGCCAGCGTCCGTTCGGGCGGCAGGCGGTCACCGACGCGCAGCCGCCCCGCCGCGATCTCACGCAGCAGCACCTCGCGCAGCTGCAGGTATTTCGGCAGCGCGGTGCGGTCTGCAACGGCGGTGGGCGGGGCGGCCATAATTGTCTCCGGCGCGAATTGATTTATGATTGATGCACCATTCGAGAGGTGATAGGCAAGCAAAAAACAAGGAGACCCAACCATGACCATCGTGCCCATCACCTCGCCCGATCTCGACGCGGTCGAGGTGTCGTGGTTCTCGGCGCTTTGCTCCGACGACTATCGGTTTCTGGGCGTGCCCGATGGCGACCTGCGGTCTAGCTTCGCGCATTGCTCGGCCATCGTGCGCGAGGCCGAATCGCAGGGGTTCCGCAACATCCTGTGCCCGTCGTCGTTCCAGGTCGGACAGGACGTGCTGACCTTCGTGGCCGGCTGCGCGCCGCTGACAGAGCGGATCAATTTCCTCGCCGCCGTGCGCTGCGGCGAACTGCACCCACTGATGCTGGGCCGCACCATCGCCACGCTCGACCACATGCTGGAGGGACGGCTGACGGTGAACATCATCTCCAGCGACTTCCCCGGCGAGACGGCCGACAGCGCCTTTCGCTACCAACGCTCGCGCGAGGTCGTGGAGATTCTCAAGCAGGGCTGGATACGGGACCGGATCGATTATCACGGCGAGGTCTACGACTTCACCGACATGCCGACGGACCCGGTACGCCCCTACCAGACCGGCGGGCCGCTGCTGTATTTCGGCGGCTACTCGCCCGCGGCGCTCGACCTGTGCGGACAGCATTGCGACGTGTACCTGATGTGGCCCGAACCCAAGGAACAGATCGCCGAACGCATGAAGGCCGCTGCGCAAGCCGCGGAAAACTATGACCGCACGCTCGATTTCGGCCTGCGCGTGCATGTCATTGTGCGCGACACAGAGACCGAGGCACGCGAATATGCCGAGCATCTCGTGAGCCAGCTTGACGACGAATACGGCAAGCTTATCCGCGACCGGGCGCACGATTCCATCTCGCTCGGCGTGTCGCACCAGTCCCGTGCACGGGAGTTGGCGGATCAGTTCGGCTATATCGAACCCCACTTGTGGACCGGGATCGGGCGTGCCCGGTCGGGCTGCGGTGCCGCCCTTGTCGGGTCCACCGATCAGGTCATGTCCGAACTGGAGGCCTATCGCAAGATGGGCATCCGCGCCTTCATCCTGTCCGGATACCCCCACCAGGACGAATGCCGCGCCTTCGGGTCGCGCGTCCTGCCCCAGATGAAGACCTGTTCGCTGCCCGAAGCCTATGGGCGCGTGCCCGCAACCACACCGCCCACGCCGCTGGGCACCGGAGACCGTCACTGATGCAACGTGCCATTCTTGCCCCTGATTTCTCGCTCTCGCGCATCGTCTACGGAATGTGGCGGCTGGGCGATGACGACGACACCGGCCCCGCCCACGTGCAGGCCAAGATCGAGGCGTGTCTAGACCAGGGCATAACGACCTTCGACCAGGCCGACATCTACGGCGGCTACACGGCCGAGGCGATCTTCGGCGGCGCCCTCCGCGCGGCCCCCCATCTGCGGGAGCGGATGGAGATCGTCACGAAATGCGGGATTGTCGCACCTGCGGGCCGCCACGAAGACGCGCGGGTGAAACACTACGACACGTCCGCCGCGCATATCACGGCATCGGTGGATCAGTCGCTGGCAGATATGGCCATCGAACGGATCGACCTGCTGCTGATCCACCGCCCCGATCCGCTGATGAACCATGCGGAAACCGGCGGGGCGCTGGATGCGCTGGTGGCGTCGGGCAAGGTGCGTCATGTGGGCGTGTCCAACTTCAAGCCCCATGACTGGACGCTGCTGCAATCGGCCATGCGCACGCCGCTGGTGACCAACCAGATCGAGATCAGCCTGCTGCACACCGACCCCTTCACGAACGGCGACATCGCGTTCCTTCAGGAACGCGGCGTGGTACCGATGGCGTGGTCCCCGCTGGGCGGCGGCGCGCTTTTCAAGAAAAAAAACAAGCGGCTGGCGAAGATACTGGACGATATCGGCGAGCGTTTCGACGTCGACGCCGCCGCGGTCGCGGTGGCGTGGCTGATGCATCACCCGGCATGGATCGCGCCGGTCATGGGCACCAACAGCCTGTCGCGGATTGCGACGCTGGGGGATGCGTGCAAGGTGCAACTGGACCGGGAGGACTGGTTCGCGCTCTATACCGAGGCCAACGGGGAGGAAGTTCCCTGATGGACGGGACAAAGGATGTCGACATGACCCAATTCCTGCCGGGCCCGGGCATGGAGCGCCCGTATCGCGACGCGCTCGGCACCTTCGCGACCGGCGTCACCATCGTCACGGCAGCGGCCCCAGACGGCCCTGTCGCGATCACAGTGAACAGTTTCGCATCCGTGTCGCTGTCGCCTGCGCTGGTGCTGTGGTCCATCGATCTCGGGTCGGACCGTTGCCCGCTTTTCCGTAACGCCACCCACAGCGCGATCCACGTGCTTGGTCGCGAACAGGCGCTCCTGGCACGGCATTTCGCCAAGAACGGTCGGGATTTCAACGGGCAGGACTGGTCGCTGTCGGACATGGGCGTGCCGCTTCTGGCGGGGTGCCCGGCGCGGCTGGAATGTGAACTGGTGGCGGATCATCCCGGGGGGGACCACCGTATTCTGGTGAATCAGGTGCTGCGGGTGACGCGGGCGCCAGGTGAGCCGCTTCTGTTCGCCGGCGGGGCTTTCGGGCAGGTCGCGCCGCTGGTCTGACCCGGCGCGGAAGGTGCGACACCCGCGGCAAACGCGGGGACGAGGCGGCCGACATCAGGCCGATACAAAGGGAGGGGACTGCGCCATGGCGATCTTGCTGGGGCTGATTGCGCCGTTGCAAGCGTTGAACACAACGCTTGGGCGGCTGGGACATTGGGCGACGGTGATCGCCATGGCGCTCATGGTCACGGTGATCGTGTTGCAGGTGGTGTTCCGGTACGTTCTAAACAACGCGTTGCCATGGCCGGACGAGGCCGCGCGCTTCTTCATGCTATGGATGACCGGCCTGATCGCACCGGTCGCCTATCGCAGGGGCGGGTTCGTGGCGATCGACATGCTGGTGCGCGCCCTTCCCGCCCGGATCGGCGCGGCACTGGCCTTTGTGCTGCTGCTCGTGGCCATGCTCGTGCTGATCAAGGGTATCCAGCTCGGCCACGCACACACCATGTCGGGCTGCCTGTTCCGGTCTGGATCTCTGTGGCTACCGTTCTCCGTGCAGTTCGCGCTGCCCGTGCCCGGGTCCGGCATGTCGCTGACGCTCTGCACAGCTGCGGATTTCGCGCTTGGCGTGACATGGGGCTGGGCCAAACTGCCGCTTGCGACGATGTATGCCTCGCTATTCCTGGGGTTCGTGCTTCTGACGCTCGTGAATCTCGAACTCATCCTCCGCGCGCTTGTGTCCATGCTGGGCGGCGCGCAGGATCTCAAGCCCATTCCGGGCGGTGTCGTGGGAGCCGAATGACATGCTGATCTGGTTTCTTCCCGCCTTTCTCGTGCTGCTGATGATCGGATTGCCGGTCTTCTTCGCCATGCTCGCCGCACCCGGCATCATGCTCTGGCTCAACGGACAGGAACGCGATCTGTCCCTGCTTTACCGCAATGTGTATAACGGGATGGACAGTTTCCCGCTCATGGCGATCCCGTTCTTCATGCTGGCGGGCGAATTGATGAACCGCGGCGGCATCACCATGCGGCTGGTGGAGTTCAGTCAGGCCATGATCGGGCATCTGCGCGGCGGGCTTGCCCATGTGAACGTGATGTCGTCGATGCTGTTCGCGGGGCTGTCCGGTTCGGCCGTCGCCGATACCTCGGCGCTCGGGTCCATGCTGATCCCGGCGATGGAGAAGCAGGGCTACACCCGCCGCTTCGCTGCCGCGATCACCGCCGCCAGTTCCGTCATCGGCCCGATCATCCCGCCCTCGGGCATCATGATCATCTATGCCTATGTCATGGGGGAATCCGTTGCGGCCCTGTTCCTTGCCGGGATCGTGCCGGGCATTCTCGTCGGTCTCGGCCTGATGTTGATGATCAAGGTCATGGCCGACCGCTACGACTTTCCCATCGCATCGCAGCGCACAACGTGGGGCGAGGCCGGACAGGCCAGCCTGAAGGCGTTCTTTCCGCTGATGACGCCGGTCATCATCCTCGGCGGCATCCTCGCGGGCGTGTTCACCCCGACCGAGGCGGCGGCGGTCGCGGTGGCCTATGCGCTCGTGATCGGGCTGTTCGTTCTGCGCACCCTGAAGCCCGGCGACATTCCCGAGGTGCTGGCCAATGCAGGCATGACCTCGGCAGTGGTGCTGCTGCTCGTGGGGGCCGCGATGGCGTTCAAGACCGTCGTGTCGCTGGCACATGCGCCTGAAACGCTGGCGGCGATCATCCTCGGGCTGTCCGAGAACCCGCTGATCCTGCTGTTCCTCATCAACCTGCTGCTGTTCGTGGTCGGCATGTTCCTCGACGCGGGGCCGGCGATCATCATCCTCGGGCCGATCCTCGGGCCGATCTTCACCGATCTCGGGGTGGACGGCGTGCATTTCGCCATCATCATGTCGGTGAACCTGACCGTGGGGCTGGCGACACCGCCGATGGGGCTGGTGCTGTTCGTGGCGTCCAGCGTATCGGGCGAACGGGTGGAATCCATCGCCCGCGCCATCCTGCCCTTTCTCGCCGTGGAAATCGCCGTGATCTTCCTGATCACCTTCGTGCCCGCGATTTCCCTGACCGTGCCCCGCCTTGCGGGTTTCCTGAACTGAAGAGCAACCGGGAGGACCAAACATGCTCAGACAACTCACCACACCGCTTCTGGCCGCGGCACTGGCCGCTGCCCCGCTGACGGCGCTGGCGCAGGAATACACCCTGCGCGCCACCGCGAATTCGAACACCGATGACGAGGATTACGACGGACTCGTCGTCTTCAAGAACTATGTCGAGGCGGCATCGAACGGCGCCATCGAGGTGGAACTCTATATCGGCACGCAGCTGTGCGGAAACGGCGCCGAATGCCTTCAGGGCGTGGCCGACGGGTCCATCGACATCTTCATCTCCACCTCCGGCGGGGCAGCGGGGATCTTTCCCTATGTCCAGGTGCTCGACCTGCCGTACCTGATGACTGGCGACCGGATCGCGGAAACCGTCCTGCAGGGCGATTTCGTGCGAACCATGCGCGACATGGCGCTGGAGGATTCCGGTGGGCTGATCCGGCTGATGACCATCGGCAATACCGGCGGCTGGCGCAACTTCGCCAACACCGAGCGCCGGGTGCAGACCCCCGCTGACCTCGAGGGGTTGAAGATCCGGACCGTGGTCGCCGACCTGCCGCAGGAACTGACCCGCGCGCTGGGGGCGTCGCCCACACCGATCCCATGGCCCGAACTGTTCACCTCGCTTCAGACGGGCGTCGTGGAAGGCACCAAGAACGGCATCACCGACATCATGGGCATGAAATTCCCCGAGGCCGGACTGCAGTACATAACGCTCGACGGGCACGCGTACATGGGCGCGCTGTGGTGGATGAACAACGACCGGTTCCTGTCGATGCCCGAGGATTTGCGCCGCGTGGTGATGGACGGGTTCTACCAGTTGCAGCAGGCGACCTTCGCCAGCCCCAAGCGCAAGTCGATCCCGGCCTATGAAGCCTTCGTGGAAGGCGGTGGCGACATCTACGTGCCCACGCCCGAAGAAAAGGACGCGTTCCGCGAGGCGGCGGCACCGGTCTATGACTGGTTCCAGACCAACGTTCCGCGCGGCCCCGAGATCTACACGGCGCTCCGCGATGCGGTGGCAGATGCTGAAGCGGAGCTGAATGCGGCCAACGCGCGTGACCTGAACTGATCCGGACGGTGCCGCACCTGCCCTTTCGCGGCGCCAACCCTGTACGAAAGGATACCGCCATGCAGCCTTTGCATGGCGGTATCGCCTTAAGGCAACCTTCACGGCAGCCCTCCGGACTGCCATATGACTGCCAACACGGAGGGTTGTCCCATGAAACGTCTTGCCATCACGATCGCATTTGTCGCCACCATGACGCTGGCCGGTGCCGCGGGCGCCGCGACGATCGTTTCGAACGAAATCGATGCGCCGGGCGGCGACTATTCCAACAGCCACGCGAACCCCACGGCATTCGCGCAGGACGTGGCGCTTGTCACAGGCGCGCAGAACCGCAAGCCGGATGTCGACTGGCTTCTGTTCGACGGCTTCGCGCCGGGCACGGAGCGGCTGGAATTCACCTTCACGAATCCCGGCGGCGGCTGGGGAGGGCTGAACCTGCGGCTCAAGGAAGAAGCGTTCAAGAACGTCAATGACTGGTGGCCGCTGCTCGACAGTTGGTCGATCAGCAACGTGACCGACGCGCGGTCCGTGACGGTGTCGTATGTCCTGAACGGATATACCGGCCCGATCTACGCGGCACTGGATTTCTACAAGGACAACGATTTCGGAAACGGCAACGGGCTCCAGTACAGCGTCGCACGCATCGGCGGGGTCTATCAGCCCGAAACGGGCGCCGCGCCGGCCGCTGTGCCGCTGCCTGCGGCGGGTGTGCTTGGGCTTGCCGGGCTGGCCGCATTGGCGGCGCTGCGGGCCCGCCGCCGGGCCTGACCCATCTTTCCGCGGGGGTCGTTCAAGGCCGCGCCTGTCAAAGGGCGCGGCTTTTCGCGTGCTGGGGCAAGTACATGGCCCCGCGACTCATGTTAGCGCCCAGCATCAAGCTTCTTCTTGCCATCCTGCCAAGCGACCCCACGGGGGGCGGCGATTTTGTCACACCGCACCGAGCGCACCTGCCGCGCATTTTCGCGGTATGGATCCGGTGCGCTTGGGCCAGGCGCGCAGGGACAAGGGACGGAAATTCTTGCACATTTCATCGGCAGTCACGGAAGTTTACGGATTTTCCATGGCGTGGGAAAAGATGTTTACAGAAAAGCCGCGCCATTCCCTAGGGTTATTCCGTGATTTTCCAAAGATGGTATTGTTGCCGCGGGAGCACTGGCCCCCGCTGCGCAGCCATCTTCGCCTGCCCGGGTGCCGAACAACGCAAGTTGACACAAGGACGGGAGGACTCAGATGACGAGTCAGACAGAGGGCGCTGCACGCACCTATCCGCCGAGCGCGGACTTCGCAGCGAACGCGCATATCGATGCCGCCACATACGACGACATGTACGCCGCATCGCTCGCCGACCCTGAGGCGTTCTGGGGCGAGCATGGCAAGATGCTCGACTGGATCAAACCCTATGGCAAGGTCAAGGACGTCAACTTTGCGCTCGACGACCTGCACATCCGCTGGTTCGAGGACGGAACGCTGAACGTCTGCGCGAACTGCGTCGACCGGCACCTTGCGACCCGGGGCGACCAGACCGCGATCATCTTCGAACCCGACAATCCGGACGAACCCGCCAAGCACATCACCTACAAGCAGCTTCACGTCGAAGTCTGCAAGATGGCCAACATTCTCGAAGGTCTCGGCGTGCGCAAGGGCGACCGCGTGGTGCTGTACCTGCCGATGATCCCGGAAGCCGCCTATGCGATGCTGGCCTGCGCGCGGATCGGCGCCGTGCATTCCATCGTCTTCGCGGGCTTTTCGCCCGACGCACTGTCGGCCCGGATCAACGGCTGCGACGCCAAGCTTGTCATCACCGCCGATTACGCCCCCCGCGGCGGCCGCAACACGCCACTGAAATCCAATGCCGATGCGGCGCTGCTGCACTGCAAGGACACGGTCAAGTGTCTGGTGGTCAAACGTACCGGCGGCCAGACGACCTGGATCGACGGGCGCGATTTCGACTATGCCGAGCTGCATGCGGAGGCCGACGACACGGCCCGCGCGGTTGAGGTGAACGCTGAGGACCCGCTGTTCATCCTCTATACGTCCGGCTCGACCGGCCAGCCCAAGGGTGTGGTGCACAGCTCTGGCGGCTATCTGCTCTATGCCGCGATGACCCACAAGTTCACATTCGATTACAAGGACGGCGACATCTTCTGGTGCACCGCCGACGTCGGCTGGGTCACGGGGCACAGCTACATCGTCTACGGGCCGCTTGCGAACGGTGCCACGACGGTCATGTTCGAAGGCGTGCCGACATACCCGGACGCCAGCCGCTTCTGGCAGGTCTGCGAGAAGCACAAGGTCAACCAGTTCTACACCGCCCCGACCGCGATCCGGGCGCTGATGGGCAAGGGCACGGAGTTCGTCGAGAAGGCCGACCTGTCGTCCCTGCGCATCCTCGGCACCGTCGGCGAACCGATCAACCCGGAAGCGTGGAACTGGTATAACGACAATGTCGGCAAGGGCCGCTGCCCGATCGTTGACACGTGGTGGCAGACCGAAACCGGTGGCCACCTGATGACCCCCCTGCCCGGCGCACATGCGACCAAGCCGGGGGCCGCGATGAAGCCCTTCTTCGGCATCGAGCCCGTCGTTCTCGACCCGCAATCGGGCGAGGAGATCCACGACAATCCGACCGAGGGCGTTCTGTGCATCAAGGACAGCTGGCCGGGGCAGATGCGCACCGTCTGGGGCGACCATGAGCGGTTCGGCAAGACCTACTTCTCGGACTACAAGGGCTACTACTTCACCGGCGACGGCTGCCGCCGCGATGCGGATGGCGATTACTGGATCACGGGGCGGGTCGATGACGTCATCAACGTGTCCGGCCACCGCATGGGCACCGCGGAAGTCGAAAGCGCGCTCGTGGCCCATGCCAAGGTGGCCGAGGCCGCGGTGGTGGGCTATCCGCACGCGGTCAAGGGCCAGGGCATCTATTGCTACGTCACGCTGATGAACGGCGAGGAGCCGTCGGACGAATTGCGCACCGAGCTGCGCAACTGGGTCCGCAACGAGATCGGCCCGATCGCCAGCCCGGACCTGATCCAGTGGGCGCCGGGCCTGCCCAAGACCCGTTCGGGCAAGATCATGCGCCGTATCCTGCGCAAGATCGCGGAAAACGACTTTGGCAGCCTTGGCGACACGTCTACGCTGGCCGAGCCCGCGGTGGTTGACGACCTGATCGAAAACCGCATGAACCGGGCCTGAGACCATGGACGGAGTGAACCACGTGACGACAACACCCGCAGTGCTGATCCTGCTGGGGCCTCCGGGCGCCGGCAAGGGCACCCAGGCACGGATGCTCGAAGAGAAATACGGCCTTGTGCAACTGTCCACCGGCGACCTGCTGCGCGCGGCCGTGGCCGCAGGCACCGATGCCGGACAGGCCGCAAAGGCGGTGATGGACTCCGGGGGGCTCGTATCCGACGACATCGTGCTCGCCATTCTCCGCGACCGCATGGCCGATCCGGACACACAGGCCGGCGTGATCCTCGACGGGTTTCCGCGCACAACCGGTCAGGCCGAGGCATTGGATGCACTTCTGGCCGAGAGCGGCCAGAAGATCGACGCCGCCGTGTCGCTCGAAGTCGAGGACGAGGCGATGGTGGAACGGGTCTCCGGCCGCTACACCTGCGCGAAGTGCGGCGAGGGCTATCACGACACGTTCAAGCGGCCCAAGGTCGAGGGCGTGTGTGACAAGTGCGGCGGCACCGAGATGAAGCGCCGTGCCGACGACAATGCCGAGACGGTCCGGTCGCGGCTTGATGCATATCATGCACAAACCGCACCACTGATCGGATACTACGACAGCCGCGGCGTTCTCCGGCATGTCGATGCCATGGCCGATATCGGCGATGTCGCCGACGCGCTGGGTCGGATCGTGGAAAGCGTCCGGCACTGAAACCTTCGGTGCCCGGAGGGAGGGCGCCGATGATACGACCACCCGCAGAAGGCAAGGGCACGGAACCACGCGGTTCCGTGAACGGAGATCTGCACCATCAAAAAAGGGAGCGACCGCAATGGCGGACAATTCTTCGAACAACGAATATTGGGCGGCCAATATTCGGATCATCAAGATATGCCTCGTGATCTGGGCACTGGTGTCCTTCGGGTTCGGCATCCTGCTGCGCCCGCTGCTGATGGGCATCCCCGTCGGCGGGACCGATCTGGGCTTCTGGTTCGCCCAGCAGGGTTCGATCCTCGTCTTCCTCGCGCTGATCTTCTTCTACGCGTGGTACGTGAACCGGCTCGACAAGAAATTCGGCGTCGAAGAATAAGGGACCCAGGGACCAATGGATCAGTTTACACTCAACCTGCTGTTCGTGGGCGCGTCATTCGCGCTCTACATCGGCATCGCGATCTGGGCCCGCGCAGGGTCCACGTCTGAATTCTACGCCGCCGGGCGCGGCGTGCACCCCATCACCAACGGGATGGCCACGGCTGCGGACTGGATGTCCGCGGCGTCCTTCATCTCGATGGCGGGTCTTCTCGCCTTTGGCGGCTATGCGACATCGTCCTACCTGATGGGCTGGACAGGCGGCTACGTGCTGCTGGCGCTTCTGCTCGCGCCATATCTGCGCAAGTTCGGCAAGTTCACCGTGCCAGAATTCATCGGTGACCGGTTCTACAGCCCGACCGCGCGCATGGTTGCCGTGGCAGCGCTCATCATCGCATCGATCACCTATGTGATCGGGCAGATGACCGGCGTGGGCGTGGCGTTCTCGCGCTTTCTCGAGGTCGACAACACCACTGGCCTGCTGATCGGCGCGGCCATCGTGTTCTTCTACGCCGTGCTTGGCGGCATGAAGGGCGTGACCTACACGCAGGTGGCACAATACTGCGTGCTCATCACCGCCTACACGATCCCGGCGATCTTCATCTCGCTGCAACTGACCGGCAACCCGCTGCCGTGGCTCGGACTGTTCGGTGAGCATTCCGCGTCCGGTGCGCCTCTGCTGGCCCGTCTTGACGACGTGGTGACGGATCTCGGCTTCAACGAATACACGCTTCAGGACGGCACGCCGTCGGCGGTCATCAACATGGTGCTGTTCACCCTGTCGCTGATGATCGGCACGGCGGGCCTGCCCCACGTGATCATCCGGTTCTTCACCGTGCCCCGCGTTGCGGATGCACGCTGGTCGGCCGGCTGGGCACTTGTGTTCATCGCGCTGCTGTACCTGACGGCGCCGGCCGTGGGCGCCATGGCGCGGCTCAATCTGATCGACACGGTCTATCCCAACGGCGTCGCGGAAGAACCGATCGAGTACGAAGCGCGCCCCGACTGGATGCGCAACTGGGAAGTCACCGGTCTGCTCGGCTTCGAGGACAAGAACGGCGACGGCCGCATCCAGTGGTACAACGACCGAAATGCCGAGTTCCAGGCTTCGGTCGCCGACCGCGGCTGGGAAGGGTCGGAACTGACCGTGAACAACGACATCCTCGTGCTGGCCAACCCGGAAATCGCGCAGCTTCCCGGCTGGGTAATCGGCCTCGTGGCCGCGGGCGGTCTTGCCGCGGCGTTGTCCACGGCGGCAGGTCTTCTGCTGGCGATCTCGTCCTCGGTCAGTCATGACCTGTTCAAGGGCCAGCTCACCCCGAACATGAGCGAAAAGGCCGAACTTCGGGTCGCCCGCGGATCCATGGCCGTGGCGATCGCCGTGGCCACATATCTGGGCCTGAATCCTCCGGGCTTTGCGGCGCAGACGGTCGCGTTGGCCTTCGGCCTTGCGGCATCGTCGATCTTCCCGGCGCTGATGATGGGCATCTTCTTCAAGCGCATCAACAACTACGGTGCGGTTGCGGGCATGCTGACCGGCCTGATCTTCACGCTGGTCTACATCTTCATGCACAAGGGCTGGTTCTTCATCCCGGGCACCAACCAGTTCCCGGACACGATTCAGGGCTCGCTTTTGGGTATCCAGTCCACCGCCATCGGGTCGGTGGGTGCCGTCCTGAACTTCATCGTGGCCTACTTCGTGTCCAACGCGACCGAAGAACCGCCGCAGGACATCCAGGACCTCGTGGAAAGCATCCGCATTCCCAAGGGGGCCGGTGCCGCTGCTGCGGATCACTGACCCCCGGTTCCGGCAGGCCGCCCCCCGGCCTGCCGGTTCCCAGAAGATCCGGATGCGCGGCACGATTGCCGCGCATCCGCCATTTTCCCGAAGCGTGCGGAGCACAGCATGGATCACGACCCCGACCCGATCCGTGATTTCCTGACCTCGGTCCATCCCTACGACACACTTCCCCTTGACGAGCTTCACGCCGTCATCGACCGGATGCGCGATGCGAACTTCGAGCCGGGTGAGGCGATATACCAAGTCGGTGACACGCTCGAAGGTCTGTGCCTCGTGATGTCCGGTTCGGTCGAGGTCCGGGACCCTTCCGGTTCGCAACTGTCACTGTTGGGGCCGCGCAATTCCTTCGGCGAACGTGGATTGCTGCGCAGCGGCACCGCTGTCACGTCGGCCTTCGCGGCGGCGCGCTCGCGCATCCTGATCCTGCCAAGGGCCGAATTCGACCGGTTGCGCGACACCCATGGCAGTTTCGCGAAGTTCTTCGACCGCAGCGGTCCCGAGCGGCACCGCGCGCTGTCCCTGGCCACGACGCAGGTGTCCAACCTGCTCACCGGCCCGCCCATTTCCTGTCCGCCCGACACGACCATCCGGGATGCAGCCCGCCAGATGCGCGCGCGCAACATATCGAGCCTCGCCGTGGTGGAAGACGGCGCACTGCGCGGCATCGTCACGACAACCGATCTGTCGCACCGGGTCGTGGCCGAGGCGATCGACGGCGCCCTGCCCGTCACGACCATCATGACGCCCGATCCGATCACCCTGCCGCCCGATGCGCTCGCCTCGGACGTGCTGCACATAATGCACGAACGCCATATCGGCCACCTGCCGATCAGCGAGCATGGCAAGCTGATCGGCATGGTCACGCAGACCGACCTGACACGCCTCCAGGCGGTCACGTCCGCGCAGTTCGTCAGCGACATCGCCCATGCCCGGACGCCCGAAGGCATGTCGCGCACCACGGCGCAGATCCCGCAACTCCTCGTCCAGCTCGTGGCCAGCGGCAACCGGCACGAGGTCGTCACGCGGCTGATCACCGATATCGCCGATGCCGCAACCCGTCGGCTGCTGAAGCTGGCGGAGGACAAGCTGGGCCCGCCGCCGGTTCCCTATGCGTGGCTGGCCTGCGGCAGCCAGGGCCGGCGCGAACAGACCGGCGTCAGCGACCAAGACAACTGCATCATCATCGACGACCGCGCGGCCGACGGCGACATGGCCTATTTCGAGCGGCTCGCCGATTTCGTCTGCGACGGGCTGAACACCTGCGGCTATGTCTATTGCCCCGGCGACATGATGGCCTCCAACCCGCGCTGGCGACAGCCCCTGCGCGTCTGGCGGCAGTATTTCGACGGCTGGATCGCAAAGCCCAGCCCGGAATCCCAGATGCTGGCATCTGTCATGTTCGACTTGCGCGTGATCGGCGGCACGGCGGACCTGTTCACGGGGCTCCAGCAGGACACGCTCAGGCGCGCGGCGGCCAACAGCATCTTCGTCGCGCACATGGTGTCGAACGCCATGAAGCACACGCCGCCGCTGGGCCTTTTGCGCGGGTTCGCCACGATCCGGTCCGGCGAGCACAAGAACGCCATCGACCTGAAGCATAACGGCGTCGTGCCGGTCACGGATCTCGCGCGGGTCTATGCGCTGCAAGGGCAGCTGGCGCCGGTGAACACCCGCGCGCGGCTCGACGCGGCGGCCAGGGCGAACGTCCTCAGCAAGACAGGGGCCAGCGACCTGACCGACGCCTATGACCTGATCGCGCAGACCCGGCTTGAACATCAGGCGAACCGGGTGCGCCGCGGCCTTGCGCCGGACAATTTCCTGACACCCGGCGATCTGTCGGACTTTGAGCGAAGTCATCTCCGGGATGCCTTCGTCGTGATAAAGACACTGCAATCGGCCATCGGCCACGGGCGCGGCATGCTGGGCTAGAGCAGCCGCGACCGCCGGACAACAAGGGGGGAGCCATGTTTCTGGAACTCATCGCGACATTCGTCACCGGCTTTGGCGTGGCGGGGATCGTGCTGTTGCTGAACAAGATGCTGCGCGGCCGGCTGCCGCGATGGCTCGTGCCGGCCTCGGGCGGGCTGGCGATGATCGCCTTCGCGATCTGGTCGGAATATTCATGGTACCCGCGCACCGCCGGGCAGTTGCCCGCGCCGGTCGTGGTCGCGTGGCACAACAGCGAAAGCGCGCCGTGGAAACCCTGGACCTATGCCGTGCCCCAGACCACGCGGTTCGTCGCCGTGGACACGGGCACGATCCGCACCAATGACGCGCTGCCGGGTCAGCGGATGGTAGATCTCTACCTGATGGGCCGCTGGGCGCCCGGGCGGCAAGTCCGTGTCGTGCTGGACTGCGACGGCGCGCGCCGGGCCGACCTGATGGAAGACGTGGCGATGGACGAAAACGGCGCGGTAGACCCCGCCGCCTGGGTACAGATGGACCCGTCCGATCCGGTGCTGACAACCGCCTGCGACGCGGAGGTGGGGTGATGCCCGGCACGTTCCGCCCCACGCAGCCCGTGGCAAGGCATACGGTGGCGATCCTCTGCGGTCCGCCGCCTCTTGCGCGTCTTTGCGAAACCACGCTTGAGCGGATGGGTCTGGCCCCGCGCCGCCTGTCCGATGGCGCCGATGCGATGCGAACACTTGAAACCGCGCCGCCGGACCTGCTGCTGGTTCTGCTGATGGGCCGTGATCCTGCCGCGCTGGCGCTGTGTCAGGCTGTCGGACAGGAACCCGCGTTTGCCGGCACCCGGCTTGTCGTCGTGCAGGACAGTGCCCGCGACATCGACCGGCGCCGCGCCCGCGCGCTGGGGGCGGATGCCGTGCTGCCGCTGCCACTCGATCCCGGCATGCTCGACCGGGCGATCCGTCCGCTTCTGGCGGTACCGGCCTGACATGCTGACGCGCCTGTCCCTGCGCCTGCGCATTTTCCTTTTCTTCGCAGCAATGGCGGCGGGGGCGGTCGTCACCATCGGCGGCAGCCTCTGGTTCGGCCTGTCACGCGCCGGGGGCGATGCGATATCGGCGGTCATGACGGGCGGCATCCTGTCCGTCTTCGTCGTGGTGGGGATGATCCTCGCCGTCTGGCGGCTTTTCGACGAAAACGTGGGCCGCGCGGTCGAAAGACTGTCATCCGAGCTGCGCGCCCGCACCCATGGCGGGGTCGCCCGCGATATCGACACCGCGCCGGCACGTTATCTCGGCGATCTG
Organism: Meridianimarinicoccus zhengii; assembly: GCF_003254465.1. GTDB lineage: Bacteria > Pseudomonadota > Alphaproteobacteria > Rhodobacterales > Rhodobacteraceae > Meridianimarinicoccus > Meridianimarinicoccus zhengii. The sequence goes on from NZ_QDFI01000023.1 coordinate 44,052, forward strand.
GCCCCCGCGGCAGGCGCCGCGATCGAGACCCTGGCGGCGACGCGCAGCAAACTGGAATTGAGCGTGGCCGAACAGACCCGGCGGCTGGAGGAACAGACCGCCCAGCTCAGCGCGCTGCTGTCCGACATCCAGGCGGGGCTGATCCTGTGTTCGCCGGCGCATCGCGTGGTCTTCTACAACGGCCCGGCGGTCGCGTTGCTGCGCGACACGGGGCGGCCGCGGCTCAACCGGTCGATTTTCGACCTGCTGCGCGAGGGGCCCGTGCAGCGCACCTATCACCGGCTTCTCGACAATGACGAACTGGACGATGCCGAATTGCTGGTCTCCACGACCGGCTGCGGGCGGGTCATCGCGGCGCATATGCGGCTTGTCCGCGGCGCGCTGGGACTTGGCGATGTGCCGGGCTACGTGCTGACGCTGCGGGACGTGTCGGCGGATCTGCGGCTCCATGCCGAACGCGAACGCTTGCTGACCGAGACGCTGGAGGCCCTGCGCGGCCCGGCGGCCAACCTGCGCGCCCTTCTGGACATGGCCGACGACGAAGTCGCGGCCGACCGGTCCGTGGCGCGCGACATGCGCCGCGCAGCGCTGGAACTGACCGATATCGTTCACGAGACGGCCGCACGCCACGACGCGCGCGAGGATACGTGGTGGCCGATGCAGGACGTGCGCGCCTCGCACCTGATCGACGCGCTGCGTGGCCAGCTTGGGCCCGACGGCCCGACCATCGCGGCGCCGACTGTCTTCCTGCGCCTGCGCTGCGACGCTTTCGCGCTGGTCAACCTGCTGGCCGAGATCATCGACCGCATCGTGGCCGAAGGGCTGGCGCAGGCGTTCACCATCGATGTGACCGATGACGATCCCGGCGCGCTCATTGTCATCGGATGGGATGGAGAGCCGGTCGGGTTGGATACGCTTCGGGCGCTGCTCGACGACCCCGTGCCTGACAGCCCGCTGGCCGTGACGGGGCGCGAGATCCTCGATTTCCACAATACCGATATCTGGCCAGAACGGCGCGCGGACGGGCGCGCGGCGCTCGTTCTGCCCCTGCGGGAGGCGGAGCGAACCCAGCCCGTCAACCTGGTCGCCGACCGTATCGCCGAGCGCCCGACCGTCTTCGACTTCGACCTGCTCAACCGGGTGCCCGACGACACCAAGATCGGGCGCGGCCTGCGCGAGCTGACCTATGTCGTGTTCGACACCGAAACCACCGGGCTCGACCCGCGCGGCGGGGACGAGATCGTGCAACTGGCCGCGGTACGGGTCATGAACGGCCGCCGGGTGCAGGGCGAGGAACTGGACCTTTTCGTCAATCCGGGCCGGCCGATCCCCGCCGCATCGACCGCCGTGCATGGCGTGACCGACGCGATGGTCGCCGACGCACCGGCCATCGATGCCGTGGGCGCGAAGTTCTTCCGCTATTGCGAGCATGCTGTGCTGGTAGCGCATAACGCACCCTTCGACATGGCGTTCTTCCACAAGCACGCCGGGCGGATCGGCGCGCGGTTCGAACACCCGGTCTTCGACACGGTTCTGCTGTCTGCGATCCTGTTCGGGCAGGGCGAGACGCATACGCTCGATGCGCTGGCGGACCGGTTCGGCGTGGTGATCCCCGAGGCCGAGCGCCACACCGCCATGGGCGACACCAAGGCCACGGCGGACGTGTTCCAGCGCATGGTCCCGATGCTCGAGGCGCGCGGGATCGACACGTTCGACAAGGTGCTGGACGCGATGCGGAAGAATTCGCGCCTGATGCGTGAAATGCAGGCGCGTGTCGGCGACTAGGCCCGCCGACCGCGCAACCGGCCCACTACACCCGCCGGAAAGAAATACACGCTGAGAACGAACAGCACGCCCAGCCACAGAAGCCAGCGGTCCGGGTTCAGCAACTCGGGCAGCACGGGCAGGTCGGCAATGGCGGGCGGCAGGGACTCCAGGAGGTTGGGGCCCATCAACTCGCGCAGATAGGTCTGTGCCAGCACCAGCAGCACCGCGCCGATCACCGCGCCGTAAAGCGTGCCCATGCCGCCGATCACCACCATCAGCAGGATGTCGATCATCAGATCGAAGCTCAGCGTCACGTCCGGGCCCACATAGCGCAGCCAGATCGCGTAAAGCGCCCCGGCGAACGACGCGATCACCGCCGAGATCACGGTGATCCCGATGCGATAGCGCAGCACGGAATAGCCCACGGCCTCTGCCCTGTGGTCGTTTTCGCGGATCGCCTGCAATACGCGCCCGAACGGCGACGCGACCAGCCGCAGCATCACGAGAAACAGGGCCAGCGCGCAGCCGAAGACGAGGTAGTAATTGGCGATCTTACCGCTGATGCGCAGACCGTCGAACGCGATGGGCCCAACCGCGAAGGCCGGGATCGTGCCATAGGTCTCGGCGGCGGTCAGGGCACGTGGAATGCGATAGGTCAGCCCGTCCTCGCCCCCCGTCAGAGTCGATAGCTGCGACACCAGCACCGCCACGGCCGAGGCCACGGCGAGCGTGATCATGGCAAAGAAGATCGCCCGCACCCGCAACGAGAAAAGTCCGATCACCAGCGCCAGCACGGCGGCGGCGGCGGCCCCGGCGGCGGTGCCCGCCAGCAGCGCCTCCGGCCCGCGGCCCATGTGCAGGCTGGCCAGCGCGACGCCGTAGGCCCCCATACCGAAGAACATCGTGTGCGCGAAGCTGACGATGCCCGCGTAGCCCAGCAGCAGATCGAAACTGGCCGCGAGCACGATCATCACGCAAAGCCGTGCCGCGGTGTCGAGCGCGCGGCTGCCTTCGAACAGCACCGGCGCGAAAGCCAGCGCCACGAGCACGGCAAGCAGGATCAGCCGCAACAGGACCGGCCCCGCCCGCGTCATGACATCCGGCCCGACTGCCGCGCCAGCATCCCCGCGGGCCGCCACAGTAGCACCAGCACCAGCACCGCGATGGTGGACACGAGCGCCAACTTGGGTTCCACGAAGGCGGTGTAGTTCTGCGTAAGCCCGATCATCAGCGCCGCGAGAAAGCAGCCCGTGACCGACCCCAGCCCGCCGATGATGACGGTGATGAACACGAGCACCATAAGGTCCGCGCCCATCTGCGCCGTCACGACCTCCTGGTACAGGGCCCAAAGCACGCCTCCGAGACCGGCAAGCGCCGACCCGGCGATGAACACGGCAACGCAGACACCGCGCAGGCGGTATCCCAGTGCCTGCACCATCTCGCCGTCCTGCACGCCCGCGCGCACGATCAGCCCGATTCGCGTATAGCGCAGCACGAGGGCCAGCAACGCGAAGACGGTCAGCCCCGCCGCCACTGCCAGCAATCGGTAGGTTTCAAGCGCCGCGCCGTGAAACACGATGGCGCCCTTCAACGCGGCGGGCCGGTCGATATAGATCTCTGCCGGCCCCCAGATGACGTGGATCAATTGCTCCGCGATGATAAGCCCGCCGACGGTCACGAGGATTTGCTTCAGGTGCGATCCGCCCGCCGGGCGAACGATCACCCGCTCGAAGAGCGCCCCCGCCGTGCCGGCCACCGCCATCGCAACCAGTGCCGCAAGACCGATGGCCGCGAGGTTAAGCGCCAGATCGGTCGATGCCGTCCAGCCCCCAAACCGGGCCAGCACGCTGACGGCGACGAAGGCGCCGAGCGACACGAACGCGCCATGCCCGAAATTGATCACGTCCATCAGCCCGAACACCAGTGTCAGCCCGGATGCCATCAGGAAGATCATCATACCCATGGCCAGCCCCGCCAGCGTCAGCGTGATCCACGAGGGCGCAATGGCGGGCAACGCGGCGGCGGCACGGTCCGCCCACAGGTCCGGCGTTCGTAAGAGCGCGGCAAGCGTCTCCTCCGGACCCGGCATCGCCTGCACGACCATCGCCAGCCCGCCAAGGGCCGCGATCAACGGCACCAGCAGCCATGGCATGGCGGCACCGATGCGCGCGCCAATGCCGGGCCGGTGCGGGTCGGCCACTCCGTCGGTCGTCATATTCGTCACGCCGCGTCCCCGAGATCGAGCCCCATGAGCCGCGCCTGAAGCGCCGGATCGTCGGCGAGCGCCGCCATCGTGCCGGACCAGGCCACCCGACCGCCGTCGATCACGGCGCAGGCATCGCCAAGCGCGCGCGCCACGGCGAAATTCTGCTCGACCATCAGGATCGTGGCCCCCTGGAGTTTCAGGTCGCGCAGGGCGGATACCACGGTCTCGACGATGACGGGGGCCAGCCCCTTGGTCGGCTCGTCAATAAGGTAGAGCCTGCGCCGTTCCACCAGCGCACGCGCCAGCGCGAGCATCTGCTTCTGGCCACCCGACAGGTTGCCCGCCGGGGACCGCCAGAAGGTCGCGAGCGGCGGGAAAAGCCCCGTGAGCCAGTCCAGCCGGTCGCCCGACACGGGCCCCGTTCGGGCACCGAGCGCGATGTTCTCGGCCACGGTCAGGTCGCCGAAGATGGACATCGATTCCGGCACATATCCGATGCCGGCCCGCGCGATACGGTGCGTGGCCCAGCGGTCGATCCTTTCGCCCGCAAGGACGATCTCGCCGGCACGGGCGCGCCACAGCCCCATGACCGTGCGCAGGGTCGTGGTCTTGCCCGCGCCGTTCCGCCCGAGAAGCATGGTCACGGCACCGCGGGGCACATCCAGCGTCACGTCCTCCAGAATGCGGTAGCGCCCGATATCCGTCGCCACCCCTTTCAGCGCAAGCAGCGCCGCGGCAGTCGCCGGGGACACGGGCGGAGCCGGCGCAACGGGCGCAGCGGGCACGAGGATACCGGGGGCGTCACCCAGTTCCACGGCGGTGCCGCGCGTGTCGGCCCGATCCCCCGAAGGCTCCGGCGCCGGTTCTGGCAGGTGGAAATCCGGCGTCAGCAGCAGGGGCGACCTGTCCGGCGGAGCCATGCCCCGCGCCTCCGCCCGCGTGTGGCCGGGTTCGGGCGCCGCCGGGGGGTGATGCCGGACCTGTCTTTCGGTCGCGGGCGGGTCCGACCTGTCCGACTCTTCGGCCGACGGGGCGACACGAGGCACGGCGTCCGGGGGCGTCGCGTCCATGTCACCGGGACCCTCCGCGGCATCCCCGTGCGGGCCGGTCGGCGCGGACGTTGGGACAGGGTCACCCGCGATTTCAGGGGGCACGGCGCGCCGTTCCTGGGCGGCGTCGGCTGGCGGCGCAGTGTCGGCTTCGGCACGGGCACGGGCGCGCGCGGCCTCCATGGCCGCCGCAAGCCGATCGACCCGCAGCCGCAACCCCCCAGTGCCGCCTCCGTTGCCGTCCTCGTCAGCCATGCTCAGCCATCGGCCAGTTCCTGCCCCATATACGCCGCCTGCACGGCGGCAGACTCCATGACCATGGCGGGTGTCCCGTCCGCCACGCAGCGCCCGTCCTGAAGCACGACGACCCGATCCGCAAGCGCGCGGATCACATCGAGCTTGTGCTCCACCAGCAACACGCAACGGTTGCGGTCCCGGCGCAACCCGTCGATCAGATCCAGGACGCCCGGTGCCTCGTCCGCGGACATACCCGCCGTCGGTTCATCGAACATGAACACGCGCGGCTCCAGCGCCATCAGCACCGCGATGTCCAGCTTGCGCTGGTTGCAATGGGACAGTTCCGACGCCAGCCTGTGCTGCTGCGGCGCCAGGCGCACCTGGCCGAGCACGCTGTCCGCCGCCGCAAGCACCTTGCGGTCGGCATCGGCCCGGCGCAGCATCCGGCCGCCCTTGCGCTGGCGCGCCTGCACCGCAAGCCGGACATTTTCCCGCACCGTGAGATTGGGAAAGAGACTGGTCTGCTGAAAGCCGCGCCCGATGCCCCGCCGCGCCCGTGCGGCGACCGAAAGCCGCGTGATGTCCTCGCCCAGAAGCTCGATCCGGCCCGCGCTCGCCCGGACCTGCCCGGAGATCAGGTTGAACAGCGTCGTCTTGCCCGCCCCGTTCGGTCCGACGATGGCCGTCACCTCGCCCTGCCGGAAATGGCAGCTCACGCCATCGACGGCCCGGTGGCCGCCGAAGCGCACGGCCAGATCAAGTGTTCTCAGCATCCCCGCGCCTCCACCGCGCGGTCAGTCCCGCACCGGAACGGACAGGTCGTCGATGCCCAGTTCCCGGACCAGTTCGGGGATGGCCCAGTCGACGCCGTCCTCCACACGGATGCGGAAATGATACATGGATTGCAGCGCCTGGTGGTCCTCCGGACGGAACCGCATGGTGCCCTTCGGGGTCTCCCATTCCATGCCTTCCATCGCGCCGATCAGGTCTTCGGTTTCGGTCGAACCCGCGCGCTCCAGCGCCGCCACCACGGCCAGACCCGCCGCCATGCCGCCCGCGGTGAAGAAATCCGGCGGCGTGCCGAAGCGGTCCATGTGCTGTTCGACCAGCCAGTCGTTCACCGGGTTGTCGGGGATGTCGTGGTAGTAATAGGTGGCCCCCTCCATCCCCGGAAAATCCTTGTAGGCGGCAAGCGCCGCGAGGATGTTGCCGCCTGTGGCGATCTCGATTCCGAAACGGGACGGGTCCATCGCACCGATCTTGCCCATCGGGTTCCCCGCCCCTGCCCAGATCAGGAACAGCCGCTTTTCGCCATCGAGATCCTTCATCGCGTTGAAGATCCGCTCGGCCGCGGCGGTGAAATCGGTGGTGTCCGTGGGCACGTATTCCTCGTGCACCAGTTCGGCGCCCGTGTCCGCAAGCGCTTCCCGGAACGCCGCGACACCGTCCCGCCCGAAGGCGTAATCCTGCGCGAGCGTGGCGACCTTCACCCCCGGCGCGCCGATGGCAACGGCGTTGGCGATGGCGTCCTGGCTCGAATTGCGGCCCGTGCGGAAGATATAGCGGTTGCGGTTCGCACCCGTGATGGAGTCCGCCACGGCCGGCTCCACGATCAGGATGCGTTCGTATTCTTCCGCCACCGGCAGCATCGCCAGCGCGACCCCGGAACTGACAGGCCCGACCGCCAGAACCGCGCCGTCATCGGCATAGGCTTCCTCCAGAAGCGCGCGGCCTTGCGCAGGGTCAAGCTGCGTGTCCTTCTCGATCACGACGATGGGTTCGCCCAGAACCTCCATCGTGCCGCCGGTGGCGTATTCCAGCCCCATCATCAGCCCTGTATGGGACTGCGCGGCATACGCCTCCAGCGGGCCGGTCTTGCCATAGACATGGGCGATGCGGATCTCGGCGGCGAGCGGACCGGCCGCGACAAGCGCGGCAAGGGTCACGGTGGCAATGCGTCGGGTGAGTGTCATCGGGGCCTCCGGTTCGGCGGTTGCGTGGCCGAACGGCCCGCGGTCCCGGCAGGTTAGGCAGGGACCGGACCACGTTCAACCGCGCATTGCGGCTTGCGCTCGGCGGTCCGTTCGGCAAGTCCTAGGCACCGGACTGAGATATCCATAAGGGGGGAAAGACCCATGACAGACGCAGCCAGCTACGGCTTCGACACGCTTCAGGTGCATGCGGGCGCGCGGCCCGATCCGGCCACCGGCGCACGCCAGACACCGATCTACCAGACCACGGCCTATGTATTCCGCGACGCCGAACACGCCGCGGCGCTGTTCAACCTGCAAGAGGTCGGGTTCATCTATTCGCGCCTGACCAACCCCACCGTGGCCGTCCTGCAGGAACGGCTCGCGACGCTCGAAGGCGGCGTCGGCGCGGTCTGCTGCTCGTCCGGGCATGCAGCACAGATCCTCGCGCTGTTCCCGCTGATGGCGCCGGGGCGGAACATCGTCGTGTCCACCCGGCTCTACGGCGGAACCGTGACCCAGTTCAGCCAGAGCATCCGGCGCTTCGGCTGGTCCGCGCGCTTCGTGGATTTCGACGATCTCGACGCGGTCAAGGGGGCCATCGACGATGACACTCGCGCCGTGTTCTGCGAGGCGATCGCCAATCCGGGCGGCTACATCACCGATCTCGACGCCATCGCGAAGATCGCAGATGACGCCGATCTGCCCATGATCGTGGACAACACCTCGGGCACGCCGTACCTGTGCAAACCCATCGATCACGGCGCCACGCTGGTCGTGCACTCGACCACCAAGTACCTGACCGGCAACGGCACGGTGACCGGCGGCGCCATCATCGATTCGGGCAAGTTCGACTGGTCCGCGTCGGGCAAGTTCCCGTCGCTGTCGGACCCGGAACCCGCCTATCACGGGCTGAAGTTCCACGAAACCTTCGGGCCGCTCGCCTTCACGTTCCATGGCATCGCCATCGGGTTGCGCGATCTCGGCATGACGATGAACCCGCAGGCGGCGCATTACACGCTGATGGGAATCGAAACGCTGTCGCTGCGGATGCAGCGCCACGTGGAGAACGCGGTGAAGATCGCGGCGTGGCTCGAACAGGATTCGCGGGTGGAGTATGTCACCTATGCGGGCCTGCCTTCGTCGCCCTATCACGACCGGGTGGCGCGGATCTGCCCCAAGGGTGCGGGAGGTCTGTTCACCTTCGCCGTGAAAGGCGGCTATGATGCCTGCGTCAAGCTGGTCGACGCGGTGGAGATTTTCAGCCACGTGGCGAACCTTGGCGATACGCGGTCGCTGATCATCCACTCGGCATCGACCACGCACCGGCAGCTGACGGCCGAACAGCAGCGCGCCGCGGGTGCGGCGCCCGAGGTCGTGCGCCTGTCCATCGGGATCGAGGACGCGGACGACCTGATCGCCGATCTCGACCAGGCGCTGGACAAGGCCACGGCCTGATATCCGGCGATCCAGGGACAGAGGGGCGGCGAACGCTGCCCCTTTTGTTTGCGCGACGGTCAGTCCCCGATGGCGAAGCGCATGATCACCTCGGCGCTCAGCCGCAGGCTGCCCGGCGCGATGGGCACACCCGCCTCGGCGGCCATCATCCGCCCCATGGGCGCCGGCCCGCCACCGGGCGCGTCGCGGATCTCCAGCACCGGGCCAAGCGTCACCCCCGCCGCGGTCGCATAGACGCGGGCGCGATCCATCGCGTCTTGCACGGCTTCCGCCCGCAGACCGGCCAGAACGCTCTCGGGGTCGGACAGCCCGAACCCTATGCCGTCGATCCGGTTGGCGCCCGCCCGCACCGCCGCATCGAGAAGTGCGCCCAGCGTATCGAGATCGCCCAGCGTCACCGACACGAGCGTCTCGGCCTCGAACCCGGTGATGCGCGGCGCGCGGCCGGGCTCGGGGGGTGCGTTCGGGTCACGCACAGCCCGCAGGTCCAGCGAGCCGGTGCCGACGTCGCCGTCGGGAATACCCGCCGACTCCAGTGTCTCGAACAGCGCGGCCGCACTGCGGCGCATCCGGTCGACGGCATCCGCCGCCGTGCGCCCCTCCGCCAGCACGCCAAGATGCAGCTTCGCCCGGTCGGGCGGCAGCATAGCCTCCGCCTGTCCGGTGACGGTGATCCCGGGCAGCGCCGCGTCCGCGGACTGGCCATGGGCAACGGGCGCGCAGAGCATGAGCGCGGCAAGGAGAACGGACAGAAGACGGCGCATGGCGGACCCTCGAACATGGCGCGGCATGACCGCGTTTGCGGCTGTGCTGCGGGAAAAACTCTGATAGACTGAACGCTAAAGAGCAGAGAACACGATCGCGGCCAAGAGCCGGGCAGGCACATGACTGAATTTCACGCGCTCGACCTTTCGGGGGACCGCGCCGCGCTGCACCGCTGGGACGGGCGTGGCTGGCATCCGGTGGCATCCGCGCCGGGCGCCGAAGGGCACAGCGCCCGCGCAATCGCGGATCTGCTCGCCCCGGTGGCGGGCAAGTCTGTTGCCGTGGCCCTGCCGCCCGATCGTGTCGCGGTACGGGATGTCGATACGGCCTCGGACGCCGTCATCCCGCCCGATACCTGCGTCGACTGGGTGGCGCGCGACGGCGGCGGATGGCGCAGGCTCACCCTCCCGCGCGCGGCGCTGCACGAGATCGAGACGTTTCTGCGCGCGCTCGGCGTCACGCCCGCCGGCTGCATGGCCGAAACCGGGGACGGGCTCCCCCCCGCATGGTTCGGCACCACCGACAGCCCGGCCCCGGAAGGCCGCTCGCTGGACCGGCCCGCCTGCCTCGGCCCCGCCAGCCCCGCACCCGAGACCCGTATCGCGGCGGCGCGGCGGCGGGCCGAGGTCGCGGCGC
>NZ_QDFI01000024.1 GCF_003254465.1 Meridianimarinicoccus zhengii
ACCAGCGCTCCAGCGTGATCTGCGCTGAGAATCAGTAGGTTAGGAATTGTTCAGGGCGAACCAAGCAGGATCGACAGCACCCAGGGAAAGCCACTTCTGGCAAACTCGGCGAAATCGCCGCTCGATTCCTGGCGATAACTGTCGAAGATCATCATAACCGCCGCGATGAGCATCCAGACGACGCCAAGGAGCGGAAAGAAGCCGAGCGTGAAACGATCCGACTGGACCGATGACGCCCAATTGCTGTTGTAGATGTAGTAGAAGAGACCCAGGAGGGAAACTGTCAGAGCGATTCCGAAGAGCTGGTTCGATTTGAGCCAAGGTATCGAAAACCTGTTGTTTCCACTCGGCATATCCGCTCCAATTCTTCGGGTATGTGCAAGGAAGGCATGGAGATCGCCGGTCATGGCGGCAATCCCCATGCCTGTCGTTCCGGGGCGTTAGCGCAAGAGTTCCGTCGCAACGCGCATGTTTTCGGAAAGCCGGTTGTAGTTTTCCTGCGCCTGCGGAGCAGGAACGAAGACCACTTCGGCATTGATCGCCTTCAGCATGGCGCCGACGCCCGGTGTCTCGATCATCTCGCCGAGAAGTTCGGACCACCGGAGAACGATCTCATCCGGCGTGTCCGGATGGGCTCCGACCCAGCGCGGAAGGGAAACACCTTCAAGACCGATGTCCGTTGCAAGCGGCGGATTGCCGAATTGTTCCTTGAAGTCGTCTGACAAGGGCAGATCGCTGGCATTGATGATGACCTGTCCATGAACGGGATAGATCGCCGCGATATCGGCGGCCGGCGCGGCCAGTGCATCGATATGCCCGCCCAAGAAATCGGCCGTGGCGTCGGACGTGCTGGCATAAGGCACGAGTGTCGCCTCGATCCCGGCAGAGCCGAATGTCGTCGCGACACCGACAAGGTTGGAGTTGGTCGCGCCGATCGTGACCGCCCCCGGATTGGCCTTGAGATGTTCGACGAAGCTGTCCCAATCGTCCCAACCCATACCTTCTTGGGTGGCGATGATCGTTCGGAAGGCACCGACATAGGCAACGATCTTGATATCGTCGAGATCGATGGGCGGGTTTTCCTGTTGAAGCAGGGCAAGCATCGGGGTCGGGCTCGCCTGGATCAGCGTTCGACCGTCCGCGGGCAGATCCAGCAGGTTGGTCCACCCGACGACCGCCGACGCCCCGGGCATGTTGCGTACGTTCATCGGCTGTCCGGTAACATCCATGGAACCCGTGGTCATCGCCCTTGCCCACTGGTCGGTCCCGCCGCCCGCTCCGAAGGGGACGATCATCGTTACGGGCCCATCGAGAAAGTCGTCGGCTTGCGCGGCACCCGGATTCGCGAACCCGATGCTTCCGAAGGCGACAGCGGCGGCGGCGGCGAACTTCCATTTCGTGATGGCTGGCATTTCACTTCTCCCTGTTCATTGGCGAACGAGCGTCCAGCACTCGACCATAACTCGAAAGGTTGACATTACTTTTGCAGAGTGTCAACAGTTCACAAGTCTTGGTTTTCGCGTCGGCGTCTTTCTCGGCCATACGCTTCGCGTGACAGCCGCAATAGGCGATCGCGCGCAAGGATGACCGGGCGGGCTTTATCGGGGCGTCATCCACGCGCGCGTGGCTGAAAAATTGCGATGGCGCAGAAGTTTGCCGACGCCATTGCCATCAAGCGCGTCAATCCGGAAAAGACCCTTGTGGCAACCGACGCGTTGGAGCGATTGCCGGAGGAGTGGCGATGATTTCCGACTGGACCCGCGTTGCGCGACTGAGGCATGTCCTGCTGATCTATGCGGGCGCGCTTGTATGCGGGGCAATCGGGAACCTGATGGACCTGCCGCTGCCCTGGATGATCGGGGCGATGGCTTTCGCGACGGTCCTGCGTCTGTCGAACCGCGAGGTCCGGGTACCACCGGTCACGCGACCGATCGGGCAGATGGTGGTCGCGTCTTCGGTCGGCATCTCGTTCACGCCTGCCGCCGTGGCGGCGCTGTCCGTGCTGTTCGTGCCGATGGTCGGCGCCGCACTTCTCACCATTGCAGCGGGCTTTCTCGTCGCCGCCTGCCTCATGCGGATGGCCCATGTGGACGTGGTCACCGCCGCGCTGTCGTCGATCCCGATGGGACCGGTGGAAAGCGCGCATCTTGCCACCCGGCACGGGGTCACGCCCGGCCCCGTGGTCTTCGCGCAGACGCTCCGCATCATGATCCTGGTGGTCTTCATACCGCCCGCGCTCGTCGCGCTGTCCGACAGTACCGAGCCCGCCAACGACGTCCTGCGCGCGATCCCGTGGACGCCGACGGGGGCCTTGCTGCTTGCTGCCTTCGGCGTGGTGGGCGCACTGACCGCCCGCACCGTGCGCCTGGGCAATCCGTTTTTCGTGGGCTCGATCGGCGGCGCCGCGCTGGCCGCCGCGCTCAGCCTGCCGGTGACGGCCTACCCCTACCCGGTGCTGGTCGTGGCGCAGGTCTTTCTGGGCGTCTGGCTTGGCGCGGTCTTCGACCGGGAGCTTCTGCGCAAGGCCACCGGGTTCATCTCGGCCGCGGTGGTATCGTCGTTGCTGCTGATCGGCCTGTGCATCGCGATGGCAATCGGGCTCGCCTGGATCACGAACGAAGCGTGGCAGGTCATGGTGCTGGCCACGGCGCCCGGCAGCGTCACGGAAATGGCCCTTACCGCGAAGGTCCTGCAGGAAGGGATTGCCGTCGTGTCGGCGTTCCACCTTGTCAGGATTTTCATCATCCTGCCCTTCGCCCCGCTGATCATCAGCGTGACCGCACGCCTTGCGAAAACCGGGCGGCGCGACCAGGACGCGCATCGCTGACAAGGGTGACTAGGCGCCGTCCGCACAGGGCAGCCCGAGCGAACGGATCAGGGCCTTGAGGGAGCCCGGGTCGTGATCCGAGACCGCGCCAAGCTGCGCGTCCAGCCCTTCGGGCAGCCCCGCGCGGGCGACGCAGTCCCGCAGCTTCATGACACGCCAAGCCGCCGGCGCAGGTCGTCCCCAGATGCCGGGCGGGCCGTCGCACATCGCGCCGTGCATAGCCCCGTCGGCAAGACGCAACATGATATCAAGGCTCATCTCGTCGAAACGCCCCTTGCGGTCCGGATCGGGCGCGATCGCTATACGCGGCAACAGCGCCACCATGTCCGGCGCGAAGCGGCGTGCATCGGTAAACGTGTCGAGGGTCACGGCCCCGTCCAGGAGCGCGGCCGCCGCCACATACTGGAAACTGAACTTCCCGGCGAGGCCCGAGGGCGGCGACGGGCGGTCGACATAGGGCATCGGGGGGCAGGTAATCGTCACGCTTTCGATCGGCGCGTCGCTGCCGATGGCAGCATGAAGCTCCAGTGCCGCAGTGATGACGAAATGCGTTCCGTACTGGCTGGGGTAGAACTTGAAGGCCGGGCCCGGATCCATCACCGCGAGCGGCCTGTCTTCGGTCAGCGCACCGGGGTCGGCGCCGCTGCCGAAAAATGCGTTCAGATAGCCCCGCGGCCCGTCGAGCGCATCGCCGTCCGCCGTGAACCCGCGCGCGGCCAGCAGTGCAGCCTCGAGCCCGTCCGCGGCAGCACCGCCGCAATGAAGCGCCTTGGTCATGCTGCCGACATTGGCGAGCACGCCCCCTGCCCGTGACGCCGCGATCCCGACAGCATGCACGACCGTTTCCGGATCGAGCCGAAGCAGCACCGCGCTGGCCACGGCCGCCCCGATGGGCCCCACGACGCCGGGCGGATGGAACACGAGGTCGGCCGGCTCGAACTGTCGGGAGGCGCGCCGCAGCCGCGCCTGCGTCTCGATGCCGATGGCGAAGGCGGTCGCGAGCCCGGCGCCGTTCGTGCCGGGTGCCGAAGTCTCGCACAATGCGAGCAAGGCCGGCAGAACCGTCGAGACGGCGTGGTTGGCCGGGTTCCACATGGGCTCGTAATCCAGCACATGCATCGCGGCACCGTTGACACGGGCGGCCGGCACGGGCGGCAGCCGTCCCTCGCGGGCCAGAAGCGTCGCACCGGCGCGGGACAGACCGCCAGACTGGGCAGCGCTTTCGTCGGCCAGCAGCGTCGGCCCGCGCTCGGCCGCCCCGGCAAGACCGACGGCGATCCCGTCGCCGACAAGCGCATCCATCCGGCCAAGCACCGCCGGATCGCCCCGCACCCGCGCCTCGAGCCCGAGCATCGCCTCCACGAACCGGATCGTGAGGGCGCGCGCGCTCATTCGGTGCTGCCGCTCAAGCCGCGGGCGAGCTCGCGTGCCGAACGGGATCCGAGGTTGAGCACAGTCTGCCGCAGACTGGCACTGCGCTCATGACCGAGAACCGGATCGGCGTTGGCGTGAAACTTTGCCGACACCGCGTCACGGTCCATCATGCGCTCCCCCGCCCCGCTGTTGACGCGCACATGACGATCGACGACGCGGCCATCTTCCAGCCTGACCCGCACGCCACCGGAGAAATAGGTCGGAAAGGCGCTGTCTTGGTCAATCACGCAGGTTACCCGTGGCATCAGCGCCTTCACGGCGGGATCGGCCAGCGCGTCGCCGGTCAGATCGGCCAGCGTGAAGGCGCCCCGCAACAGGCAGGTGCCAACGACATAATGGGCGCTGAACTTCGCCTCGTACTCGGTGGCGGCGGCGCGCTTGGCCGCCTGCGGCTCGGCGACGATGGGCATCGTGTCGGCCGGAAGGCGGATCTCGACCTCCGCGATCGGGCTGCCGGCGATCTCTTCATGGGCCGACAACGCCGCATCGGCTGCACCGTGAATGAAATGGCAGACCGGATACGGTTTCAACGCGGTATCGGCCATCATCCAGCGCGCGCCCAGGGCATCGGTCAGAAATGCCGGGGCCAGGTCGTGCCCATCACCCTGAAGATGGGTCTCGAACAGCCCGAACCGGCCTTCATAGGCGCGCGACGGACCACGGAACGCATGCTGCGCGAAGGTGGCCGCCGTGATGCCGCCGACAGCCGCCCATCCAGGATGGAACCGTTTCGTCCACGCGCCTTCCTCGAGAAAGACCTGGACGCCGGAGGCCGTGCTGGCGGCGATGCCCTGCGCCGCCACCAGCGCATCGGGGCCGAGACCGAGAAGCCGCCCGGCAGAAAGCGCGCTGGCGAAATGGGCCACGATGCCCGTGGCATGAAAGCCGGTATGGTGAAACCCGCCCTGAACCGCCGCGCCGATCCGGATCGCCGCCTCCATGCCGATGCAATAGGCGACGAGAAGCGCCTCGCCGGACATCCCGCGCTCCTCGGCGATGGCCAGCGCCGCGGGAAGACAGGCGGCCGTCGGATGCACGATGGCCTGCTGGTGCGTGTCGTCGAAATCGAGACCGTGGATCAGGATGCCGTTGGCAAGCGCCGCATCCCGCGGCGCGGCGCGCAGTGTCTGGCCGATCATGGTGCAGCGGTCGTCGCCCGCCGACAGCGCGGCAACACCAGCCACGGCCGATGCCGCGAAATCATGCCGCGTCGAGGCCAGGCCCAGCCCCAACCCGTCGAGGATGTGCAGAAGCCCGCGCGCGCGGACGTCCGGGGGAATGTCCGACAGTTGCACGCTTGCCGCGAACTCGGCCAGTCCGCGCGCATGCGCCTGCGTCTCAGTTCGATCCTTCACAGCATCCCTCCTTCGACCTGTATCGCGTTCGGACCGGCTCGATCCGACTGCCTTCCAGATACGCCAAATGACGACTGTTGACAATCTGCATCCCGCAAGAGCATTCTCCCCCGCAACGGCCGGGGCCCGGAACCGGTTCGGTGTGACGGACCTTCGGACGAAACAGACGACGCAAATAAGGGGAGCCAGCGATGTCGCAATATGACGTGATCGTTGTGGGAGCAGGGAATGCGGCGCTTGCCGCGGCAGTGTCTGCCAGGGAAAACGGGGCCGAGCGGGTCGTGGTTCTGGAAAAGGCACCGCGCGACATGCGGGGCGGCAACACGCACTGGTCCGGTGGCGTGTTGCGCTTCGCCTTTGACGATCCCCGCGAAATCGCCCCACTGGTGCCAGGCGCCGAGGAGCAGATCGAGAATTTCTACGACGGCATCGCGCCCTATCCTTATGACGACTACCATGGCGACCTGATGCGGGTGACCGGCGGGCGGACGGACCCGGTCCTTTCCGACATCCTCGTTCGCAATTCCAAGGAGACCGTGTTCTGGATGAACGAGGTCGGCCGGGTACCGATGGAACCGGCACTCAGCCTGTCCGCGATCAAGAAGGACAACAAGGTCATCTGGGCACGCGGGCTCGTGGTGCGCGCCAAGCACGAAGGCGTGGGCCTGTCGCGCGCATGGTTCGCGACTGCCGAGGCGATGGGCGTCGAGATCCGCTATGGCGCGGCGGCGCGTGAACTGATCGTCGACGACAGCGGCAAGGTCAGCGGCGTCCGGATCCGCGACGACGACGGGATGCACACCCTGAACGCGAAATCCGTGGTTCTCGGCGCGGGCGGGTTCGAAGCGAACGTGCAGATGCGGACTCAGCACATCGGCACAAATATCGGCAACGCGAAGGTGCGCGGCACGCCGCACAACCAGGGCGACGGCCTGCGCATGGCGATGGATATCGGCGCCATGCCGACGGGCCAGTGGTCGGGGTGCCACGCCACCCCGATCAGTGCCGACTGGGGTGAATTCGCCCCGCGCGAATTGACGGACCGATCGAACCGGCTCAGCTATCCCTTCGCGGTCATGGTCAATCTCAAGGGCGAGCGTTTCGTCGACGAAGGTGAGGATCCCGCGCTGTTCACCTATGCCAAGTTCGGCCGCGCCATTCTCGCCCAGCCGGGCGCAAAGGCGTGGCAGATCTTCGACACCCAGACCCTGCACCTGCTGGAAGCGCGCTATTCCACCTCGGACCCGATCGTCGCGGACACCCTCGAGGACTTGCTGGAACTGCTCGATATCGAGGACAAGGCGCAGGCCCTGCGGACGCTGAAAGCCTATAACGCGGCCGCGCGCGACGCCGGCGAAGGTTTCGATCCGACGAAGAAGGACGGGCTTGAAACCCATGGCGATCTGAAGCCGCCCAAATCCAACTGGGCGCTGCGCCTCGATAAGCCGCCCTTTCACGCCTATTCAGCGACCGGCGGCATCACCTTCACTTTCGGTGGCCTGAAGATCACCGAGGACGCCCAGGTGGTCGCCACGGACTGGCGCCCCATTCCCGGCCTGTTCTGCTGCGGCGAAATGGTCGGCGGACTGTTCTACGACAACTACCCGGCGGGCACCGGACTCGTGTCTGGTGCGACATTCGGGCGGATCGCGGGACGCTCCGCCGCCAATGCCGCGCAGGGCTGACACCGAAAGGAGATCGCCGTGACCCAGACGCAAACCATTGCCGAACAGCTTGCCGAACGCATCGTCGCGTTCGACGAAAAATTGATCACGCCGAAAGCGCGCGAGCGCGCGCTGATCGGTATCGTCGATACCGTGGCCGTGATGCTGGCGGGGGCGCGCACCCCTTGCGTCGCCACGTTGCGGCAGGTGCCGGGCATTGCCGACGCCCCGGGCCCCTGTACCCTTGTCGCCCAGACCGACAAGGTGTCGATGCTGGATGCCGCGCTGGTGAACGGAACGGCTGCGCACGCGCTCGATTACGACGATTTCAGCAGCGTCTTCGGCGGGCATCAATCCGCACCGCTGGTGCCGGCGCTCTTCGCCCTCGCCGAGGCCGAGAGATCGGCCGGCAAGGATGTCGTGACCGCGTATGCGGCTGGCGTCGAAACGGAAATCCGCCTCGCGCGGGCGGTGCATTTCCACCACTATGACAAGGGATGGCACCCGACGGCGACGCTCGGCACGATAGGTGCGGCGGCAGCGACATCCAAGCTTCTCGGTCTTTCCGCCGAGAAGACGGCGATCGCGCTGGCGCTCGCGGTCTCGCAGGCCGCCGGCGTCAAGGCGAATTTCGGAACCATGACCAAGCCCTTCCATGTCGGCATGTGCGCCCGCGCAGGGCTGCTGTCCACATTGCTCGCGCGCGAGGGTTTCACGGCGAACCCGGGCGCCTTCGAACATCCGCAGGGGTTCTTCGAGGTGTTCAACGGTCCGGGCACCTACGATGCGGACCGTCTGTTCGCGAACTGGGCCGACCCGCTCGAGCTTGAGGACGAGGGGATCGCGGTCAAGTCCTACCCGTGTTGCGGCAGCACCCATGCGGCGATCAAGGCGGCGTTGTGCCTGCGCGAATCGACATCTCTGAAGCCCGCGGAGATTGCCAGTGTCGAGGTCCTGCCCCATGGTCGGAGGCTGAAGCATACCGACACCCCGCATCCACGGACCGAGCTTCAGGCCAAGTTCAGCGTGCAGTACGTGGTCGCCCGCGCGCTGCTGGACGGCGCGGTAAAGCTGGAGCATTTCGAAGAGGCCGCAATCTCGGAGCCGGCCGTGACCGACCTGCTCTCTCGCATGGCGGCGAAGGCTCATCCTGACATGGCCGACAGCGCCGATAGCCAGTGGGCGGCGGAAGTCGTCGTCCACACCACCGACGGCCGACGCCTCGCCCATCGCATCGACAATCTTATGGCCGATGGCGGCGCCATCCCGAAAAGCGTCTCCGGCATGTGGGAGAAGTTCATGGATTGTGCAGAGGCGGCGCAGTTGCCCGCCGACATGGGCGGCGCCGTATTCGAGCGGCTGGAAACGCTGGAAAGCGCCCGCGACATGAGCCAGGTCCTGCGCCTGATGAAAGGCGCCCCCGCGCGGCCCGCGGCGGACAGGACCAGCGCAGGGAGCTATGTCGTGGGCGACCCGGCTCCGGAAACCCAGTGGGTGCCATAGGGACGGGACGAACGGTCGTTCAGGCCGACTGTTCCCGTGCCGCGTCGGCAGCGATTTGCTCCAGCGCCATCAGCGCGTAGCCACGTCCGTTGGATATGTGGCTGCGCATCATCCGCTCCGCCGCCTCGGGGTCGCGGCTTCGCAACGCCGCGACGATCGCGCGATGCTCTGACAAGGCGGCCCCCGCCCTACCCTTCATCGTCGACGACTTGTACCTGTAGACGCGCAGCAGATCGTAGAGATCGCCGCAGATCATCGAGATCAGCATGTCGTTTCCGGACGCCTTCGCAATTCGGAAATGAAAGTCGAAATCGCCCGATTGCTGGTAATAGCCTGCCCCGGCCTGGGCATCGATGGTCGCCGCGTGATCTTCGATCATCGCTTCGATCTCGTCGAGTTCGGCGTCGGTCAGGCGCTCGCAGGCCAGCCGCGCGCCCATGCCCTCCAGCGCCTCCCGCACATGCAGGAGATTCGCAAGCCGCTCGACCGAAAGCTCGACCACGCGAACGCCGACATTGACCTTTCTTTCCAGAAGCCGCCGACCCTCGAGACGGCGGATCGCCTCGCGCAGGGGCCCCCGGCTAACCCCCATGGACGCGGCAAGGCCTTGTTCGCTGATCCGCTCACCAGGCGCGAGACGCCCCTCCATGATCGCGGACTCCAGTTCCTCCGTCACGGCATCCACCAGGGACCGAGCCGTCACTTTTCCGAATTGTGCTTTTTGCATGCTGTTTTTCCAGCCCAAGGTAAATGTAACGATCACTCGCAGATATTAGACTTTTGTAAGCGCTCCAAGACACATTGACAACTGTTGACATTCCACCATGTAGCGGCTTCAATCCGTATGGACAATCAGTAGGAAGAACATGCCACAGATGCGGATACCTGCAGTCTTCATGCGGGGCGGCACGTCCAACGCGCTCGTGTTCAAACGCGAGGATCTGCCCGGGGACGAATCGCGCTGGCCCGCACTTTTCCTTACGGCGATGGGTTCTCCCGATCCCAATGGCAGGCAGTTGAACGGTATGGGCGGCGGGATCTCCTCGTTGTCCAAGGTCTGCGTCATCGGCCCGCCCACGCGTGACGATGCCGACATCGACTATTCCTTTTTCCAGATCGGCGTCACCGACGAGACTGTCGACACCAGCGGGAACTGCGGCAACATGTCCTCGGCGATGGGGCCCTTCGCGCTCGACGAGGGTTTAGTGTCGGCCCCGCCGGACGGCGACGAAGCCGTGGTACGCATTCACAACACCAATACCGGGAAGCTCATCGTGGGACGCTTCCAGGCCGAGGATGGCAAGGCAAGGGTGTCGGGCGACTTCGCGCTCGATGGCGTCTCGGGAACCGGCGCCGCGATCAGGCTGGAATTCCTCGATCCGGGTGGTGCGGGAACCGGGCGTCTCCTGCCGACGGGCCAGGCGCTGGACACGCTCGACGTGCCGGGCGTTGGCCCCGTGGAGGTATCGATGGTGGATGCCGCGAACCCTTGCGTCTTCGTCGCTGCCGAGAACATCGGCCGGGACGGCACCGCGCTGCCCGACATGCTGGAAGCGGATGCCGAATGTCTTGCCATTCTCGAACGGATCCGCCGTGCCGCCTCGCTCGCCATGGGCATCGCAGAGACCGAGAACGGGGCCGGCCGCATTCCGTCGATCCCCAAGGTCGCGATGATCTTCGCGCCGACCGACTGTTCCACGCTGTCCGGCGCGCGCCAGTCCGCCGCGGACTACGATATCGGCATCCGCATGATCTCGATCGGACGCCCGCACCGGGCGGTCCCGCTGACGGGGGGCATCTGCCTGGCCGTCGCCACGCGCATTCCGGGCAGCCTTCCCAACCGGCTGGCCCGCCACGGTGCGGGCGAAATCATCGTCGGCCATCCCTCCGGCACGCTATCGCTCGATGCCGACGTGACCGTCGCGCCGGACGGCACGGTACACGCGCGGCACGGGGCGGTGTACCGCACGGCACGACGCATGTTCGAGGGCCATGTCCTTGTTCCGGCGTGACAGGAGAGTGACAGTGATAGGCGACCAGAGACCCGTACCCTTCGTTTTCATGCGCGGCGGCACCTCCCGCGGGCCATACATGCGCCGCGCGGACCTGCCGGCTGACCAGGAAACCCTGTCGCGGGTACTGATCTCGATGATCGGGGCGGGGCATTCTCTGAACATCGACGGGCTGGGCGGCGGCAATCCCGTCGCCACGAAAACGGCGATGCTGTCGGTGTCAGACGATGACTGGGCCGATATCGACTATTTCTTCGCACAGGTCGCCGTCGACAAGCCGCTGGTCGACTATGCTCCGACCTGCGGCAACATCCTTTCGGGCGTCGGCCCCGCCGCGGTGGAGCTTGGACTGATCGCGCCCCGCGACGGCGCGACGACCGTACGCATACGCATGGTGAACACCGGAGCTCGGGCCGAGGCGCGGTTCGAAGTGCGCGACGGCCGCCCCGTCTATGGCGGCGCTCAGAGCATCCATGGTGTGCCGGGAAGTGCTTCCCCCGTGGCGCTGCAGTTCATGGACACGGTCGGCTCTCGCACCGGGACCATGCTGCCGACGGGGCAGGTCCGCGATACCATCGACGGGATCGAAGTCACCTGTCTGGACGTTGCCATGCCCATGGTGATCGCCCGCGCCGAAGACCTTGGCATCACCGGCCATGAAGGCAGCGAGGCGCTGGACGCAGACGCGGCGCTTTTCGCACGCTTCGAACCGATCCGCCGCGAAGCAGGCAGACTCATGGGGCTTGGCGACGTGTCGGACAAGGTCGTTCCGAAGTTCGGCGTTCTCGCACCGCCCCAGGGCGATGGCGCCGCCGCCGCGCGCTATTTCATGCCGTGGAAGACCCACCCGACGATGGCCGTGACCGGGGCGCAATGCCTCGCCGCTTGCCTGATGCTTCCGGGGTCCGCCGGCAGCGGGATCGCGCGGCTACCGTCCGGGGCCGGTCAGGGCGATGCGCCCTTCACTCTCAGCCTCGAACACCCGACGGGCACGATCGACGTCACACTCGACTGCAAGGTGACCAATGCAGGGCTCGATCTGCGGTCCGCGGGCATCATGCGCACTGCCCGGCTTCTGGCACGGGGCGATGCGATGGTCCCGTCACATGCGTGGCCGGACTGACGCCAAGGCGCGTCAGGTGAGCCATCGCGACAGGAACGGCGTAAGGCTCATGACCAGCAGCAATCGCAGCACGTGGTGGAGGATGACATAGGTTATGTCCGCTCCGGTGAGGATGGCGAGCATGACCATCTCGGGCTGGCCGCCCGGCGCGAAGGCGAGAATGCCGTGCAGCAGATCGTTGATGCCTGACAGCGCGATGATCTCGCCGAAGGCCAGCGTCAACGCCGCAAGGATAAGCGCATAGCCCACGCTGGCCGAAATCACGTGCCGCAGCTCGTGCCGCGTGACACCGACATAATGCGCGCCGATGCTGATCCCGATCACGAACTGCGCGAGGATCAGCGCTTCCGTGGGCGGCCGGTTCTCGATCAGGCCGAGAATGCTGGCCAGCCCCGACAGGAGCATCGGGCCAAGAACGCTTGCCCCGAACATGCCGATGCGCATCGCGCCGTGATATCCCACGAAGGCACAGACCGCCATGATCACGAGATCCTTGGCGGGAATGTCAAGCAGACGCACGCCCGGCGCGACGCTCAGGTCAACGTCCAGATAGATGTTGATGATGAAGGGCGTGAGCGAGACCAGGGTCAGGATCCGCGTGGCATGGACCAGCGACAGCGCGCGGACATTCCCGCCCTTTTCGGCCCCGAACAGGATCATTTCCGCGAACCCGCCCGGCATCGTGGCGAAATAGGCAGTGGGGCGGTCGAAGCCGGCCACGCGCCGGAAGAACGGGAAGCCGAGAAACAGCGACGCCGCGATGAACAGTGGAACAAGACTGATGCTTGCCAGTGTCATCGGCAGCTGTTCCATCAGCGACGGCGACACGGAGGATCCGGCGGCCACGCCGAGGATCGTGCGCACGGAGTTCAGCCAATGCGTTGGAGGGCCGGACAGCCGCGCGCCCATCAGCGCCGTGATCAGGCAGGCGGCGAGTGGTCCCAGCAGGAACGGCAGCGGCATGCCCAGAAGCCAGAAGATCGCCGTGCCCAGAAGACCGATCGCGGCGGTCCATCCACGCCGGACCCAGATGCCCCGATCGATCCGGCTCATTTCACCCGCGGCTCGGAACCAGCATCCGCGCGGCCCACCTTGGCGAGTTTCGCACCTATATTCATCCGGAACGTGATCACGATCACCAGCGCCGCAAAGGCCGCCATCGTGATCGCAAGCGGCGAGTTGAACAATGCCGGAGTCCATTCACCGCGATTGATCAGAAGCGCGCGGCGCAGGTTCTCTTCCAGCATGGGCGCGATGAGAAAGGTGATGATCAGCGGCGCCTCGGGAACGCCGATCTTGCGCATCATGAAGCCAAGGAACCCGAGACCGAGCATCATGTAGATGTCGTAGACATCCCCGCGCGCCGAATATGCGCCGATGACGGCCATGACCATGATCGTGGGAACGAGCACCCTGGGCGACACCTGGCCCAGCCGGGCATACAGGAACCCGAAGGCACGCCCGATGCCGAGATTGACGAAATTCCCGATGAACAGGATCATGAAGAGCGCGTAGATCACCTCGGGATGGAGCGTGAACATGCGCGGCGACGGCGTGACGCCCTGCAACATCAGCGCCGCACCGATCAGCGCCGCCGTGGCGCTTCCCGGGATACCGAAGGCCAGCAGCGGCACGAGCGTGGGTCCGACCGTCGCGTTGTTCCCGGCCTCGGCCGCGGCGATGCCGTGGATCGACCCCTCTCCGATGCGCTTCTCGGGGAAGGACTGCTTGGCGATGCCGTAGGACAGAAAGGCTGCGACCGTGGCGCCAAGGCCCGGAAGCGTCCCGACGAAGGTGCCGACACCCAGGCCGATCCCCATCTCGCGCCAGCAGCTGAGGTATTCGCGGAAGGTCAGGCCTTCGGACGTCTTGCTGAACAGATCCGCCAGCTTGCCCGACGCCTCCTGCACCCTTCGGGAACTGCGCAACACGCCGAGCCCCTGTTCGAGCATCTGGCTCATGGCGAAGATGCCGATGACCAGCGGGACAAGATGAAGCCCGTCACGCAGCCAGACCTGGTCGAACGTATTACGCGGCACGTTGCTGACGGGGTCGGTGCCGATCGTTCCCAGGAACAGCCCGATGCCGGCGCTCAGCATCCCCTTGGCAAGGTGTCGGCCGCTCAGCGCGCCAAGCAACGCGATGGCGACGACCATCAGCCAAAGCCTCTCCGACGGCCCGAACTGAAGGGCCATCAGCGCGATGGTGGGCGCGATCAGGATGACGATGATGTCCGACAGGGTATCGGCGGTGACCGAGGAATAGAGCGCGATGAGGATCGCTTTCCGGCCCTTGCCCTGCTTGGTCAGCTTGTAGCCGTCATAGACGGTGGCGGCGCTGTCCGGCGACCCCGGTATCGCGAAACTTATGGCCGATATCGACCCGCCGAAAACCGCGCCCTTGTAGAGGCCGATCAGCAGCCCCAGCATCCCGGTGATGTCGAGAAGGAAACTGAGTGGAAGCACCAGCGCAATGCCGGTGGAGGCCGTCAGACCCGGGATCGCACCGAGGCCGACACCCAGAAACACCCCGGCCACGAGCCAGAACATGGTTTCAAGCGTGAAGACGAGAGCAAGTGCTTCGTTGAGCGCTTCGACGTTCATGTCTACCTCGGGACGCTAGAAGAATGCGGGGAGGATGCCGTTCGGCAGCCTGACCCCGATCACACTGAACAGGACGTAGATTCCGACTGGAATCGCCAAGGCGAGAAGGGCCGTCCGCTTCAGCGGACGCAGACCGAACCAGAACATGTAGACGAAAAGAAACACCGGCGTGGTCAACAGGAAGCCGATTTCACGCATCGCCGCGAAGTAGACGCCGATGCCGATCAGCATCGCGATCGCCTGTCCCGTTTCGGTCCAGCTGATGTCACCCAGATCTTCCGGGATCTCGCGCCGCAACGGGTCGACGATCAGGGCGAAGGAGCACAGCAGCATGCCCGCGACACCCAGCAACGGAAAGAAGCCCAGAAGGAACCCGTCCCGCGTTTCCCGGAAGACCCAGGACGTCGACAGCATGTAGGCGAGCAGCAGACCGAGGCCGATACAAAGGTAGACGCCGATCGCTTGATTGCTCCGATAGAATTTCGACATGATCCAGAGCCCTCCCCTTGCCTCGATGATCGTTGTGTCGGCTGCCCTGTTGGAGGCCGGGCGACATCACGCCCGGCCGGGGGAGCGTCACTCCAGGATTTTCACGGCACTCCGAAGCGCTGGGATCAGGGCCTTGTAGTCGGCGCGGGCTTCTTCCATGGCCATGTACTGGATCGGCTCGCCGGCCGCGGCCCATGCCTCCCGCACGGCCGGATCCATCGCGAGCTTGCGCACGAGTTCCGCAACGTCCGCCTGGATGTCCTCCGGCGTATCGGGGTGCACGCCGACCCAGCGCGGCGACGCCATGCCGGTATAACCGAGATCCCGCGACATCGGGATGTTTCCACCCAGGGCCTCGTCGATCTCGGGCGCAAGCGGCAGGCTGGATGTATTCAGCAGCGCAATCCCGTTCTCCGGCACGATCGTGGCCGCAGTCGACTCCGTAGTCGTGACGACATCGATATGCCCACCCAGGAAGTCGGTGACCGCCTCGCCCGTGCTGGGATAAGAGACGTAGATCACCTCCACACCCGCCTGCGAAAGGGTGTTGGCCGCGCCCAGCAGCGTCGAGTTCGTGCCGCCCACCGTGATCGGGTCTTCCGCGGCGGCAGCGACGAAGCTGTCCCAGTCGGGAAATTCGTCGCCGCGCACGACGATGATCGACGCGAAGGCTCCGATATAACCCACGATGGCAATATCCTCAGGCTGCACCGGCGAATTCTCTTCCGTCAGGATCGTCACCAGCGGCGTGGGCGATGCGTTGAAGATCGTGTAGCCATCCGCGGGCTGGTCGAGAACGTGGAGCCAGCCGGTCGTGCCGCCTGCGCCGGAATGGTTTTCGACCATGACGGGCTGACCGACGATGCTTTCGGCGTCGGCGGTCAGAAGACGGGACAGCCTGTCGGTGCCGCCGCCGGCGCCGAAGGGGATCACCCACGAGACCTGACGCGCGGGGTAGTCATCTTGCGACAGCACCGGGCCAGCGAGCGTGCTCAGACCGGCGGCGACCGCGGTCGCCTTCAGGATCTTGCTTCCGAGTTCCATGGTTTGCGTTCCTCCCAATTTTCGTGGTCTAGGCCACTGTTCAACAGGCTCACGCCTGCCCCTCCGCCTGCCATCCGCAGATCTCTGGTTATTTCCTCGTGGAAAAGGTCTGCTCGATCGCGTCCCAGGCAGGTTTGCCCACGATCCTCTGCCGTTCTTCGAAACCTGCCAGAATTGGCGCCGCACGATCCAGGCGCCCGTCCGACTTCAGCACCGACAGGGCGGCCCGCGCGCCATGCATCGCTGCCTGCAGCGCGGCATTCGCATAGAGCACGACGCTGAAACCCATCTCGGCCAGCGCTTCCTGCCCGGGATCGGGGGTCCGGCCGCCATGCACGATATTGGCGAACTGAGGCACGGCAAGCGCCGCAGCGATACGCGCAAGCTCGGACGCGTCCACGGGCGCCTCGACGAATGTCGCGTCGGCACCCGCCTCGATATAGAACTGCGCGCGCTCGATGGCGGCATCGAGTCCCTCGATTGCCCGTGCATCGGTGCGCGCGATGATCTGCAGGTCTTGATCGCGCCGCGTATCGACCGCGGCCTTGATCTTGTCGATCATCTCGATGGCGGGAATTACTTCCTTGCCCGCGAAATGGCCGCATTTCTTGGGAAAGACCTGATCCTCGATCTGCAACGCCGACGCGCCGGCGCGCTCCAGCAGACGTACCGACCGCACAACGTTCAACGGATTGCCGAAGCCCGTGTCCATGTCGACGATCAGCGGCAGCGATGTCACGTCCGCCATCTCGGCCGTCGTCTCCGCCAGTTCCTTGATCGTGCCAAGCCCGATATCCGGCACGCCGAGCTTCATGTTCACAACGCCGGCGCCCGTGACATAGACGGCTTCGAACCCGAGATCCTCGACAATACGAGCGAAAAGCGCGTTCGCGGCTCCGGGCACGATCATTGCGCGTCGGCTCTTCATGGCCTGCTTCAAGGCGGCTGCGGTGGTTGGCATGGATGCTCCGTCCCTCTCTCGTCATGAAGACAACAGGTCTGAAGACAACTGTCAACACTTTACAGTTTGATAGTCGTTCAGCTATGAAACATGGGACGGTGCCAAAGTTTCGGGAGTATGGATCTTGCCAACACGCGTTCTGGTTCCTTCGGGTGGCCGCGCTTTGCCGACCACCCGGTGTGTGCACGCCCTGCGCTTGGAAAGGGATACCCCGGCATCGTCGCGCAGGCCGGGCCAGGCTGGGACAATACCCCGATCGACGACATCCAGCCCCTGGGCCCGTGCCCGGAGGCGCATCGCTCGCGGGGCGAACAGCAAGCACCCGCTGCGCGTCGCCGGGGTGCTAGGATGGGCTGGCGATCACGCGGATCGGCGCGCCCTTCGCAAAGGCGCGCACGTCTTCGGCCGTCTCGCGGTAGAATTTTTCGTAGGTATCCAGCGCACCATAGCCGATATGGGGCGTTATGATCAGCCTGCCGCTATCCAGCAGCGCCGCGTCGCGCCACGGGCTGTCGGCGGGCAGCGGCTCCTCGTCGAACACGTCCAGCGCCGCACAGGCCAGCGTTCCCGCATGTAGCGCGGCGATCAGCGCCGCGCGGCCCACGATGGGTCCCCGCGAGGTATTGACCAGGCAGGCGTCCGGCTTCATGTGGCCAAGTTCCTCTGCCCCGATCAGTCCCCGCGTCCGGTCCGACAGCACCAGATGGATCGACGCGATATCCGCGCGCGACAGCAGGTCCGGAAGGGTTTCTGCCCGCTCCACCCCGACCTCCGCGCAGCGCGCATCGGTGAGGTTCTGGCTCCATGCAAGGAACTTCACGCCGAAGGGAGCCGCCAGTTCCACCATTGCGGCGCCCAGCCGCCCCAGCCCGATCAGCCCGAGGGTCAGGCCCTCCAGATCGCGGCCCGCCGGCGCCTGCCATCCGCCGCGCCGCACCGCGTCGAGGTTCGGCACCACATTGCGCGCAGCCATCAGGACGAGCGTCATCGCCAGGTGCGCGGTGGCCGCCTTGCGGTTGCCCGTGCCGCAGACGGTGATCCCGCGCGCGGCAGCGACATCCATATCGATGGAAAGGTTCCGCGGCCCCGTCGTCACGATCAGCCGCAGGCTCGGAAGCGCTTCGATCAGCTCGGCCGGAATCGGCGTGCGTTCCCGCATGACGCAGATCACCTCGAACGGGTGCAGGGTCCGGGCCAGTTCCCCCGGCGGAATAGGCGCTTTGAACACGGTGACGCCGGGTGCCAGATCGCCCCAATCCGCGAAACGCTCCGAATAGCCAAGGTAGTCGTCCAGGACTGCGATCTTCATCTGCTTCTCCCTCCATCCGCCAGATGCGGCCAGCGACGGCGCGCCATCAGCGCCGCGCCGCCAGGCGCACCGTTCCGCCGGGCGTCCACCACGGCAGGCGCCGCGCAGCAGAAACCGTGGACCATCTTCGAGCGGGTATCGCCACGACGAAAGCGAGAACCGCGCCGGGATGAGGCGTCATCGCGCGCTACCTTTGCGAAGCTGGTGCTGCCGCGCGCGGTGGGCCGCGTCCATATGCGCGCGCATCCGGGCCTCCGCCGCATCCTCGTCGCGCGCGCGCAAGGCCTCGATCAACTGTGCATGTTCGGCGACCGCGGCGCTGGCCCGGCTGCCCTCCTCCATCGTCGATGGACCAAGGATCAGCAGCGGCTTCTGCGCCGCTTCGACGGCATGCAGCAGAAAGCGGTTGCGCGCGGCACGGCGCAGGATGTCGTGGAACTGCCAATTGGCCTGACGAAGCCGTTCGACATCGTCCGTGGCCGCCGCCATCTCGGCGTTGAGCGCCTCCATCTCGTCGATCTCGGAGGGGTAGGCGGCGCGGGCCGCGAAACGCGCGGCCGTGCCCTCCAGAACGACGCGCATCTCGTAAAGCTCGGTGATCTCGGCGTAGTCGAGTTCCCGGATCACGGCCCCCACACGGGGCGTGTGCGACACGAGCCCATCCGACTGGAGAAGGCGGATCGCCTCCCGCACGGGTGTGCGCGATGTCCCGAGCCGCTTGGCAAGCTCGGTTTCGGTCAGACGGTCCCCGGGCACAAGGCGACCCTGCCGGATTTCTGCAAGCAGCCGGGTATAGGCGTCATGTCCCTGCGCGGCAGCCGTGTGGCCATCGTCCTGCGCCATCATTTGTCTCCCTGTATCTTTTTACATACAGCAGGATACATGCGCGCACAATCTGGGAAGATTGCCCTTTCCGGGCGCAAACCCGACCGCTCGAAACAGGAAAGCACATCGACGGTGAAGCCAGCAGTGGTGACGGTGCCTGCCTCCGGGGCGGTCTTCAAGGGTCACGACGCCGGCAGTCGTGTCGATGGAGCAACTTCCGAACCGTTCGTCGGCGCCCGAGGCCAGCGCGACGAACTGCGTGTCCCGCTCCGGCTGCGCCCGCAATCGCGGAAGCGAGCGGTGGTCTTGTCCGTGAACAGCTTCGTCGTTGCCTTCACATCTCCGGCCATCCAGCCGATTCCGGGCCAAGCCTAGCGTGACATACCCCAAGTCTTCTGCAGGGTGGATTCAGGGAATGCTGCGGCTCAGGGCTGCGTCCACGAGGTTTACGCGCGGGGGTGGTCTTGCCAACGCCCGGCAATCGGGACACCGAAATCGAACGCGCCACGACCATCACCCGTGCCGTGGCCGGCCCCGTCACAGCGGCAAGTCTATCGCACCCGGATCGCCTCGAACCGACGCCGCGGAGCGCAGGGCCGAGCGATGCCGACTATTTTCGTGTGGCGTGACATCCGCCGAAGGCGGTCGCGCCGGATGATCGCAAGGTCAGGCCAAGCCGGTTTCCGTGGGCCCTGCCATCGACCGGTTCGCGCCTCACGGTGGTCGGCTTGGCTCAGGCGAAACGCACCCGCCGGCACCCTGACCTGACGGGTTGCGCACGACGCCTTGACCTTGTCCCTGATACAAGGTGACACGGGTCCCACACCGATAAGGAGAATCCCGTGCTGCGCTTGCTTTCGCGTCCCGCCGTGACGCTGACGGAACGGTATCTGCCCGATCCGTTCATCTTCGTGTTGATCCTGACAGTCGTCGCCGCGGCAGCGGCCATGCTGTTCGAGGGAACCACCCCGCTGGAGATCGTCGAGATCTGGGGGAACGGATTCTGGGATCTGCTGACGTTCTCGATGCAGATGCTGCTGGTTCTGGTTACCGGCTTCATACTGGCATCCTCGCCGCCCGTGAAGCGGCTTCTGGCTGCGCTTGCGGGGCGCGCTTCTGGTCCAGGAGCCGCCATCGTGCTGGTGTCGCTCGTCTCGCTTGCCGCGTCATGGATCAACTGGGGCTTCGGGCTGGTGATCGGGGCGCTTTTCGCCCGTGAACTCGCCCGCGTGGTGCGGGTCGACTACCGCCTGCTGATTGCCGCGGCCTATTCCGGTTTCGTGGTCTGGCACGGCGGGCTGGCAGGATCTGTCCCGCTGACGATTGCCACGCCGGGCCATTTCACGGAGGATCAGATCGGTGTCATCGACACCGGAATGACCATTTTCGCAGGCTTCAACCTGTTGATCGTGGCCGCTCTTTTCATCGTCATACCACTGACCAACCGCATGATGCTGCCGAGCGAAGCGGACAGCGTCTTCGTCACGCGCGAACAGCTTGGCGAGGTGGGGACCAAGGATTTCGTGCCGACGCGGCCAGCCGAACACCTCGAAAACAGCCGTGTCCTGATGTGGCTCGTGGGACTTCCGGGGATCGCCTTCCTCGTGTCCTACTTCGCGGATGGCGGCGGGCTGAACCTGAACATCGTCAACTTCATGTTCCTGATGGTCGGGATCGTCCTGCACGGAACCGCGCGCAATCTGCTGGACGCCTTGCAGGAAGCGATCAAGGGTGGCTCGGGGATCGTGATACAGTTCCCGTTCTATGCCGGCATCATGGCGATCATGATCCATTCCGGTCTCGCCCAGAGCATGTCGGAGTGGTTCGCATCGATTTCCACAGCCGCCACCTTGCCCTTCTGGACGTTCATCAGCGCGGGCGTGGTCAATCTCTTCGTGCCCTCTGGCGGCGGACAATGGGCCGTCCAGGCCCCCGTGATGCTGCCCGCGGCAGAGGCGCTTGGAGCAGATGTCGCGCGCATCGCGATGGCCGTGGCCTGGGGCGATGCCTGGACGAACCTTCTGCAGCCCTTCTGGGCACTGCCGATGCTGGCCATCGCCGGGCTGAAGGCCAAGGACATCATGGGCTTCTGCCTGATCCACCTGTTCATTACCGGTGCGATCATCAGCGTATTGCTCGTGACGATCTAGGGCACATGGTGGCAGTCGGCGTCCTTCGTGACGCCGGCTGCCACCCTTCCCTGCCCTGCGCGTGCATGGCGGCATCCGCCAAGGACCTGTTCATTCCAGCGGGCCTGATTCTGCATCGTTGCCGTCCCGCGTGCTGCATGGCTTGGCCTTGACCCGCCGGGATTTGGCGACCGGTCGCAGGTTCCGAAACTCGCAAGGCTCCGGGCCCCGCCATGAGTGCCCGATGGGCGCCTGGATGGTCTTGCCAACCCGTCTGCATCGCGTCGCAACCCTGCCGATCAGGGCGCCCAGCCAGTCTTCGACGACAGAAAATTCGGCAACGCGGAACAGACAAGCTGCGCGCCGACCAAATCTGTAATTTGGCACGCATGTGTGGATGTCCCCGGTGATGCAAGGATTTCTTCGCTGTGCTGAAGCTGTGATCGGATGCGGTCTTGTGTCAGGCTTCGAGGTGAGGCCGACAATGCGCCGCGGGCCGGTATGGCGATGCGCGGGTCCGGCCCAGATAAAAATTGCGAGCTCGCAACTCTTTGCATGCCACTGGTTTTTCGAACTCCGAACTTTCCGATCATTTGCCCATCCGGATCGTCGCTCTCTTCGCATCTCCGACGTTTGCCGGTGATCTACTGTCAGCAGACGGCACCCGCCGGATCTCGATAGTCTTCGCCGCGCATCAGCATCGCCCGGATCATTCGTGCCATCTTGTTGGCAAGCGCGATGGCGACCAGAAGCCGCGGTTTTCGTGCCAGCATATGAGCGAGCCATCAGCCGGGCCGACCGCTCTCTTGCCCTTTCCATGTGACCACGGACATCGCCCCAAGAATGAGCAGTCGTCGGATGTCGCGCTGGCCCATGCGCGTTGCCCGCGGTCCGCCGGGTCCTGTCTTGCGCGGGAACCGTCAGGCGGGCTTCCACTCTCGCTGCGCAGATGCCCCGTGACGTTCTTCGAGACGTTTCACCCCTGTCCCTTTACGGATCGCATGTCCGGCGGAGGTCGACGCATGCGCCCGCTTTCGCAAAGGCAAGGTCAGGGCCGCAGCATGCGCAGAAGCGCCGCTGCCGCGTCCGACACGTCGGCCATGCGCGCCAGAAGATGTTCTCGTGCAATGGCTGGGTCGTCGCCTTCGGCCGCATCGATGCGCGCGAGAAGCCGCAGCAGCCGCCGTTGGTGAACACCGAGCAGGGCTTGCAACGGATCCGCGACGACACCGGCAAACGTCGTCACGATTGATCCTGCAACCACCAGCGTGATGCCGACCCCGGCGACGAACCAGACGGATTGGTCGGCGGGAAACAGCCCGTACCAGGCACGGCCGAGACTTTCGCCCAACGGAAAACCAGCGACGGCCGCATTGAACGCCGCGCGCTCGGACACCAGCGGCGCGAGCGACAGGACACCCGGCGTGGCGGCCCGGAACACGAGCAGGCCGGCGATCAGCACCAGAAGGGTCGTCGCGATCTCAGCGACTGCGCTGCGGATGCCGAGATAATCCTCGACATGTCGCGCAGGAATGGCGGGGTCCGTGTTACCTCGCCATGTCCGCCTCTCCAGAAGGTCGTCGCAAAGGGCGCGTTCGAGCGCGCGGGACGCGTCGGAGCGCAGAAGGATGCGGCGCGAGGCAAGCCAGCGCCCGGCGCGCACGAGACGAAGGCGCGACAGCACCAGCGCGGCAATCCGCACGAACAGGAAGACCGGCGCCAGCGCCACGTTGATCGGGGCGCGCAACAGGTCGAGCCCCAGCGACGCGCCGTGCATCCGGAGGGAACCGCGCCACGAGAAATGCCGGCGCACGAAGGCCCGGACCAAGGCCGCATCTTCGCTGCGATGGTCGTTGGCATCCATGTGCGCGATGTTCTCCAACATGGTGATCGGGTCCCTCCATCACCGTTGCAGGTGCCTTGGCACCGGATCGCTGGCCCTGTCCGGGCTGGTCGCACGCTATATCCACCCGGGGCGGAACCGAAAGGATTTCCTGGTCATGGGATGTCGGGCCGACTCCGAATAGGCGACATGGCAATCAGGCATCACCCCGCGATTGGAGCCTTGATCGACCGGGCAACGCAGATACCAGCGTCTTCGTATAGGGTTCTGCGGGCGCGTCCATCACGCGATCGACTGGGCCTGTTTCGATGATCCGTCCCCTCTCAAGAACGGCGACGCGATCGGCCATCTGGCGCACGACGGCCAGGTCATGGGTGACGAATAGATAGGCAAGCCCGCGGTCGCGCGCGAGCCGCTTGAGCAGGTTCAGGATCTGCGCCTGCACAGATACATCGAGCGCCGAAACGGCCTCGTCGCAGATCAACAGTCTCGGCCCCAGCGCAAGCGCGCGGGCGATGGCAATACGCTGGCGTTCGCCCCCCGAAAGCTGCGCCGGGCGGCGGTCGAGATAGGCCGGTGTCAGACCCACCTGCTCCAGCAGGGCCGTTTTCTCGGTGTCGTCCCTGTCGGGGCGCCCGTCTGCGCGCAGGATCTCGTCGAAGCATTTGCGGATACTGTGGCGCGGATTGAGCGTCGCGTAGGGATCCTGGAAGACGAATTGCACCGCACGGCGGAAATCGACCAGCGCCGCCGCGCTGCCCGTCGCCGGATCAGCCACCGCGGCCCCGTCGAGGGTGATTTCGCCCGCATCGGCGCGTTCCAGCCCGACAAGACAGCGCGCGATGGTGCTCTTGCCCGAACCGCTTTCGCCCACAAGGCCGAGACACTCCCCCGGATAAACCTCCAGATTGATCCCTTCGAGAACCCGCCCCGCACCGAAGCTCTTGGTCAGCCCCACGATCCGCACCAGCGGGGCACCAGTTGCCCGATCCACAGCGGCATCCGCCGCCGCTCGGCGCCGCGCCCGGCGTTCCGCCATCTCGGGACCGATCTCGTCCTGTCGCAGGCAGGCCGAACGGTGCGCATCGCCCTCCGAACCCAGCACCGCATCGGAAGCCCGGCAGACAGTCGAAGCCCAGTCACAGCGTTCTGCAAAGGGGCAGCGGCCGAGCACGCTTTCAGCGGGGGGAACGACGCCGGGTATGGCGTGGAGTTCCTTCACCCGCCGGTCCGCGGGTGGCTCTGACAGCAGCAGGCCCAGCGTGTAGGGGTGTCGCGGCTGCGCTGCGATCTCGTCGGTGCCCCCCGCCTCCAGCAATGCGCCTGCATAGAGCACGAGAACCCGGTCGCAGGCGGAAAAGGCCAGCCGCAGGTCATGGGTGATGAGCACCAGCCCCATGCCACGCTCGCGCCCCGTCCTGGCGAGAAGGTCCACGATCTCGGCCTGCGTGGTGACGTCGAGCGCTGTCGACGGTTCGTCCGCGATCAGGATTTCCGGGTCGTTGGCGAGCGCGGCAGCAAGGCCGACGCGCTGGCGCAGGCCGCCCGACAGCTCGAACGGATAGCGTCGCGCAACCGCCGGATCGTCGATGCCCACCTCGGCAAGACGCCGTGCAATCTCGTCCGCACCGGGGCGATGCAGCCCTTCGGCCAACGTATCGCCCGCGGTCTGAAGCGGATTGAGCATGGTGAACGGGTCCTGGAACATCATGGTGATCCGCTTGCCGCGATGCGCAGCCGCAGCGCCCGGGCGCAGCAGATCGGTCTCGCCCAGGCGCACGTCGCCCGTGGCTTCCAGGCCGGCGGGCAAAAGCCCCATGATCGCCCGCATGGCGATCGACTTGCCCGAGCCGCTTTCGCCGACGATCCCGATCGTCTCGCCGCGTGACAGCGAAAATCCCAGATCACGCAGTAGCGTCGCGCCGGACGCCGTGCGCACGGAAAGCGTCTCGACGGACAGGAGAGGCCCGTTCATTTCGCCACCGCTTCGCGGATGCGGTCGCCCAGCATGTTGATGCTGCCCGCGGTGACCACGATCATTGCAGCGGGCAGCAGCAGCGCCGCGGGGTTGGTGAACAGGATGTTCCGGTTCTCGAACAGCATCCGCCCCCAGTCCGCCGTGCCGGGTTCCACCCCAAGGCCGAGGAAGGACAGGCCCGCAAGGTTGACCAGCGCGAAGGCGAAATCGAGCACGGCATAGGACAGGATGATCGGCATGACGTTTGGCAGTATATGCACGAACAGGATCCGGTGGCGCGGGATGTTCTGGATCCGTGCCGCCTCGATATAGGGCTGGCTGCGCTGGACCAGCACGGCACTGCGCACGATCCGGGTGTCGGGCGCCACGAACAGTACGATGAGCACGCTCACGGCCGTCCAGTATCCGCCACCGGTCACGCCCACGACGACGATGGCGATCAGCGGCCCCGGCAGGGCGAGGATGATGTCCACCCCGCGCATGATGACGTTGTCGATCCAGCCGCCGAAATACCCTGCGATGAGACCAAGAACGGTGGCGATGGCGAAGGCACCGGCGGCGACCACAGTCGGGCCGATGAGCGCCGTTCGCGCACCGGCGACCGTCCGGGCGAGCACGTCGCGCCCGAGCTTGTCGGTGCCCGCCCAGAACTCTGCCGAGGGCGGCGTGTCGCCGACCAGAAGCCGCTGCATGTCGGGCGACCCCGGCGCCACGGCACCGCCGCCGATGGCGCAGACCAGCACCACCAGAACGCAGCACGCAGCCACCCAAAGCGCCGGGGACATGGCGCCGACAATGCGTCCGCCGATTGCTTGCACCGACTGCCCCGTCATCGCGCCGCCTTTCCGAACTGAATGCGCGGGTCGATCAGCACATAGAGAATATCCGTCGCCACGTTCACCAGGATCACGAAGACCGAAAAGAACAGTGTCGCCCCCTGGATGACCGGGATGTCGCGCTGGCGCACCGCGTCGACCAGGAGGCTTCCGAGCCCGGGCAGCGCAAAGGTAATCTCGACGTAGATCGCCCCGGCCATCGTCGCCACCACGATCACGCTCGCCGCCGTGACGACGGGCACCATCGCGTTGCGCAGCAGATAGGACAGCATGATGCGACGCTCCGGCACGCCCCGCGCGCGCGCGAAGGCGACGTAGTCTTTTTCCATCTCCTCGATCACCGCGGCGCGAGTGATCTTCACCACGATCGCCAGAACCGACAGCGCCAGTGCCAGCGCGGGGAGCGTGAGATGCCACGCGCGGGTCCAGAAGCCCCCGTCGCGCCCGGCCCCGAAAACCGGGAACAGGCCCGCGACAAAGCCGAGGTAGTAAAGCAGGAAAAGCCCGCTCACGAAGGCTGGCGTGCTGACCCCGAAAACCGACAGGGTGACCACGCTGCGGTCCAGACGCGAGCCCTGGCGCAGTGCGGCAGCCAGCCCCAGCGGCACGCCCGCACAAAGCACGATCATCGCGGCATAGAAGGTCAGCCAAAGGCTCAGAGGTGCGCGGTCCAGAACCGCCGTCACCACCGGCTGGCGCGTCTGCACGGAGGTGCCGAAATCGCCGGTCAGTGCGTCGCCCAGCCAGCGCAGGTATTGAACGACCATCGGCTCGTCGAGATGGTACTTGGCGCGCAAGGCGTCCATCGCCTCCTGCGAGATCGCCCGCCCGCCGGTCAGCGCGCTTGCCGCGTCGCCCGGGGCAAGATGCACCAGCACGAAGACAAAGACCGAAATGACCAGCAGAAGCGGGATCGCCGTGAACAGGCGCAAGGCCACATATCGGATCAGGGCGCGGTTCAAGTGCAATGCCCCAGATGTTCGGCGAACCAGTCCAAGGCCTCTCCGGAGAGGCGAGCACGATGCGCGGTTTCCTCGATCATGTGCCCTTCCCGCGGGAACACCACCAGACGCGCCCGCGTGCCGCGGTGCAGCAGCGCGGCATACATCATCCCGGCCTGGGTCACTGGTGTGCAGCGGTCGCGCTCGCCGTGCAGGAACAGGGTCGGCGTCGCGCCCGGCGCGAGATTGTGGATGGGCGAACGGTCGATCAGCAGTGCGCGTGTCGTCGCCGCGTGCGCCGGGCCGTCGGCCACCCATTCGGAAAAGGCATGGTTGCAATCGTAGTTGCAGGCCAGAAGATCGCTGATGCACGAAACGACCACCGCCGCCGCGAAGCGGTCGCTATTCGCCGCCCCCCATGCGGAAAGAAATCCGCCATAGCTTGACCCGGTGATACCGATGCGACCCGGCGCCGCCAGCCCTTGGGCCACGACGTGATCTACCCCGGAGACGATATCCGCCCAGTCGCCGCCTGCCGGGTCGCCGATGACGGCGCGGGTGAAATCCCGGCCCTGCCCCACGCTGCCGCGATAGTTGGGAAGCAGAACGCGGAAGCCGGCCTCGACGTACTGCAACGCACCGCCGGGATCGAAGCTGCAACGTGCCGACGCCGTGGGTCCGCCATGAACCACGACGATCAGGGGCCCCGGCGTAGGGCCGCCGGGATCGAGCAGCAGGCCGCCGATCTCGGTGCCATCCGGCGCATGCCATTCCAGCTTTCGCGTTTCATGCGGCGGCGCTTGCGCGGCAGCGTGCTGGTTGAAAGCACTGAGCTTGCGCCATTCATCCCCGGTGCGCAGAACGATCTCGGGCGGGTTCGCCGTGCTTTCGCGGATTGTCATCTCGCAGCTCGCGCCCTGTTCCACCCGAGCGGCGAACCGGCCCGGCCCGAGCTGGGCGTCGTCAGCATATTCGGACAGCACCTCCCCGTCCGTCGAGATCCGTCCATAGCGGCACCCGAAGCCCTTCCAGCCGGAGAACCCGATCACCGTGTCCGACAGCCATGCGGCATGGGTCAGGTCATCGAGCCGGGCTGCGGCGAGCAGACGGTTTTCCCCCGTGGCCAGGTCGATCAACCGAAGGCGACCGGCAACGAGTTTCCTGTCGCTCGCAGGACCTTCGAGGATCAGCGCCCGATCACCCGAGGGCGAAATGGCAGGACACTGGATCTGTTCGTCCGACAGGTAGATCGTCTCGCAGCCATGCGGGCCGATCCGGACCAGCCGCGCCCCGTGCCAGCCGCGCTCTGTCGGATCGTCCGACACGATGGCGAGCATCATGCCATCCGGCCCCACATCGAATTCCCACACGGACGGCCCGCGCGTGGAGATTTCGGTCGCTTCTTCACTCTCCAGGTCGAACCGCACTAAGCGCCGCACGGGTCTGCCATCGGTCACCCGCGGATCGCCTGGCGCGTTCCATGCCAGCGGCAGCGCGCCGTCGCAACTGGCCGTGTCCAGCCCTTCCTCGGCCACCAGCAGGTAAAGCGCCGCGCCATCGCGCGACCAGCTCAGCGTTTCAACTGTGCCATGCGGCGCGCAAAGCGGTCCGGCAATCGCACCATCGTCGATCAGGAAGGGCTGGAAGCACCCCCGCTGCTCCCGGTCAGACAGAAACGCGATGCGATTATCGACGGGAGACGGCGTCGGCCCCTTGTCACAACCGGGCCCATCGGAAAGACGCTCCGGCTCGTTGCCGGGCGTGACGCGCCAGATGCGGGTCTGCAGGCTTTCGCCTTGCGCACGCCCATCAGGCGAGAGCGTGAAGACGGCCCTGCCGTACCGGTCGAGGCGCAACTCGCCTGGCCGCATCAGGGAAATCGGCATGGATGAAATTCTCCGTCGTGTGCGACCCGGTGCCGGAAGGTGTCCCTGCACCGGGTCCGCCGCCGCCTACTTGCGCTCGAACCCGCGCACGGCCCACGGTGTGTTGTACCAGAAGGCGGTGAACCCCTCGAGTTCAAGTTCGGCGTCGATCGCCATGGCAGAGGCTGGCCAGAAGATCGGGATCGCCGGAAGGTCGGCGTTGACCTTCTCGGCAACCTTCATCAGAGCTTCGGCACGGGTGTCAGTGTCCGTCTCCTGCAGCGCGGTGGCGAGATAGCCGTCCACTACTTCATCGCGGTAGTTCGAGGTGTTCGACCCGTTCACCACCGCGTTCTCGCTCGCGAAGAACAGGAACGGGTAGTTCGCCGGGTCCGCGTAGTCGGGGAAGTAGCGGCGCATCTGGATGCCGAGATCCTCGTGGGACATGAACGCGTCGAGCCATTGGGTATGGTCGAGTTCCTGAACCCTCAGATCGATGCCCAGCGGCTCCACGTTCTGCGCCAGGGTCAGCATGATCGACGACATGTATGGGTCGGCCGACGATACCGGGACCGACATCTCGAACCCGTCGACGCCCGCTTCCGTCCAGGCGGCGGCCGCCTTGTCGAGATCGAATTCGTACTGGTCGAGCGTGTCGTAGAATTCGCGCACCTCCGCGACGGGCTTCACGCCGGCCCACATCTCCGGCGGGTTGATGGCACGGGCGACGTCGCCATTACCGGCCAGCAGCGCGTTCACCAGCCCTTCGCGGTCCAGCGAATGGGCGATGGCACGGCGCACATGCACATTGTCGAGGGGCGGCGTGTCGAAATCCAGTGTCAGGAAATAGACACCCAACGACGGCGTCGTCACCACGTTCACGCCATCCAGGCCGCTCCATTGGTCGGCCTCGGAAATCGGGATACCGAACGTGCCGTCGATATCGCCGTTGCGCATCGCCAACAGGCGGGTCTGACCATCGGGGATGGCAAGCACTTCGATCCGCTCGAAATTCGGCTCCGTCCCCCAGTAGTCTTCATTCTTTTCAAGCACGATGCGCTCGCCCGGAACGAACTCCACCAACGCGTAAGGCCCGGTACCGAGCGGCAACTCGTCCGGTGTCCCGTAGGTGTCGGGATTGTTCTCGATCTGCGCACGCTTCATGATGAAGCCCGACATGTGCGCTGGCGTGTACGCGAATTGCGCGTCCGGCCGTGTCAGCCCGACCGTCACCTCACGCTCTCCAGTCGCCTCGATCGTGTCCACGGCGGAATAGAACGCCGCCATCTGCGATCCGTTCTCCGGATCCAGGTGCCAGTTCATCGAGTAGGCCACATCCTCCGCCGTCACCGGACTGCCGTCGTGGAAGGTCACGCCGTCGCGGATGCTGTAGACATAGGTTGTCTCGTCGACCTGCTCCCATTCGTCCGCCACGCCGTCCGTCAGCGCGAGGTCGTTGGAGAATGCCGCGAGCCCCTCCTGCACGAGAGACATGACACCGCCAGTATTCACGCTCCATGCATGCGCCACGAGCAGCGTATTGGGCAGACCGGGCAGCGCCCAGGTGATCGTCTCGTCCTCCTGCGCGGCGGCGGGTGGCGGCGCGAAAGTTGCGATCACGGCCAGCGCGGCTGCGGCTGCAGCACCCCGGTGCACGTTTGAATGTGGGTTTTTCATTGCTCCGTCTCCTTGCTGGACATCGCCATTTCTGAGCTGGCTTTTGATGTGAATTCCACGATGGAACCGCTTCCATAAGAACACAACGGCACTTGCAACGCAAATCTGCAGCCGTCACCTTGTCATAGTCCGACCCTCTCGCGGGCATCCGGACCTCAACGGAGCGATGTGCAAGTGACCGGTGCAACGAAAACGAATCTGCTCGACGTCGCGCGCAAGGCGGGCGTTTCCCAGACCACGGTGTCGCGTTTCTTCAACGAGCCGGAGAAAATTCGCGAGGAGACCCGCAAGCGCATTTCACGGGCCATCGCCGAGCTTGATTTCGTCCCGAGCATGACGGCCCGGGCACTCGCAATGTCCCGTTCGCACACCATCGGGGCCATCGTGCCCACTTTCGACCACGCGCTCTTCTCCCGCGAACTCAGTGACATGGCCGACCAGCTTTCACAGGCCGGTTACGCGCTTCTGATCTCCTCCGGCCAGTACGAACCGGGGCAAGAACACGACCTCATCCGCACCATGATCGGACGCAATGTCGACGGACTTCTGCTTGTCGGGCTAGCGCGCGACCCAGACATCTACGATCTGCTCGACCGCCGTGGTGTGCCTTATGTGACCACGTGGACGATCGACCGGGAGGTGAAGCGCCCGCAGGTTGGCGCCGACAAGTTCGCGGCAGCACATGAGATCGCTGATCACTTGCTCGACCTGGGCCATCGTCGGTTCGCCGTGGTCGAGTTTCCGCTCAACAACAACGATCGGGCCCGTACACGGCTGCGGGGCTTCAGAACCGCGTTAGAGGCGCGCGGGCTGTCACTTCCGGACGAGTTCGTCTTCGAGGGCCTCCCAACTTACGAGGCTGGTGGCCGCGTCCTGAGATCAATCCTCGATTGCGCCGCACCGCCTACGGCGCTCATGTGCAGCACGGACGTGTTCGCCATCGGGGCGCTGCTGGAGGCGCGGCGGCTGGGCGTGAGCATTCCGTCCGAAATCTCCATAACCGGGTTCGACAACCTGCCGATCTCATCTCTGCTGGATCCCCCCCTCACGACGATTGATCTTGCCGTGCGTGAAACCGGTCAGCTTGCGGCACGGTACTTGCTCGACCGTATCGAGGGCAAGATACCGCCGATGACTTCGATCGCGCGACATAGCTTGATCTTGGGACGAAGCACTGATTCCGCACAGGGCCGAAAATCGCATGTTTTCAGTACATCATAGGTGCTCGATCCCACGACTGAAGTGGCGGTCCTCTCGTGGAAACCGAAGGAAGCACTAGGTATCCGCGGTGAACTCATGGACACGAAGATAAGGTCCTGACCATGGCACTGGAAACTTCATGTGCCGAGACGGAAGTTCAACCGGGAGTTCAAGATCACGACCGTCATGGGTTGCCCAAGCTTGCCGAGAACTGGTGCTGGCCGAGAACGTGTTGCGACGTTTGATGCGGGAAGCGGCGCAGGCCACCATGGCCGCGCCGCCCGAGCGAAGCAGCCGCGACATCTTGATCCCGGCCGCCCGTTGCGTTGATCGCCTCACCCGAGGAGGAAGCTATCCGCCGCGAGTATCCGGAAGGCCACGTCCTCGTAGTCGCGGTCGCCGCCGCCTGTCATGTCCTCGAACCCGACCACGATGCTCTGTCCGCCCTCTTCGACGCCCGACAGCACGTGTTGCACGCCGTCCGCGTTCTGACTGGTCGAATAGCTGTGATAGACCGGCGCCGTGATCACGGTGCCGTTCGCGCGAAGCAGGATGCCCGCGCCATCGTCCAGCCCCGCCGACCCGCCTTCGAGATCGACGAAATCGAAGGTGTCGGTCGCGTCGAATCCTGCCAGCGCGCCCGCCGCGTCTTGTGCGATAAAGAAGGCCAGCGCATTGCCGGGATCGACGTCCTCGATCCGCGCTGCGCCCCCCTTGTCGGCATTCGCGTTGAAGCTGAGGATCTGCACATCGACGATCGCACCGTCGGACGTGATCTCGTAGGCACCGATGACATTGTCATATCCCGCATAGCCGAGATCGAGAAACTCGATGTCGAAATCCCTGGCCATGTCGCCGTTCAGGAACTTCTGGTTGACGATGCCATTGATCCCCTGCGGATCGACATTCTGCCCCTCGGCGAGCGTCGGCAGGAAGTGCGCGAAGGTGATCTCCACATCGTCCCCCGTGCGCACGGCCATGAAATCGCCGGCGTCGAAGCTCCCATCCAGGTGCAGGACGGTGTCCGGACGCAGATACTTGCTGCCGTCGATGCGCAGATCCAGACCATCCACCGTCGCCGAGACCTGCAGGTCTTCGCGGGTGAACACCATCCCGGACACGCTGATCGCATCGTCGTTCCCGAACCCGACAATCCTGTCGCCATCAAGGTCGTCCGCCGCGCCGCCAACATGGTCGGCGCCGCCACCAAGCGAGATCCGGTCGGACCCGGTTCCCGGGGCGATCATGTCGTTGCCGTCACCGCCGACCAGCGTGTCCTTCCCGGTGCCGCCCGACAACTCCCCGCCGCTGCTGCCGAGCTCCTGCACGACGAC
Source organism: Meridianimarinicoccus zhengii (assembly GCF_003254465.1). Classification (GTDB taxonomy): domain Bacteria; phylum Pseudomonadota; class Alphaproteobacteria; order Rhodobacterales; family Rhodobacteraceae; genus Meridianimarinicoccus; species Meridianimarinicoccus zhengii. The sequence goes on from NZ_QDFI01000024.1 coordinate 32,953, forward strand.
CCGCGCGGTATCCTCGGGACCGGCGCCAAGCGCGGGATCGTCCAACCTGACCTCCACTTCAATGAGGCCGTCGTCACCGAATTCGACCTTTGCGTCCCGGGCGATGACAAGCGTGTCGCCCTCGATCGCGAAGATGCCGGCATCGGCGCCGCTCAGGGACAGATCGTTCGCGCCCATCGCGTCGTCCGTGATGCCGAGCCGCGCGACCGCGACGGCGGTCGTGGTGTCGATCCCGCCTGCGATGCGATCCAGCAGCATCTCCAGCGTGAGCGACGGAGGATCGTTGATGTCCTTGACCTTGAGCGAAAACGTGACGGTGTCGTCCGGCGTGGCGCCGATCGTGGCGTCGTCGACCGAGACCGTCACGTCGAACACGGGTTTCGCCACCGGGTCGAGCACCGCGCCGGCACGGAGGTAAAGCGCGGCCCCCTGGATTTCGAACATCGCCGCGTCGGCACCGCCGAGCGTCAGCGCGTTGGTCCCGAGCGCGTCGTCGCCCACCTCGATATCGGCGAGCTTGACCCGGCTTGTGGTGTCGGTGTGTTCGCCGATCTCCGTCACGGCGTTCGACAGGGCCACGGTCGGCGCGTCATTGACGTCGGCCACTGCCGCGGTCGGCTCCGACCCCACGCTTTCCGCGGTGCCGCCGTCATCGGTGTAGGACGCCACGACCGTGATCTTCGCGCCGACATCGGCCTGGGTCAGCGTGTGGCTCGGCCCCGTCGCCCCGTCGATCGCCGCGCCGTCGCGCCGCCACTGCCAGGCGAGATCGCCCAGCCCGTCCGCGTCGCCCAGATCGTGCGCCGCCGTCAGCGTCTCGCCCTGCGCCGCCGTGCCGCTGATCGTGACCCCGCCCGTGGGCAGGTCGTTGACCGGATTGATCGACAGGTTGAAGGTCAGCGGGTCGAGCGTGGCGATCCCGTCCGAGACGGTGAAGCTGAAACTGTCGGCGGTCGTTTCCGAACCGCCATGGCTGTAGCGCAGGCGGCCGTTTTCGATATCGGCCTGGGTGAAGCTTTCCCCCGCGATCAGTTCCTCACCCTTTTCGAGGGTGTCGTCCCCGTCATCCAGCCAGAGCGCGCCGTTGGCGGTCGTCGTCCCGAGCTTGAAGGAAAGCGCTGCCGCGGCCTCTTCGGCGTCGATTGCCTTGAGCTCCGCCGCGGTGATGGTCAGGCTCGCCCCTTCGTCCAGCGTGGCGCCCGTGTTGGTGCTGACCGCGGGCGCGGTGTTGTTGGCGATGGTATACGTCTCGTCCGCGCCGGAGACCGCGGTGACGGCAAGTGAGTTGCCGGCGGCATCCAGCAGCGTCGCGCCATCCGCGAGATCGAGGTTCAGGGTGCCGTTCGAGGCCGCGATGCCGGTGATCGTCACGTCATAGGCCGCCGGGGCGCCGGACACCTGCACCGGGTCGCCGATGGTGGCATCCGCCGCGGCGGTGCCGGACAGCACGAAATCGGCCGCGCCGACCTTGGCCGGGTCCATGTCCTCGGAGAAGGTCACGCGGAAGGTCACGCTGTCGGCGTCCGTGGTGGCGTCGGCCGGGGCGTGCCGGACGATGGACACGGCCGTCGGCGCGCGCGTGTCGACCGCGTAGGTCGCGCTGTCGGTCGTGCCCGTCCCGGCGTTGTCCGCAGTGTCGCGCACGCCGGTCATGTCCACCGTGACGACGTTGGTGGCGACCTCGGTGTCGGCGTCGGGCGTCAGCACGGCGATATAGGTGGTGGCGCCCATCTTCAGCAGACCTGACAGGGTGCCGTTCGCAGCCGTCGCGTCGTCGAGCGTGAAGTCCGTGACGGCCTCGGAGAATTCGAAGGTGACGGTCGCCGTTTCGCCCGCGATCAGGGCGTCATCGTCGACGGTGACGGTGACCGTTGGGGCGATGCTCACCGTCGCGCTCGCGGCGGCGACGGCGTCATGGGTGATGTTGGCGGGCTGCCCGTCAGTGCCGGTGATCGTCGCGCCGTTGAGGCTGAGCGCATTCGCGGGAACCGTGATCCCGTCCGCATCATCGCTGTCGTCCGCCGTCACTGTGTAGGAGAATCCCAATTTATTGACGTCGAAAATTAAAAGGGTTGCCTCGCGCAGCGTGCCACCGATGTCCAGCGTGAGTGTCGGCGAACCCAGTTCGGTATCGAGCTGCATCGCCTGGTCGAAAGCCACCACGGCATAGATGGGGTCGCCGATGCCATGGGAGTCGGGAATGACCTCGATATAGTCGACGTCCGGGGCGCCTTCGACCGTCACGTTGACCGTCATCGTGTCGGTGTCGGTGCCGTCGCTGACCTGCACCACGAAGCTGTCGGAGCCGTTGTAATCCGGGTCCGGCGTGTAGGTCAGGCCGGACGGGGTGACGCTGCTGCCGGTGGCCGATCCGGTGGCAGAGTCGAACCCGCCCAGCGTGCCGTTCGGACCGGACACGATGCTCCAGGTCAGGGTGTCGCCCGTGTCCGCGTCGGTCACGCCGAGGATGTCATCGAGGCTGGTCGCGCCGCTGTCTTCGGTCACCGTCAGCGCCGTGTCGATCGTCCCGTCATCGTCGCTGTCGCCGTCGAAGACCGGCGCGGCGTTCGGCGCGACCGCCGCCCCTTCGTAGGCGCCGAAATCGACTGTGCCGTTCTGGATGCGGTCTGCACCGGCGAGATCGAGAGTGCCGGATACCTCGCCATTGTTGCTGAGGAAGTTGTCGATCAGCAACGAGCCCTCGGCAGGGCGATAATCGTCGTTCGCGGCGTCCGCGAAGAGGTCGTCGCCCGCGAACAGATAGGTGGAGTCATAGCCTACAGTCGTGCCGGATTCGATCACGGAGTTATAGACGGACGCAGACCCAGAGCTGCTAAGGTACGTTGTGGCGATGGAATTGTCCGCCGCGGTGACGTTCCTCAGCGTGATCGACCCATTATATCCAGCCACGACAACCCCGGACCCGACCGTGTTCTCGTAGAACAGGCTGTTCGTGAGGTTGATCGTGGAATTCATGTTCATCCCGATGACGGCGCCGTCTCCGGTCTGCGTCACATTCGTAAAGATGCTGCGGTCCACGTTGACGGTATTGAACGATCCCGCGGTGATCGCACCGCCGGTTTCCGGGACGAATTTTTCCGTGCTGGTGAGATCGCGAAACTCGGACGCTTCGACATTCAGGGTGGAGGATTGGCTGTCCCCACTAAAGCGGATCGCGGTGCCGTCCTGCGTGGACGACAGGCCCTGAAAGACGATCCCCTCGATGGTGACGTCGATGTGATAGCCATCCAAGACGAGCGCGCTGACGGTGTTCGTGCTGTCACCGTCCGTCAGTGTCACGTCGGCGACGCCGTCATTGTCGACATCGCCGTCGATGACGAGGCTGCGGGTGATATACGGCAGCGTGTTCACGATGCTCGACCCGTCGAGATCGATGGTGAAGCCTTCCGAAAACTCGATCCGGTCGGCGCCTGAGTGTTCGATCGCGTAACCGAGACTGCCTTCGCCGCTCAGGTTGTTATTGGTGACCGTGTAAGTATAGGGATAGGGTGCCAGAAGGCCGGTGTACTGCTGTTGCGCCGCAGGCCGGATCGCCGGGTCCACGTCAGCGCCGAACGCGTCGGCAAGCCGCCAGTCGCCCCCCAGCGCAGCCGCGCCGGTGGGTGTCTCCGACGCCGCCACTTCCCGCCAGAGCGCCGCTTCCAGCGCGGCGACGAAGGCCCGGCCCTCGGCCCCCTTCGCCACCTCGCAGCCGTAAAGGACGACCTTGCCCTCGGGCGCCAGCGCGCTGCCGATCTTCGCCAGAAGCGGGCCGTTTGCCGCCAGCGTCTGCGCCGTCACCGGCACGGTGCCGAGGAACAGCCGCCCCGGCGCGCCGTGGGAAAAGACGTGGAGCGCGTCAAGCCCGCGCACGCCCGCCAAGAGGGCCGCAAGGTCCGCAAGCCCGTCATCCGACCCGGGCAGCGCCACAGGGATGATCCCGGCCCGCAGCCCGTCCATGAGCACCTGCCGGTCCGGCACATCCGGTGCGAAAACCGCGATCTCGCGCTGCGTCCGCGCCATGGCGCTTGTGTCGATTGTCGGGGATGTCATGTCGGTATTCCTTTTGTCGATGCCGGAGCGGGTCTGTTGATGGGATGCGGGCTCAAGCTCCACACTGGAGCGGAGGAACGTTTCGTCGTGGCGGACTGTCTGCAAGCAGACGCATGGAGGGTCATGGGGCCCGCGCGGCGCGGTGGCCGCCCGCAAGTCGCCCATGTCAGCGCCTCGTGCGGGGTCTGCAGTGCCCGGTGGCGCGCGCCTGACGCAATTGAGCTTTCGCACGTCTTGTCCTCCCTTGTCCGGTCGGGTCTGCCGTGCTGTCAGGCGGGATGGTCAACACAATCCGCCAGCCTGCCCCCCGCCCCGTGGCGCACCCGTCGGGACCGGCGATTGCCTTACACATGTGCGACCCGGATGCGGGAGATGTGAGACTTTGTTCAAAAACCTTCGGGATTGTATCGGCCGTCCGCGTCAAGAAGATCGCCTCCAAATGCCAGCGCACTGAAGAGACGGGCTGGTCTTGCACCCGTTCTGCCGGACACTCAGGCAATCGCGGTTTGAACTGAGATGAACTCGTGGGGCGTGCGCATTTTCGTATCCATCCGGCCACGCTTGCAGTTACCCAAGGGTCGATTGGCGACGTGATCGCCTCCCGGACTTGGCCCTGCCAGCACCGATCTGGTCATGACACGTCGTGTGGCCCCGAACGATCGAGGTGCAGGCATGCCCGGCGCCGGATGATCGAGACATCCTTGCGGACCCTGAGGACGGTTGCCGGATCGAGGAACTGCGTCTGGCCACCGCCGACCACCTGGCCAACTGAATCGCGCTCTGCTGCGTCGTGGCGTGGCGCGTGTGATGGTTACGTCTCTGGTCCGCTGATGGCATTGTCCGCAAGGGAAGGCCTGCCGCCACATCGATCCCGCCGGGGGATTAAAGCATCAACGCCGATGCACGCGGCCGATCACCCATCGACTGTCGCAGGTAGAAGCTCGTCCAGCGCCGCCGCGACCTGCAAGGCGAACTTGGCAGCCGCGACCGGAAGCGTGCGGCCGCGCAACTGCCCGAGCAGGAGCATCCCCGTCGGCACGTCGCGGGCATGCAGGGCGCGCACCACCAAGCGGGGGTCGCGCAGCGGCAGCAGGCCGATGGGGATCTGGAAGCTGACCGCGCGTTCGCGCAACACGTACTCGCGCATCAACTCGAAGCTGTCGGCCTCCATCACCGGGTTGAGCGCAAGCGAGCGTCCGCGTGTCGCCACATCCAGCAGATGCCTGACCCCGTATTCGGCAGACGGCACCACATGGGGCCCATGCAGGCAGTCGCGCAGCCGCAGCTTCGGCTTACCGGCGAGCGGATGATCGGTCGCCATGATCGCGCAGACCGGTTGGGCGACCGCCTTTATGACCTCGAAATCGGCCAGATACTGCGGCTCGAACACCAGTGCCAGGTCGCTCGAGAATGTGCCAAGCTCGCGTTCCGCGTCGGCCCGATCGCGGACCCTGACCGAGAACGTGACGCGGGGGTGCTGCGCGCGGTACTTCGAGATCTGGTCCGGCAGAAAGATCGGGTTCAGGCCCTGACTGCAGGCGATGGAGATGTGACCCCGCCTTTCGCCCGCGAGGTCCGCGATCTGTCCGCGCAGGCGATCGAGGTCGCTCATCTGGCTGCGGATATGCTGCATCAGCAACTCCCCGGCGGGGTTCAGGCGCATGCCGCGTGGCAAACGCTCGAACACCTGACACCCAAGTTCGGCCTCGAACGCCTGGATCCGCCGGTTCAGCGCCGACGAGGTGATGTTCATGTCTTCGGCGGCCTTCCGGATCGACCCCGCCCGCGCGACATCCCTGATCAGGTACAATGTCTGCAAGTGCCTCATGCGGCGGAACTCTTTCAATAGCGCTGCATGAAATGCAGCGTTCTGCTGAGAATATAGCATTGGAGTTCAGCGCAAGGAAGGCGCAGCGTTTCGGCATGTGCAAGGTCGGCCGCGCCCTCCGATGGCGCAGGCGGATCCGCAATCGGCTGTCAGAAGGGGAAACGACGTGTCAGACACAGCGCGATCCACACCAGGAACGGCAGATCCGGCGGCACCGGCAGGTGTCCTTGATAATGCCGCCAGTTCAGGCGCCGAGGCTCACATGCGCGGCGGCGATGCGCCACCCCTCCGGCAGGCGTATCCAGACCTGGGTTTGCGCGCCGCGCCGCCCGGACAGACGGCGCCGGTACTCGGCCGTGGCGACCGCCACGTCGTTCGACAGCGCCATGATGTCCACCCGCAAGAGGTCGCGCGCGATGTCGGTGGTATCGCGCCCCCTGCGGAAGGCTGCCATCTGGTCCAGCCCGTAATGGCCGCTTTCATCGGTCATTCGCACCGTCGCGGGATCGTCGCGGAAAAAACCGATCAACGTCTCGACATTGTTGGCCAGAAGCGCGTCCTCATAAGCGTCGAAGGCAGCGCGGACCTCGGACTGGACGTTTCCTGCATCGAACGCGCGCATTGCCGCCCCTTCCATCTGACCGCTGGTCCAAGGCTAGACGCAGCGTGGCGCCCCCACAAGGCCCCCGGCGCCGCGGTGACGGGGGCACGGGCATGACGCACGGCATATCCCTGCACGCCGAGCCGGCCCCGATCACGCTGGTTCCCGCGCGCACTGCACTTGTCATCATCGACATGCAGCGTGACTTTCTTGAATCCGGCGGTTTCGGCGAGGCCCTGGGCAACGATGTCGGCCTGTTGCAGGGCGCGGTCGGACCGTGCCGCACCGCGCTGGCCGCAGCCCGCGCGGCAGGGCTGCTCGTGATTCACACCCGCGAGGGCCACCGCCCCGACCTGTCCGATGCCCCCCCTGCAAAGGTCGCGCGCGGCGCACCTGAACGCCGCATCGGCGATCCCGGCCCGATGGGTCGGATCCTGATCCGGGGCGAGCCCGGCCATGATATCGTGGCCGCCCTCGCGCCCCGCCCCGGCGAGCCGGTGATCGACAAGCCGGGCAAGGGCGCCTTTCACCAGACCGACCTCGACCAGATGCTCCGCAATGCCGGTATCGACACGCTGGCCGTCTGCGGCGTGACCACCGAGGTCTGCGTCCACACCACGATCCGCGAGGGCAACGACCGGGGCTACCGCTGCGTCGCGCTCGGCGATGCCTGCGCGTCGTACTTCCCCGAGTTCCACCGCGTCGGGCTGGAGATGATCAAGGCACAGGGCGGCATCTTCGGCTGGGTCAGCGATTCCGGCGCCTTCGCGACCGCCGTTCGCAGCACCACGCAAGCCGCCTGAAACCGCGCCCTTCAAATCGGAGAGACACCATGTCGGCATCCTCGTCGAAACTCTGGACCCAAGGCGACTGGAACGCCGTGTTCGGTCTGGGCACCAACGTGCTGGTCAACCTGCTGGTGATGACCGGGCTTCTGAAATTCGTGGTCGGCCTGCCCGACGAGTTGATCTTCGGTCGCATCCTTCCGGCCGTCGGGCTCATGCTTTTCCTGGGCAATGCCTATTATGCGTGGATGGGCTACAAGCTCGCCCGGAAGGAAGGGCGCCACGATGTCTGCGCCCTGCCTTCGGGGCCGTCGGTGCCGCACATGTTCATCGTGGTCTTCGTGATCATGCTCCCGATCCTCGGCACCACCGGCGATCCGGTGAAGGCGTGGGAGGCCGGACTCGCCTGGGTGTTCATTCAGGGCTTCATCCTGCTCGGTGGTGCCTGGGTCGCGCCGCTGATCCGCCGCATCACCCCGCGCGCAGCGCTTCTCGGCACGCTCGCGGGCGTCTCGATCGCCTTCATCGCCATGCGCCCGGCGCTGGAAATCTTCATGACATCGATCATCGGGCTGTCGTGCCTCGCGATCATCCTCGCCAGCTGGTTCGGTGGCGTTCGCTACCCGCGCGGGCTGCCCGCCGGGCTGGTCGCGATCCTGTTCGGCGTGATCGTGGCCTGGGGCGCCACAGCGCTCGGCTTTCCCGAGATCGGCGGCATGAGCGGTGCAGCACTCCTGTCCAGTTTCGCGAGCTTCGGTTTCTCGATCCCGCTGCCGGCCGTCGGTCACGTGTTCTCGGGTTTCGAGTTCCTCGGCTTCATTCTCGTGACCGCCATTCCCTTCGGCGTCTACGACCTGGTCGAGGCGATGGACAACGTGGAAAGCGCCGAAGCCGCCGGCGACAGCTATTCCACCACCGAGGCGATCACCGCCGAGGGCGCCATATCGCTGATCGGCACGCTGCTCGGCTCGCCTTTCGCCAACGCGGTCTACATCGGTCACCCGGGCTGGAAGGCAATGGGCGGACGGATCGGCTATTCGCTGGCCACCGGCGCATTGGTGCTGCTGCTGACGTGGTTCGGCATTCTTGCAGTGTTTCTCAACCTCGTGCCGGTAGTCGCCATCGCGCCGATCCTGCTCTATATCGGGATGCTGATCGGGGCGCAGGCGTTCCAGACCACGCCACTGGCCCACGCTCCGGCGATCATCCTGGGGCTGGTGCCGCATCTTGCAGCCTGGGCGAAGACGCTGATCGACGGGGCGCTCGGGGCCGCGGGTGTCACCGTGACGCCCGACCTGATCGCCGCCATGGCAACGGGCGGTGTGCTCTACGACGGGCTGGCGATCCTCGGGAACGGGGCGATCCTGTCGGGCCTCGTCCTGGCCGCCATCGGGGTCTTCGTGATCGAACGCCGCTTTGTCCTTGCCGCCGGTTTCGCCGGGGCCGGTGCGGTGCTGACCTTCTTCGGGTTCATGCATGGGCCCGCTGTCGGCTTTGCGGTGACGCCGATGGTGGCGATTGCCTATGGGATGGTGGCGGCACTGTTCGTGCTGTGTGACCGGCTGAACTGGGCCGAGGCGCCCGATGCCCGGCCCGCGCCTGAATTCGATGCGGCCGAGGCGCAGCCGGCAGAATGACCGCAGCACCCTCGGATCCCGACCACCAGATCGACGCGGCCTCGGCGATGGTGGGCTTGCCCATTGCCGCGGCGTGGCGGCCCGGCGTGTGGCAGTTTCTGGTCGTCGCCCGGCAGATGACGGACATACTGGAGGCCGTGCCCCTGGCGGACGACGACCTCGCCCTCGCGCCGGTCTTCCGCTTGCCACGCCCGACCGGGAACGATGCCGATGCTTGACCTTGCGACCGACCCTCTCGGCCCCGTGATATCTGCCGGGGATATCGCGCGCGCGGTCTTGGATGGCCGTGTGAGCGCGCGGGCGGTGGCCGAGGCGACGCTGGCGCGGATCGCGCAGCTGAACCCCATGCTCAACGCTTTCACCGACATCACGGCCGACCGCGCCTTGCGCGAGGCCGATGCCATAGATTCAGCGCTCGCGCGTGGCACCGTGGTCGGTCCGCTGGCCGGTGTTCCGGTCGCAGTGAAAAACCTGGTCGATGTGGCGGGCTTGCCGACGCGCGCGGGGTCGCGCATCAACCGCGACCTGCCGCCCGCGACCACTGATGCGACCCTCCTGCGCCGCCTGAACCGTGCGGGGGCGGTGCTGGTTGGTGCGTTGAACATGGGCGAGTTCGCCTATGATTTCACCGGCGAGAACGCCCACGATGGCCCGTGCCGCAACCCCCATGACCCTGGACGGATGAGCGGCGGTTCCTCGTCTGGCTGCGGTGTCGCGACGGCCGCAGGGCTTGCGCCGATCTCGCTCGGGTCCGACACGAACGGCTCGCTTCGGGTGCCCGCATCGCTGTGCGGCGTGTTCAGCCTCAAGCCCACCTATGGCCGCCTGTCACGCGCGGGCACGTTTCCCTTCGTTGACAGCCTCGACCACCTTGGCCCCTTTGCCCGCAGCGCCAGGGATCTCGCCCTTGCCTATGACGCGATGCAGGGCCCCGATCCGGCGGACCACGCCTGCGCCGGGGACGCCCCGGAACCGGCATTGCCGGACCTCGCGCGTGGAATTGCCGGACTTCGCATCGGCTGCCCGACCGGCTGGATCGCGCGGCAGGCAGGGGGCGAGGCCCGCGCGGCTTCCGATCGTGCCGCAGCCGGGATGGCCGACGCGGGTGCGGTCCTGCGCGACATCGACCTCGACGGGGCCGAGGCCGGGCGCGCCGCGGCCTATCTCATCACCAATTCCGAAAGCGCCGCGTTTCACCTCGACCGCTTGCGAAGCCGGTCCAATGAATTCGACCCCGACACCCGCGACCGGTTCCTGGCCGGGGCGCTTCTGCCCGCGGCCTGGATCGCCCGGGCGCAACGGGTACGGCGCTGGTGGCTGGATCAGGCGCTCGCGGTGTTCCGAGATGTCGATCTGCTGGTGCTGCCGGCCACACCCTGTCCGGCGCCGGTGCTGGGCGCGCGGACCTTGACGCTCGACGGAACCGACCTGCCGTTGCGCCCCAGCCTCGGGATACTGGCGCAACCGTTTTCCTGCATCGGCCTGCCGGTGGTGACAGTGCCTGTGTTCGCGCCGGGGTCGCTACCGCTCGGGGTGCAGATCGTCGCCCCGCCCTGGTGCGAGGCCCGCGCGTTGCAAGCTGCTTCGGTGCTGTGTGATGCGGGACTGGCCGCAGCCCATCCGCCCCCGCCGACACCGACGGTACCGTCACCTGGAAATGGAGGTTGATCGTCACAAACCGCCTGATCGACGGTCGTGAACCGGTCCCCCTCTCAACCGGGATCCTGGGCACGACCATGGCTGCGCCGGGACGGGCGCGCTCGCCGGGGTCTGAGCCTCACCGGAATCCACCGGCACGAACACGGCCACGCGATCCGGCGACCACAGGCCCTTCTTCTTCAGGTCACGCCGCCAGCCGTAGATCTGGGACGCCGTACACTCGACCAGATCGACTGGCACCGGAATTCCCGTGAAAGCGGGGCACCCGAACTGCCCCGCCTTCAATCACACAACCCGCATCACGCGACCTGTGCGGCTCCGGTGGCGAGCGATTTCTTCTGATCGTAGAAGGGGCGTTCGACCATGTCGGCGCGCACCAGCATATTGTCCACGAGCACCTGAACATCGTTGCCGATCACGGCCTGCTCGGCATCGACCATCGCCAGCGCGATGTTCTTCCCGAGCCGCGGAGAATAGACAGCCGAGGTCACCCTGCCGATGCGCGACGCGTCCTTGAGGATAGGCCAGAAATCCGTATTCGGTCGTTCCAGCGGGTCAATGTCGAGAACGAGGCCGACCTGCTTGCGGGCCACGCCTTCATCGCGGATCCGGCGCAGCGCCGCCTTGCCGACGAACTCCGCATCCATATCGAGGTTGACCAGACGATCCAGACCAAGCTCGAACGGATTGGTCTGCGCGTCCATATCCGCATGGTAGGACAGCATCCCTGCCTCGATCCGCCGGATAGTCGAGGTGTGACCGGGTTGAAGGCCATAGGGCGCGCCGGCGGCCATGACCCTTTCCCACAGCTCATCACCGCGCGTTTCGTCCTGCAGATACAGCTCATAGCCAAGTTCGCTCGACCAGCCGGTGCGCGAAACGACCAGCGGGATGCCGTCAAGCTCAAGCTCGCGCAGCCAGAAATAGCGAAGGCCCACGATCTCATCGCCGAAGAGCGCCTGCATGATGTAGCGCGACTGCGGCCCTTGGAGCTGGAGCGGCGAGACGTCGGGTTCGCGGATCGTCACGTCCATGCCTGAATGCACGGCAAAGCCCTGCGCCCAGAGCAGGATGTCGCTGTCCGCGAGCGACAGCCAAACCTTGTTCTCGGCCAGCCGAAGGGCGATCGGATCGTTCAGGATGCCGCCATCGGCATTGGTGATCAGCACGTACTTGCACTGGCCAACCGCCATCGTCGACAGGTCGCGCGGTGTCAGCATCTGGGTGAACCGCATCGCGTCCGGCCCGGTGATCTCGACCTGGCGCTCCACGGCCACGTCACACAGGATCGCCGCGTTCACGAGGTTCCAGAAATTCTGTTCGGGATCGCCGAAATCTCGCGGGATATACATGTGGTTATAGACGGAGAATCCTTTGGCTCCCCACCGCACCGTCGCGTTGAAATAGGGTGACTTCCTGATCTGCGTTCCGAAACCGAAACCTTGCGCTTTCATCATTCCGCGGCCCTCCCAAACCGATAGGAATTCGCGCTGCTGTCTTGCCTTTTTGGTTCCCGCAATGGCGCGGCAAACTCACTCAAGCATCATGCAACAGACAGGGTGCATCCCCGCCGGGGAGACGCTTGACATATCGTCCCCGCTTCAGTCGCGATATAACCGACACCTTGGATGCTGGAACCGTCAGAAGCACGAGACACGTCCGCCGATACCGGTCCACCGTTCAGCGAGAAGCGCGGATCTTGGGTTAGCGGTTAAGAAGCGTGCAATTTTGCATCTGCAGCTTATTTGGTGCAGCGAGGTCGATTTCAGACGCTCCTCGAAAAAGCGCACACGGAAGACCGGAGCCTTCCGTGTGCGAAGTCCAGCAGGGAGGCAGTAAAGGTCACGACAACTCAGGCAGTTGCCGTGCCACACGACGCCACGACACTGGGCCGCCGCGCCGATCGGTTGGCCGCGAAAGGCGGTGTCAGAATCCAACTGAAGCACCGGAAGCCTGGGCAAGTCCTCTCGAGCGTCAAGCCTGGCACGGGTCATCTGATGCACCTTTGTATTGCGGCATCACGGCGAAAGCTGCGCGGCGGCTCGGGCATTCTTGAGAACGACTCCCGCTCAGGCCCCTGTTCCGGCAGAGCGGCCTCAGGAACCAGGGGTATCCCTGAAGACCGATCCACCGGATCGCCACGCAACTGCGCTCAAAGCTCGGACAGTGTCAGATTTGTGTGTTCTCGACCGCCTGATTGATGCGGTCGGCCAACTCCGGGTCCTGCTGCGCCGCCTGAAGGAGTGCGTCATACTCTTCCAGAGTGATGTTCGGCGCCTCTTCGACCGCCTCCATCATCTCCTGCGCAGCCTCCTGATTGATCTGCTGGCGCTGCTCTTCGGTTTGGGCTGCTTGAAACGGCCCGCTGTAGCTCGCACGGATCTCCTCGACCTGCACGAGCGCGGCCGCGAAGGCTTCGATTTTCTCGTCATCGAAGGCGGTTGCCTGAGCCAGGACGAGCGGTGTCGGGTCCGATGTCACGTCATTGGCGGCAACGGCCGCCGGGAGTGCACCCAGCGCGGCGACCAGTCCGCATCCAGCCAGAATGGTCGTCAATTTGCGCGTCTCGATCATGGTCGTTCATCCTCGTTTGTTACAGCAGCCACTGCGCGACGGGTTGCGCTTGGCCTGAAGACAGGACAGTCCCTGATGCTCTGGGGTTCCACGGTCCGGGAGTTTTTTGAACCTGACGCCCTAGGCGGAACTTTTTCGGACCTGGGCCTGTCACTTCTGTGGCGAGGGCGACGACGGGAGCGAAAATGCAGGAAACGAAATGGCTGATCGCGCGGGAAATCCCTCGATTGCGCCGCTACGCACTTGCACTGACACGCGATCCCGTCGCGGCCGATGACCTTGTCCAGGACACGCTGGAGCGCGCGATCCGGAAGCGGCACCTGTGGAAGCGCCATGGCACCATTCGTGGCTGGATGTACCAGATTTTGTATCGGACGTTCCTCAACCAGAGCACGCGCCGCAGGCGCCGAGCCCTCGAAGTTGATATCGACGATGCGCCGGAGCCGATTGCGCCGGGGTCGCCGGAGGCCGGCCTCGTTCGCCGGGACATCGTCGACGCCTTGTGTGATCTCCCCACCGAGCAACGCGCGGCAATCGCGCTGACAGCGATCGAGGGCCTGTCCTACGATGAGGCAGCGGCGGCGCTCGACATCCCTCTGGGCACATTACGTTCGCGGCTGTCGCGCGGAAGAGAGCGTCTCCGTGCAAACTTCGACGCGACAGAGCTCTGTCTACGGCAGGTGAAGTGAAATGACCGAACGCCTTGAAATCGACGAACTGGACCTTCTCGCGCTCGCCGACGGAGTGTTCGACGATGACCCCGCACGCAAGGCGGAGCTGGAATCTGCAGTCGCGGACAGTCCGCGTGCTGCGGCCCAGCTCGCAGACTACCGCGCCCAAACGGCAGCGCTTCGCGCCGCCTATGCCGGCGTCCTCGCCGAGCCGGTCCCGGAAAGGCATTATGCTGCTCTGGACGGCGCGGACAAAGGGCGGGCGCGACCCATGATGCGACGCGCTGCAGCCGGACTGTTGATCGTTGCGGCGGGCATGGGCGGCTGGCTGATCGGGAATGGCGATGACGATCCCATCCGGCAAGCCCTGCTTGACGAAAGCTATCGCCAGTTCCAGCTGCACGGCTCCAACGAGGCAAACGCAGCTTCCACCGTTGCCGCAGGGTCTGCCATCAACTGGGCCGACGAGGGTGTGGCCATGCGCCTGTCGGCGCCCGATCTTTCGTCCCAGGGGTTCACGATCGTCGAGAAACGCGGCGTACGGATCGGCAAGGACCAGATTGTTGCGCTCAAGTACATGTCGCAGGACGGTCGCGCGTTCAGCCTCTTTCTCACACCGCGATGGGCGAACCGGCCCGGGCCGATCGTCGAACAGGAACGCGACGGTGTGGCGCTGGCCTATTGGCACGACGGGCCGCTGGCCTCCTCCATCGCGACGACGCTGCCACAGGATCAGGCTCGCCATCTCGCCCGGACGGTGCGCGATGCGATGCGCGAAGATGCTGCAACGCCTCCCGCAATTCTTGAGCCGGACCCACGGCTCTTGCGCAACCCGGCAGCGGGCGTCATGGCCGACACGCTCGGATCACAGCCAGGACCTGGGGCGTCCGCACCCGGCGAAGGGCCTCAACCAGCCTCCGTTACGCCGAATTGAGCGGTCTGGCGAAATACGGCCTGACCAGGAATTCGGGTTGTCGGGCATCTTGCCGGCCGCGCACTGATGCGCATGACGTGCAGCGGCCAGAGACACCCCGCATCCTTTGATGGAGGCGATCCGGGTCAGTCTCCGCAGCAAGATCTCGGCCGATCAGCCGGTTCTATACGGAACTCCGCAACTCTTGGGTCGTGGCGGTTCACGTGACAGCCGCTCGGCACGAAACTCTCATGAGCACTCTACCGCGCCCCGCTACTTTTTCGGCGTTGA
Organism: Meridianimarinicoccus zhengii; assembly: GCF_003254465.1. GTDB lineage: Bacteria > Pseudomonadota > Alphaproteobacteria > Rhodobacterales > Rhodobacteraceae > Meridianimarinicoccus > Meridianimarinicoccus zhengii. Next base: position 47,965 of record NZ_QDFI01000024.1, read on the forward strand.
CGCAACCTTCCGGACCGAACGCCTGTCTCTTAGGCAGGGCGTTGTGGCCACCAGACGCCCGGCGGCTGGAACGAGGAGACCGAAATCATGACAGACATCCCAATGGCAAAGACGTTTCTCGCGGCGTTTGGACTTGCCGTCTTCGGTGGTGCCTTGCCCATGGTCGCACTTGCGAACGACGCGACGTTCGGCAGCGCCCCGTTGGTACTGGCACAAGCCCCGTCCTTCGACGAGGACAAGATCGAAGCCTTCGCAATGGCAGAGGCCAAGATTCAAAAAATTCGGTCCGCCTACGCCCCGGAACTCGAGACCGCCGAGAGCAAACTGGAGCAAATCGAGATCCGACGGCAGGCGGGCACCGAGATGGTGACAGCTGTCAGCCAGACCCCCGGGATCACGCTCGAGGAATACAATGCAATCGTCGACACCGCGGCGGCCGACCCGGTCCTGGCTGCGCGGGTCGACGAAGCGCTGGCCGAGCGGACGGAGTAAACGTCCGAAAGACAGCCGGCGCAGCAAAGAGAAAGGCGGAAACACATGGTTACCAATCTTGACCCTCGAGTGTGTCGCAGCGTGATGGCGTTCGCCATTGTCTTGTCGCCGTCATTTGTCGGCGCACAGGAGACCGCTCTGCCCACCATCCCAAGCGATACGGTCATCGTCGAGCAGGCCCCGGAAACGACCCTGGCAGACGATCTCATCGGCCTGCCGGTCACCGGCCAGCAAGAGAAAAGGATCGGCACCGTCGCTACGCTGCTCTTCGACGCCGACCATGAGATTGCCGGGGTCGTTATCGAACTCAGCGGCTTTCTCGGCTTTGGCTCCAAGCAGGTGGCCCTTTCCCGCGATGCCGTCGAGTTCCGCGAAGAGGAAGGACGGCCGGTCGTCGCCCTTGTCGATCTGACGGCCGCCCAGCTTGAAATCGCACCAGACTTCCTCAACCGCGACGCGCTCGAGTTCCAGCAGCAACAACAGCAGTCGCAACAGGAGCGTCAGCTTCAATTGGAGCCGGGGCAGCAATAAGGTCGGAGGGCCGCCTTCGTTCTGGCCGACACTGGCCGCGCCGGTTCAGCACTTCAGGCGCAATTTTCGCGGTCTGGATTACCAGCGTTGGCCGCGGCAGCGCTTGCCCCATCCTAGCTCCCACCTGTTTTTCACGTGGGCTTGCAAGACGAGCATGCCACAGGACCGCCGCGCGAGGTGGTGCTTGCAGCCTGTACTGACGCCGGCGCGGCGAGGCAGCTCTCGCCCATGCGGCTGACATACCTTGATGCGGCCGGCTCGATTTTCCGCTCGCCCACCTGTCCGGTGCTGCTTCATGGTTTCACCAGATCCGCGGTTCATGGATCGCGCAGCGGTTTCGAAGCGCCCAGTAGCGCCGCGGGCGCTCGACCAATTGTGGCTTTGGCAATTCGCCCTGGCGTCAGCGGCGGAAATCGCGACCTGGTCGCCGTCTGCAATCAACCTTCTTCAGCCGCGCGCGTCGCTGAAAGACGCGCCGGGACCAATGGAACCCATTGCCTTGATAAGCCCCAATCGACACGGGATTGGCGTTTTGCCGCCATGCGCCGCCTTTGGTCAGTGTCACCTACCTGTCATGTGGGCTTGTTAGGCGGGTCGGGTTCGTGCTCGAAAGGAGACAAGACGATGACGAAATTTCACGGTCTGGCCCTGTCCGCGGCGACCGCAGCTCTGCTTGCCGGTCCCGTTGCCGCACAATCCACACCCGCCGATGTCTGCCCCAATCCGCTGAAGATGGCCGATACCGGCATCTAGGGCATGACCACGCTGACCGAGGCCTTCGCGCCCTTCGCCGAAACCTTCGAAGAAATCTCCGGCGTGGCGCTCGAACTTTACTCGCTGTCCAACCGGACCGCAGCGGGCAACGCGCTGCAATACGACGAGGTCGATCTGGTGTTCGCCGGGCCGTCGGAATTCGTGCTGTTCCAGCAACTGGCGGAAATGGACATCCTGTTCTCCATCGTGCGCCCGAACTACGGCTCCAGCTTCGTGGTCAAGGCGGACAGCGACATCGAGACGCTCGCGGAACTCGAAGGTCGCCGCGTGGCACTGAAGGATGCAGGCTCGACCTCGGGCCATATCTTCCCGTCGATGATGCTGGCCGAGGCCGGGCTCGATCTCGAACGCGATCTGGAAATCATCATGGCCGGCGATGCGCGTATCCAGGTGCTGATCAACGGCGATGTCGATGCCATGGGCGGCGGCAACAAGGACTGGGACGCCGTGCGCGAACAGGACCCCGACACCGAATACCGTCTGCTCGCCCAGACCGACACGCTGCCCGGCGATCCGGTCGTCATGCGCGCGTCGCTGCCGCAAGACTGCCGCGACGCCCTGCGCGCTACGCTCAGCGCGCATACCGACACCCTGTGGTCGGCGCTGATCGAAACGGATCGCAACGAGGACAAGTTCCTTGAGCGCGACGCATACATGTCCTTCGAAACCGACCCCGCCATCTATGACATGGTGCGCGACGCCTATGAGGCCGCGGGTATCGAACTCGGCAGCTGATCCGGCACCGGCACACGCAACACGGGCCGCCCCGCCGGATTGCAGGCGGGGCGGCCCATTCGATTTGGAAGGACAGACCGCATGACCGCGACCGCCCCGGTTCTCGATGTCAGCGACCTGCATGTCAGCTACGGCGATCTCGCGATCCTGCGCGGCGTGACATTCTCCGTCGGGCGCGGCGAAGGGGTTGTGCTGCTGGGGGCGAATGGCAGCGGCAAATCCACCTTGATGCGAGCCATCAACGGGCTTGCCCCGGCCACGTCGGGACAGGTCACGCTTGACGGGACCCCAATCATCGGGGCGCGCCGCGCGACCCTGCGCAAGGCCCGCCGCCAGATGGGCTATGTGTTTCAGCAGTTCAACCTCGTGCCGCAGTTGAGCGCCTTTCAGAACGTGCTCTTCGGCGTGATGGGGCAGCGGCCCCTCGGGATCCTCAACTGCATCAACGCGGTCGCGCGCAGCGAAGATCGGGCGCGCGCGCTCGATTGTCTCGACCGCGTTGGACTCGCCGACCGCGCGGAGCATCGGCCGACGGAACTGTCCGGCGGCCAGCAGCAACGGGTCGCCATCGCGCGCATGCTGATGCAGCAACCGACCATGGTGGTGGCCGACGAGCCGATCGCGAGCCTCGATCCCAAGGCGGGGCGCGAGGTGCTGGACCTGTTGTGGCGGATCGTCGACGACGAAGGGCTGAGCATGCTCTGTTCGCTGCACCAGCTTGACCTCGCCCGGGAATACGGGGATCGCGTCATCGGGCTGAAGGCCGGCACCGTCCTGATCGACGACGCGACGGGCAGCATCGATCCGGCGCGCCTCGACGGGCTCTACGAGGGCGCGACCCGGCCCGAAGATGCCACCGGCGCCAAGATCGCCGCAGCCTGAGGCCAGCGAGACACCATGTCCGACCAGACCCCGACCATCCCCCGGTTCCGCAGTCCATCGCCGGTGGCGTGGATCATCGCAGTGGCTTTTCTCGCCTTCTTCCTGCAGGGGCTCTGGGCGGCCGACATGTCGCTGGATCGGTTGCAGCGCGGCGCGCTGAACCTCGCGCGGTTTCTCGGCCAGGCGATGCCGCCCGATTTCAGCAACTGGTACGGCATCGCCGACGCCATGTGGGAAACGCTGAACATCGCCATCGTAGGCGTCACCTTCGGCTGCCTGTTCTCGATCCCGCTCGCGATCCTCGCGGCCAGCAACACCAGCCCCAACAGGGTGGTGCGCACCGTCGCACGCCTCGTGATCGCGGTATCGCGCACCATTCCAGACCTGATCTGGGCACTGATCTTCGTCGTCGCGGTCGGCCTCGGCCCGCTTGCCGGGATATTGGCGATCATCATGGACACCATCGGCTTTGCCGCGCGCTTCTATTCCGAACGCTTCGAAGAGGTCCAGAAGGGACCTTCGGAGGCGCTGACATCGACCGGGGCGGGCCGGCTTTCGGTCATCATGGGCGCGATCTTGCCCGAGAGCTTCGCGTCGATGACGGCGACATCGCTTTTCAGCGTCGAAAAGGCGATCCGTTCGGCTGTGACGCTCGGCCTCGTCGGGGCTGGCGGGATCGGGGTCGAACTGTCGACGGCGATGCGGCTTTTCCGTTATGACGATGCCGCGGCGATCATCCTCGTCGTGCTGGTTGCGGTCATCGGGTTCGAACAGTTGTCATCCTCGATCCGCAAGCGTGTCATCTGACGCGCCGCTGATGCAGCGCCGCGAGGTGGGCGCTTGCAGGCGCATGCCAGCGAACACGATGATCTTGATGCACCCATGCGGCGAAGCAGGGGGCTGACGGAAACCGCGCCATGTGCAGCCGCCGTCCGTCAACGCCGCCGCACGGGCCTGCGGCATCGGAGCCTTCACACGTGCCGTTCACTGTCGAAAACCTTCGCGGTCGCATTGCAAACCGGGCGCGCGCCGCGAATGGCAGGAAGGCCCCGCGCCGCTGCCGCTGATCGCGCGCCTGCGGCGAATGGCTGATCTCGTGAAATTGTAATGCAGCATTCTGCGCGTTGGTGGAAGTCGGTTGAGGGCCTTGAACGAAGAGCCGCGCGGTTATCAAGGGACCCACCCGCTGCCCTGCCGCAAATCCGCTTGGAGCCCAGACTGACCCCATTGTGGCGGGGCCATTTCGCGCGTGCAGCGACGCCCACCACGTATTGGACGGCCCAAATTCGACCTCCAGTCACCTCAGCAATGCTGCACCGCGGCTCGTCGTTGCTGACTTTTGCCGCACCGTCAGGCGCAGCGGGAGACACACAAACTTTCATGGTGCAGGCGGGTTGCCTATCCGTTTACTCCGGCCGAAATTAGACGCAATCGTTTAGTGCCATGCAAATCGACCGCGAAGCAAAATGGGAAAAGACAATGACCGGAACCTGTCTGTGCGGCGCGGCGCGCATCACGATCGAAGCGAAGCCTGAATTCATACATGACTGCAACTGCGATCTCTGCCGCAAGTCTGGAGGCGCGTGGGGGTATTTCTCGTCGTCGCAGGTCCGCACCGACGGGCCGACCTCGTCAGTGATGCGCAATGACAAGGCGGACCCCGCCGCAGAAGTGCATTCGTGCCGGTCCTGTCACACGACCCTGCATTTCGTAATCGCCAAGCCATTCCAGGACCAACACGGCCCGATCGACATTGTAGGTGTGAACATGCGCCTGTTCGAACTGCACGAGCTCGAGGGCGTCGAAGTCCGGTTCCCCAATGGCAAGGATTGGTCGGGAGTGGGACCCTTTGAGTACCGTCGCCCCGCAGAGACGATCGACAGGCAGAATGGCTTGTAGGGCCCAGATAACTGCAACGATCCGCCAGAAGATCTAGGTAAGGACGGCTTATAGCCGCCGCTGGTCGACCCAGCCTTATGCTGCGGTGCCGCCCGTCGAAGCGGCCATTCAAGCCCCTCGCAGCATCTTCACTCGGCCCACGACGGCAGTGCGGACGTCTCGCCGTTCGCTGCACGTACCCAGTTTGCGCTGCGTCAGCGAAGGTATCCAACAGGATGGCGGGAAAGTGGACTTGCGGCGGCGCAGCATTGTGCCAACGCGTTACCGACATAGCGGCCCTTCGCGGAACAGACTGACGTATGGAGCGGATCGTGACACTTTCATTCTGCGACCGATTGTCGAATTTCAAGGCGAGTCCGTAGCGCGCGGCGGTGGCAGCAGCGCGTCGGGTGGCTGGGGTGTGCCGTCGAGTTCCGCCTTGAACCCGAGC
>NZ_QDFI01000025.1 GCF_003254465.1 Meridianimarinicoccus zhengii
TGGCGGGGCCGGGGCGCTATCGCGGCCAGTTGCGTCTGGCCGGGCTGACCCTGCCGCCGGGCGGGGCTGCGGCGCTGCGCGCGGGTGCGGCCACCGATGCGGCGGCGGGCGATGGCATGGCGTTCGAAGACGTGCGGGCGGAGTTCACGCTCGGCCCCGACCGGATCGACCTGCACAGTGCATCGGCCACCGGGGCGTCGCTGGGGCTTGCGGTGGACGGGCGCGTGAACCTGCGCGACCGCACGCTGGCACTGCAGGGTGTGGCCTCACCGCTCTATTTCCTCAACCGGATGGGGGCGTTCATGACCCGGCGGGGCGAGGGTCTGATCGGCTTGCATTTCACCCTGACCGGCCCCATGGACGCCCCCGACCTGAACGCCAACCCCCTGTCGGTGCTGACACCCGGTCCGCTGCGCGAGATGTTCCGCAGCGGCCCGAACGCCGCCACCCCGCCCGAGGACCGCGAGTGACGCTGGACGATTTCGATTTCGACCTGCCCGAAGACCTGATCGCCACCCGGCCCGCACGGCCGCGCACATCCGCACGGCTGCTGGTGGCGGGTCCGGACCGTATCGACGACGCGCATGTGTTCGACCTGCCGTCCTTCCTGCGGCCCGGCGACCGGCTGGTGCTGAACGATACCCGCGTGCTGCCGGTGCGGCTGACGGGTATCCGGCACCGCGCCACGGACACCGGCAGCGGCCAGGCGCGGATCGAGATCACGCTGCTGGAACCGCAGGCGGACGGCGCCTGGAGCGCGCTGGTCAAGCCGCTGCGCAAGCTCGCCCCCGGAGAGGTCGTCATCGTCAGCGACCGGCTGTCCGCGACGTTCCGGGGCCGCGACGCGGATGGTGCCGCGATCCTTGCGCTGACCCTGTCGGGCGACGATCTGGAGGCAGAACTGGCGCGCGCGGGCGCGATGCCGCTGCCGCCCTACATCGCCACACGCCGTGCCGCCGACGTGCAGGACATGGAGGATTACCAGTCCGTCTTCGCCCGTCGCAACGGGGCGGTCGCGGCGCCGACGGCATCGTTGCATTTCGACCAGCCGCTGCTGGACCGGATCGCGGCCATGGGCGTCGGGTTCAGCCATGTCACGTTGCACGTGGGCGCGGGCACGTTCCTGCCGGTGAAGGTGGAGGACCCCGCCCGGCACCGGATGCACGCCGAATGGGGCGAGGTCACGCCGCGCGCCGCTGCCGAGATCGAAGGCACCCGCGCCGCGGGGGGACGGATCATCGCCGTGGGCACCACGGCGCTGCGCCTGCTGGAAACCGCTGCGCGTGCCACGGGGCGCGTCGAACCGATGGCGGAACCCACCGACATCTTCATCTATCCCGGCTTCGATTTCCGCGCCGTGGATGGTCTCATGACCAACTTCCACTTGCCGAAATCGACCCTCATGATGCTCGTGAGCGCGCTGATGGGCACGGACCGGATGCAGGCCGTCTATGCCCATGCCATCGCGCAGCGCTACCGCTTCTTCAGCTATGGCGATGCGTCGCTCCTGCTGCCGGGCGGCAAGCGTTGATCGTCTCTGCCGCTTTCATGGGCAGGTTGTGAAAAAGGGTATTCCGCCGCCCCGGCATCCGCGTTAGGGGAACCCGCGCCCGGCCCGAACCCAAAACGCGAGTCCCGTCATGATCGACACCCTGTCCCGGTCCTGGGCGCTCCTGCTGGGCATGTTCCTGCTGATGGTCGGCAACGGCATCCAGGGAACGCTGCTGGGTGTGCGCGGGGGCATCGAGAACTTCACCACGTTCGAGATGTCGCTCGTGATGTCGGCCTACTTCGCCGGGTTCCTCGGCGGGTCCTACCTTACGCCGCGGATGATCCGGCGGGTCGGACATGTGCGGGTCTTCGCGGCGCTCGGGTCCATGGTCTCGGCGATCCTGATCCTGTTTCCCACGGTCACGGAACCGTGGGTCTGGATCGTGCTGCGCGCCTTCATGGGCCTTTGCTTTTCAGGGGTCTACGTCACCGCCGAGAGCTGGTTGAACAACGCGACCTCGAACGAGAACCGCGGCAAGGCGCTGTCGCTCTACATGATCGTGCAGATGGGCGGGATCGTGTCGGCGCAGGGGCTCATGACGCTGGGCGATCCGTCGGGCTTCGTGCTGTTCGTCGTGCCGTCGGTGCTCGTCTCGCTAGCCTTCGCGCCGATCCTTTTGTCGGCGACGCCCACCCCCGCCTTCGAGACCACGAAGGCCATGAGCACATTACAACTCTTCCGGCTCGCGCCCTTGAGCTGCGTGGGCAGTTTCCTGCTGGGCGGCGTCTTCTCGGCGCTGTTCGGGATGGCGTCTGTCTTCGGCGGGCAGGCGGGGCTGGGCGTGGCCGAGATCTCGGCCTTCGTCGCGGCGATCTATGTGGGCGGGCTGATCCTGCAGTTTCCCATCGGCTACCTGTCGGATCGCATGGACCGGCGGCGGTTGATCCTCATGGTGGTCGCCGTCGGTCTTGTGGGCACGGCGGTCGGGCTGATGGGCGGCGGGTTCCCGGCGCTGCTGGTTTCGGCGTTTCTCGTGGGCGGGGCGGCGAACCCGCTCTATGGACTCGTGGTCGCCTATGCCAACGATTACCTGACGCTCGACGACATGCCCGGCGCGTCGGGGCAGCTGATCTTTCTCAACGGGGTGGGGGCCATGGGCGGCCCGATCCTGACCGGCTGGATGATGGAACGGCTCGGCCCCGGCGGGTTCTTCGTCTTCATCGCGGCGCTGCTGACGGTGATGCTTGTCTATGGCTTCTACCGGTCCTTCCGCCGCCCGGCGCCATCCCCGTCCGAAACGGGCAGCTTCGCGCCGATCACGCTGACCGCCACGGCGCTGACGCTGAATGCCGCAGCCGCCGGACCGGACGACGATCTGCCCGGGGCGCCGACGGCGGACTCGGACGACGCGGACGAGGATGAGGAACTGGAGGAATTCCCGCCCCCTGCTGCCTGAATTCCAGGCGACACTTGCCCGGCGGCACCTTATTTGTAACAGTCAGACAACAACGTGACAGGCGGAACACCCCATGGGACAGACCACCCGACCCGAAACCGCTGGCGCCTCGGCGCAGGATATCCTCGATTTCTGGATCGACGAGACCGGCGTGGACAAGTGGTACGTTACCGATGATGCGCTCGACGCCGCGATCCGCAACCGGTTCGAAGCGCTCTGGACGCGTGTGATGCGCGGCGGGGCGCTGGGGTGGCATCCGACACCTGCCAACATGCTGGCGGCGATCATCCTGTTCGACCAGTTTCCGCGCAACATGTTCCGGGCCGACCCCCGCGCCTATGCCAGCGACGCGCTGGCGCGGGCCAAGGCCAAGCACGCGATCGACATGGACTGGGACCGCCGGATCGACGGGCCCCAGCGGCAGTTCTTCTACCTGCCGCTGATGCATTCGGAATGCCTTGCGGACCAGGACCGCTGCGTGCGGCTGTTCAAGGATCGCATGCCCGAGGCGGCGGACAACCTGATCCATGCCCGCGCCCACCGCGAAGTGATCCGCCGCTTCGGCCGCTTCCCGCATCGCAACAGCGATCTTGGCCGCGACAGCACCGCCGCCGAACGCGCCTTCGTGGAGACCGAGGGCGGGTATGGCGCGATGGTGAACGCGCTGCGCGCGGCGGCCTGATCCAGCAATCATCGCTGCACCGTTCCCCGGGTGATCGTCGGACGGCGGCGCGCGGTAGACCATGGCCGTACAGGCGCTCGGCGCATCCGCGACACTGCGCCCGATCCGAGCGGGCGATGCTGCCGCACGATTGCGCCTGACGGCGAAACGCTCTAGTGGCGGGCCCGCGAGGGCGGGCGGAGCGGCCCTGTATCGGCGCGGGGGAGGCGTGGCGCGTGTTCCATCTGACACCGGAAAAGCCCGACGACCATTGGGAGGTCGAGGCGCTCTATGACCTGTGCTTCGCGCCGGGACGGGAGGCCTTGTCATCCTACCGGCTGCGCGACGGCGTGCCGCCCGTCGCCGACCTGTCGGTCACCGCGCGTGACGGCGAAGGCATCCTTGCGGGGGCGATCCGGTTCTGGCCCGTGGCGGTTGGCGGTGCGCCTGCGCTGCTTCTTGGCCCCGTGGCGGTTCATCCGACCCGGCAGGGTGAGGGGCTTGGCGGGCTGCTGATCCGGGACGGTCTGCACCGTGCCGCCGACCTGGGCTGGCAAAGGGTCATGCTGATCGGGGATGCGCCCTATTACGGACGCTTCGGGTTCTCGCGCCTGTCCGGTGTGGAAATGCCGCCGCCCACGAACCCCGACCGGGTTCTGGGGATCGCGTTGTCGCCCGGCGCCTGGAACGGCGTTGCGGGGCGCGTCACGCAGCCCGGCCAGGATCGCGCGACCCTGGCCAGCTAGGAACGTTCGCGGTCGCTCAGCCCTGACGGCGCGTGCGCCGCGTTGCGGCCAGACCCGTGGCCAATGCGCTGCCGAGCAGGATCGCACCTGCGGGAATAGGGATCGGGGTCGACGTCGGGTCGACGGACGAGAACGCGATCTCGCCCAGCGAACACTCATCGGTGGAACCCGGATCAGGCTGCGGGCAACCGGAAAAATCCATGCGGAAATAGCGCATGGCGGTCGTGGCGATGCCGAAGACCTCGGCCGGGTAGTCGGCAAGCGGATTGTCGGCCGGGTTGATCGTGCCAAGGCTTCCAAAGGTCACGCCGTCGGTGGAAGACGACAGGGCCGCGGTGGAAAAGCCGCTCGATTCCTCGACCCAGAGCGCGATCCGGTCGATGGTCAGCACGGCTCCAAGATCGAAGGTCAGGGTTGGTGTCAGGTTGCCGAAATCCGAGAACCATTCGTTGTCGCGCGCGATCAGCGTGTGGGTCGGGTTCGACCCGAGATAGGTATCGAAATCCGTCACGCCGCTGACATAGCTCGCGCTCAGCCCAGACTGGTTGATCGTTGCACTTGCGGGGACAAGCGCGCGTTCAGACGATGCCGTGACGCTCACGGCGCTGACGATGGACGCGGCCTGCGCGCCAACGGACAGAAGTACGACGGCAAGTACCGCCGATAGAACTGTTTTCATCATTGTTCTCCCAAGCAGCCGAAAAAATCCTACAAGTGAAATTTACCTTCGGTCAATAAGCGATTTCCTTGACTCATTTGGCCGCCTGCGTTGACGGTGCCGCATCCAGCCAGCCCAGCCACGCGGCCGAGGAAGATGCAGAAGATGAACAGGACAATCAACACGGCCGCCATGGACGTGATCTGGCGGTCCTTCTCGCGCCAGACGCCGGTGAGCGCGCGGCCCATGTAAGCCGCGCCAGCCCCGCGCAGCCGACTGATCTCGTACAGACCAAGGACGGAGGCCGGGCCAAGCAGCGGAAACCTGACGGTCGCCAGCAGGAGCCAATAGCGCTGACCGGTTCACACCGTGACGCGCTACGGCACCAAGCCGCACAGCGCGTAGACGCCGCAAAAGAACTGCCCGTATCCCCAGTTTGCGGTGAAATCCCGCCATCCCGCCACAAGAGCGCCGCCGATCATCGCCCCGGTGACGGGCCTGACCGAAACGACGCGCCGACATTCGCGGGCTTCCCGTCGGCGCCGGTCATCGCAGCACCAGCACTCCCGCCCGGGGCATTCCACCATGGCGCGGTAATGATGCCACGTATGGCAGCGCCAGCGCCCCTGCCCCGCTCAGTCCACCACGGCGCGGTAAAGATGCCACGTCCCGTGCCCGAGAACCGGCAGCGCGATGAACAGGCCAAGGAACGCGGGCAGCATCGCCACGACCAGCATCGCCACCACGATCGCCGCCCAAATCATCATCGGGCGCAGGTTCTCGATCACCGCCTGCACGCTGGTGATCGTCGCCGTCACCACGTCGATTTCCCGGTCCAGCAGCAGCGGCATGCTGACCACCGTGATCGAGAACACCAGAAGCGCAAAGGCCGCGCCCAGGCCGGTCACGATCAGCAGCATCACGATACCATCAAGCGTGAAGATCGCCTCGCGCGTGGTGAAGATGTTGGTCATCGCGTCATTGCTGAGAAACAACGCGAACGTCACCCGCGCCAGCACCAGCCAGCACAGCGCAAGGAACAGGATCACGACGCCCATGAAGGGCATCTGCCCGTCGCGCTGGCGGAACACGGCACCAAGGATCGCGGACTTGTCCAGTGGTTCGCCCGCCTCCCGCCGCCGGCTGACCTCGTAAAGCCCGATGGCAAGGAACGGACCCAGAAGCGGAAAGGCGAAGGCGAGCGGCACGAGAACGCCCGCATTGCCCACCATCCGCGACAGCGCCCACAGGAGCAGCCCGCCGACGACGTAGACGCCGCCGAAGAACAGCCCATAGCCGGGTGCCGCCTTGAAATCGTCGAAGCCCTTGCGCAGGGCCGACCGGACAGTGTCCGTGGTGATGGTCTTGACGGTCGGGGCCTTGGCGGCGGGGGCCGCCGTTTCGGAATAGTCCGGCCGGGGGCCATCGGGGCTGGGATATCGGACGTGAGCCATGGTCGCCTCCTCGCGCAAGTTTCGTCGTTTGCCCCAGCATGCCGTGGAAGTGCCGCACGATCAAACCCACAATGGCGTCGCGCGACGACATGTGCAGCGCCGCGCCCGAACGGGTCCGCACGGACGTTCCGGTCAGCCGTTTGCCTGCGCGTCCGCCCGGCTCTTGCCGCTCAGGTTCAGCGCCAGCGTCGCCGCCATGAACTTGTCGAGATCCCCGTCGAGAACCCCGCCCGTGTCCGAGGTTTCGACATTGGTGCGCAGGTCCTTCACCATCTGGTAGGGCTGCAGGACATAGGACCGGATCTGGTTGCCCCAGCCCGCGCTGCCCTTGGCGTCGTGCGCTTCGTTGATCGCGGCGGTCCGGCGGTCCAGCTCCATCTGGTAGAGCCGCGATTTCAGAGCCTTCATGGCGATGTCGCGGTTCTGGTGTTGGGATTTCTCGGAACTGGTCACGACGATGCCCGTGGGGTGGTGGGTGATCCGCACCGCGGAATCGGTGGTGTTCACGTGCTGCCCGCCCGCGCCCGACGACCGGTAGGTGTCCACACGGATATCCGCCGGGTTCACCTCGATGTCGATATTGTCGTCCACCACCGGATAGACCCAGACGCTGGCGAAAGACGTCTCGCGCGTGCCCTTTCCGAAGGGCGAGATCCGCACCAGCCGGTGCACACCCGATTCCGTCTTGAGCCAGCCATAGGCGTTCGGCCCGCTGATCTTGTAGGCGACGGACTTGATCCCGGCCTCGCCACCCGCTTCCTCGGACTGCAATTCCACGTCGTAGCCATGTGCCTCGGCCCAGCGGACATACATCCGCTGGAGCATCTGCGCCCAGTCGCAGGCCTCCGTGCCGCCCGCGCCCGCGTTGATTTCCAGGAACGTGTCGTTGCCGTCCGCTTCCCCGTCCAGCAGCGCCTCGATCTCCTTCTTGGCGGCGGTTTCCGCCAGCCCGCGGATCGCGGCCTCGGCATCCGCGACGACCTCGGCGTCGTCCTCAGCCTCGCCCAGCTCGATCAGCTCGATATTGTCGTCGAGATCCTGTTTCAGCCCGCGATAGGTCGCCATGGCGTCAACCAGCATCTGGCGGTCGCGCATGAGCTTCTGCGCGCGCGCGGGATCATTCCACAAGTCCGGATCCTCGGCCATCGCGTTGAACTCTTCCAGCCGGTGGGGCGCCGTGTCCCAGTCCAGCCGCTGGCCCAACAGGTCGAGCGACTTGCGGATATCGGCCACGAGTGTCTGGATCTCGGCGCGCATGGATCACCTTCCTCAAAGCGGAGCAACCGGCCCCCTCGGGCCATGAGCGCGCGTTATATCAGCGTGACGTGGGCAGGCAAGGTCGCGCCTACCGGCGCGCTCAACCAACGTCGCGCCCAGCGGCGCGCTCTATCAAGGTCCCGCGCGCAGCGTGAAGGTCAGTAGAGCCCGCCCGAACTGATCGTGCCGAACCCGGCCTGCGGCGCGATGCGCCGAACCTCGCCGGTGGAGGTCGTGACCTCGCGCCCATCTTCCAGCGCCTCGGACCGGGTGAAGAGCGGCAGGTTGCCGCCCATGGCGAAGCCCCCGTCGATCGCCGCCACGCCGAAGGCCGGGTCGATCCCGTCGCGGAAGTATTCCGCAACGACATTCGGGCCGCTCGCGTCGTTTGGCAGGCGGGCACCGGTCACGCGGTCGATCTTGATGAAATGCCCGCCGGGCGGAACCTCGAACGGGCCGCCGCCGAATGCCTCCACCGCGTGGGTCATGAACTCGTTGAACACCGGCCCGCACATGCCGCCGCCCGACGCGCCGCTGCCCAGCGACCGGGGCTGGTCGAAACCGATGTAGCAGCCCGCCACGATGTTCGACGTGAAGCCCACGAACCACACGTCCTTCTCGTCGTTGGTGGTGCCGGTCTTGCCCGCCGTCGGCACCGGCAGGTTCACGGTGCGCGCCGCGGTGCCGCGATCCACCACGCCCTGCATCATCGACGTGATCTGGTAAGCCGTGATCGGGTCGATCACCTGTTCGCGGTCATCGGCGATGCGCGGCGCCTCGCCCGCCGCCAGGGCCGGATCGCCGCAATCGATGCAGTCCCGCGCATCGTGGCGGTACACCGTCCGCCCCCAGCGATCCTGGATGCGGTCCACCAGCGTCGGCTCCACCCGTTCGCCGCCATTGGCGAACATCGCATAGGCCGCCACCATCCGGTAGAGCGTCGTCTCCCCCGACCCCAGCGAATTGGCCAGGAACGGGTCCATGTCGTCATAGACCCCGAAACGCTCGGAATAGGCCGCCACCTTGTCCATCCCCACGGCCTGCGCCAGCCGGATGGTCATCAGGTTCCGCGACCGCTCGATGCCCGTGCGCAGCGGCGTCGGCCCGTAGAAGCGGTTGGAATAGTTCTTCGGCCGCCAGATCTCGCCGCCAATATTCACCTCGATCGGCGCATCCACCACGATGGTCGCGGGCGTGTAGCCATTGTCGAGCGCGGTGGCATAGACGAAGGGCTTGAACGACGACCCCGGCTGGCGCGTCGCCTGCGTGGCGCGGTTGAACACCGAATTCTGATAGGAAAATCCGCCCTGCATGGCGATCACGCGGCCCGTGTTCACGTCCATGGCGACGAACGCGCCCTGCACTTCCGGGATCTGGCGCAGGCTGTAATGGGTGACTTCCGCGTCCTCGCCCGTTTCGGCACGGACATAGACGATCTCGCCCAAGCCCAGCAGGTCGTCGGGCACGCGCGGGCGGCGCTCGCCCCGGCGCGCGGCCCATTGCATCTCGTCCAGCGGGATCACGTCGGTGTCCGGGTCCACGGGCTGGCCCTCGATCCCGATGCGCGCTTCCGTGTCGGACAGCGACAGCACCACGGCGAGCTTCCAGCCATCAATGTCGCGCGGCAGGTCCGCACTGTCCAGCGCGCCGCGCCAGTCCGCTTCCGTGCCCAGCGCCTCGGCCTGCACGAACTGCCCCGTGCCACGCCACAGCCCGCGCTGGCGGTCATAGCGTTCCAGCCCGCCGCGCAGCGCTTCGGCCGCGCGCTGCTGAAGGTCCGGGTCCAGTGTGGACCGCACCGACAACCCGCCGGTGAAGAATTCCGCCTCGCCGAAATCGCGGCTCAGCTGGCGCCGGATCTCGTCGGTGAAATAGCCGCGCGGCGGGATCGCCGCCCGGAAGCTTTCGAAATCGCCCGATTGAACCGTGCGCAATGGTTCCGCCTGCGCGCGGCGACGTTCCGCGTCGTCGATATATCCGTTCTCGAACATCTCGCGCAGCACGAAATTGCGCCGCCCCACCGCGCGGTCCCGTTCACGCACCGGATGCAGGGTCGATGGCGCCTTGGGCAGCGCGGCCAGATACGCCGCCTCTTCCACGGTCAGGTCGGCGAGGATCTTGTTGAAATAGGTCTGCGCCGCCGCGGCCACCCCGTAACTGTTCTGCCCGAGATAGATCTCGTTAAGGTACAGCTCTAGGATCTGCTCCTTGCTCAGCGTCTGCTCCAATCGCGTGGCGAGAATCAGTTCCTTGATCTTGCGCTCGGCCGACCGGTCCGAAGACAGCAGGAAGTTCTTCATCACCTGCTGCGTGATGGTGGACGCGCCGCGCAGTTCGCCCCCCTGCGCCATGTCCAGCACCGCCGCCGCGATCCCCACCGGATCGAAACCGCCATGGGAATAGAAATTCTTGTCTTCCGCGGAAATGAAGGCCTGCTTCACGAGATCCGGGATCTCGCTGGCCGGGGCGAACAGCCGCCGTTCGCGGGCGAACTCGTCGATCAACTGCCCCTCGCCGGAATAGACCCGGCTGATCGTGGGCGGCGCGTATTGCGCAAGCTGTTCGTGGTTCGGCAGGTCGCGGCCATACATCCACAGCACCCCGCCGACCATGATCGCGGCCAGAACCGCGCCGATGGTCACGAAGCTGAAGATCGCGCCGAAGAATCCGAAGATGAAGCGAAGCAAGGTCGATACCTTCCGGAAGGAAACGCTGCCCATATACCCCGCGCAGCCCGCAGGGTCAAAATCACAACTCGTGTCGGGTTGTCACGTCACGCGGCCCCCCGCGCGCGCATGTAGGCGGTGAGCCGCGCAAGCCCCTCGCGGATATCCGCCGTCGCCGCGGCATAGGAAAACCGCAGCGTCCCGTGCCCGCGCACCGGGTCGAAATCCAGCCCCGGCGTGACCGCGACCCCCGCCCGGTCAAGGATGTCGCGTGCGAAGGACAGGCTGTCATCGGTCAGGTGCGACACGTCGGCATAGATGTAGAACGCGCCGTCGGGCGGCGCGATCCGGTCAAACCCCGCCCGCGGCAGCCCGTCGAGCAGCAGGCGCCGGTTCTCGGCATAGGACGCGCGCACGGCCTCGGCCTCGTCCCGGCCTTCCAGCGCGCCGATGGCCGCGACCTGGCTGGCATGGGGCGGGCAGATGAACAGGTTCTGCGCCAGCCGTTCCACCGTGCGCACCATGCCGGGCGGCACGACCATCCAGCCCACGCGCCATCCCGTCATGCAGAAATACTTCGAAAAGGAATTCACTACGATCACGTCGTCGGTCAGCTCCAGCGCGCTGGTGGCGCGGTCGGCGAAATGGAGTCCGTGATAGATCTCGTCCGAAATCAGGGCCGTGCCCTGCGACGCGCATGTGTCCACCAGCGCCCCCAGACCCGCGTGATCGAGGATTGTGCCCGTCGGGTTGGCGGGCGAGGCCACGATCAGCCCGTCCAGATCGCCGGGCACGTCCCCCGGTCCCATCCGGTGTCCCGCCGCGTCCCCGGTCGGCACGCCCACAGGCGTCATCGCCAGCGCTTTCAGGATCTGGCGATAGCTGGGATAGCCCGGTTCCGACACGCCGACACGCGCGCCCGTGTCGAACAGCGCCGTGAACGCCAGCACGAAGGCGCCCGACGATCCGGCGGTGACGATGACGCGGCCCGGGTCCAGATCGACGCCGTACCAGTCGCCGTAAAGCCGCGCGATGCCCGCGCGCAATGCCGGCAGTCCCAGCGCCACTGTATAGCCCAGCGGCGCGCTCGCACCCAGCGCCTGCGCCAGCGCGTCATGGGCAGAGCGCGGGGCCGGGCTGCCGGGCTGGCCGATCTCCATGTGGACGATGTGGCGGCCCGCGGCCTCGGCCTCGGCGGCGGCGCGCGCCACATCCATCACGATGAAGGGATCGACCGCGCTGCGGCTTGATGTTTTCATGGAATTCTCCGACACCTTGGCCATGCGTTCGCATCCCCCGCGCCCCAGGTCAATGACCCGCGCCGCCCGCCCCCTCAGCCTGCTGCGCGCGCTCTGCGCGGCGGCGGTGCTGGTGCTGTCGGCGCTGCCCGCCGCGGCGCAGGGGCTGATCCGCGATGCGGGGATGGAACACGGACTCGACCGGATGGCGCGGCCCATCCTGACCGCTGCGGGCTTGCCCGCGAACCGCACCCGCGTGCTCGTGGTCAACGACATGCAGATGAACGCCTTCGTCGTGGACAGCCGCACGATCTTCGTCACCGCCGGGCTGATCCTGCGCATGCAGAGCGCGGACGAACTCCAGGCCGTGATCGCCCATGAAGCCGCCCATATCTCCAACGGCCATTTTGCGCGCCGGGGGCTGAACGCGCAGGCCGCGCGCAACGCCGCACTCGTGGGCCTTGCGGTGGGCGTCGCCGCCGGCGCGGCATCCGGCACGCCCGAGGCCGGGGTGGGCATCGCCCTCGGCACCCAATCGAGCGCACTGCGCAATTTCCTCAGCCACACCCGCGAGGAAGAGGCCGCCGCGGACAAGTCCGGCATGCGTTACCTCGCCATCGCGGGCGTGGACCCCGCCGCGCTTGGCGCCGTGCTGGAAAACTTCGCGGGGCAGGAGGCGCTGACCCCCGGCCAGCAGGACCCCTACGCCCGCTCCCACCCGCTGTCGCGCGAACGGGTCCGCGCCGTGGAATCGACCGCCACGGCACTGGACCCCCTGCCCGCCGACCGGGCGGAGGAACATTACTGGTTCGACCGCACCAAGGCACTGCTGTCCGCCTATTTCCGCGCGCCCGGCTACACCTTCCGCCGCGTCGGCGCGGACGACACCTCCGACGCCGCCCGCATCGCCCGCGCCATGGCCCATCACAGGAACGGCGACCTGCCCGCGGCCCGCGCCGAACTCACCGCCGCCATCGACGCCCGCCCCGAAGACCCGTTCCTGCATGACCTTATGGGCTGGATCGAACTCGAATGGGGCAACTGGGACGCCGCGCGAGACGCCTATGCCCGCGCCGCCGAACTCGCCCCGCGCGAGCCGCTCATCAAGGCGGGCTATGGCCGCGCCCTGCTGGCCCGCGACACGGCCCCGGACAATGCCCGCGCGCTGGAGGTCCTGACCGACGCCCGCGCCCGCGACCCCTATGACGCGAACCTGCTGCGCGACCTCGCCATCGCCCATGCCCGCGCCGGGCAGGACGGGCTTGCGGCCCTCGCCACCGCCGAACGCTACGCGCTGACCGGACGGCTGGAGGACGCGGGCGTGCTCGCGCGCCGGGCCGAAGGGGCGCTGCCCACGGGTTCCCCCGGCTGGTCGCGCGCGCAGGACATCGTCCGCGCCGCTGAAATGAACGAGAAACGGAGATGACGATGCTGACCACCGCCCTGCGCCCCGCGCTGACCGGCCTGGCGCTCTGCGCCAGCCTTGCGGCCCCCGCCGCGGCCTTCGACATGCAGGCCATGACCCCGGACGAACGCACTGCCTTCCGCGCTGAGATCCGCGCCTACCTGCTCGACAACCCGGAGGTGCTCATGGAGGCCATCGGCGTGCTGGAGGCCCGCGAACAGGCGGCGCAGGCCGCCGGCGACCGCGACCTGATCGCCAGCCTGTCGGACGAGATCTTCGCCGACGGCCGGTCCTGGGTCGGCGGCAACCCCGATGGCGACGTGACGCTGGTGGAATTCATGGATTATCGTTGCAGCTATTGCCGCCGCGCCCATGAAGACGTGACCGAACTGCTCGACCGCGACGGCGACATCCGCTTCGTGGTCAAGGAATTCCCGATCCTCGGGCCGGACTCCCTGCTCGCCTCGCGCTTCGCCATCGCCGTGCGCAACACCGCCGGCGCCGACGCCTATGGCACGGTCCACGACGCGCTGATGACGATGCGCGGCAACGTGACCGAGGACAGCCTGACCCGCATCGCCCGCGACGCGGGGCTGGACCCCGAACCGATCCTCGCGGCCATGGACGCGCCCGATGTGGTGGCGGAACTGCAAGCCAACCGCGCGCTGGCCGAACGGCTCGGGATCAACGGCACGCCGGGCTTCGTGCTGGGCGACGAGATCCTGCGCGGCTACCTGCCGCTGGCGCAGATGCAGGAACGGGTCGCGCAGGTCCGGGCCGACTGACCCGGACGCGCGGCGCTCATTCCGCCGCGCGTCCGGCCGCGGTGGCCTCCGCCTCGATCTCCTCGGCCTTCTTCTCCACCTGCTCGACGATGTGCTCGATCATCTGGTCGTTGCTCAGCTTGTGGCTTTGCTTGCCCGCAAGATAGACCATGCCCGACCCGGCCCCGCCGCCGGTGAAGCCCACATCGGTCATCAGCGCCTCGCCGGGGCCGTTCACCACGCAGCCGATGATCGACAGGCTCATTGGCGTCTTGATGTGCTCCAGCCGCTGCTCCAGCTTCTCCACCGTCTTGATGACGTCGAACCCCTGCCGCGCGCAGGACGGGCAGGAAATGATGTTCACGCCGCGATGCCGCAAGCCCAGCGATTTCAGGATCTCGTACCCGACGCGGATCTCCTCCACCGGGTCGGCGGACAGGCTCACCCGGATCGTGTCGCCAATGCCCATCCACAGAAGATTGCCCAGCCCGATGGCCGATTTAACCGTGCCCGCGTTCAGTGTGCCCGCCTCGGTGATCCCCAGATGCAGCGGCGCATCCGTCGCCTCGGCCAGCGACTGATAGGCGGCAGCGGCCAGGAACACGTCCGACGCCTTCACGCTGATCTTGTACTCGCGGAAATCGTTGTCCTCGAGAATGCGGATGTGATCCATCCCGCTTTCGACCATCGCCTCGGGACACGGCTCGCCGTATTTCTCCAGCAGGTCGCGCTCAAGGCTCCCGGCGTTCACGCCGATGCGAATCGAACAGCCGTGATCCTTCGCGGCCTGGATCACCTCGCGCACGCGCTTTTCATCCCCGATATTGCCGGGATTGATCCGCAGGCAGGCCGCCCCCGCCTCCGCCGCCTCGATGGCGCGGCGGTAGTGGAAATGGATGTCGGCCACGATGGGCACCGGGCTTTCGCGCACGATCTCGCGCAGCGCGCGGGTCGATGCCTCGTCCGGGGTGGACACGCGCACGATATCCGCCCCCGCCTCGGCACAGGCCTGCACCTGCGCGATGGTCGCGGCCACGTCGGTCGTGTCGGTGTTGGTCATGGTCTGCACGCTGATCGGCGCGTCCCCGCCCACGGGCACCGACCCGACCATGATCTGCCGGGACTTCCGGCGGTCGATATTGCGCCACGGGCGGATGGGATTGTGCGACATGGGGTCTGGCCTCGCTTGCCCGGAAGGATCGCTGTCACGCAGGACAATAGGGCCGCGACGCCGCCGCTGCAACGCCGCTCCCGGTCACGCGGGCGTGGCCACGGCGTCGGTGCGGGTGCACGGGCCGCCGCGTGTCACCGGCGGGCCGATCCGCGGCCCGGCCCGCCGGTCCGGTCCACCGGCGCACCATGGCGGAACGGCAGACTGGCGCGGATGCAGGGGTTCGGGGGCTGTCGGGCCGCGCGCGTTCAGTCCGCGGCGGGCGTGGGTTCGGCCGGGGCGATCACCAGTTCCGCAAGCCGTGCAAGCTCCGGATCGGCGGACAGATCGGCCACGGCATAGCTGTCCGTCAGCGCCTCGGCCGACAGGACCACGTTCTTGGCGACCGACGTGCCCGCGCCCGCGGGGCCATAGGTTTCCCCGTTCACGGCGAAGAAGACGGACCCCGAATTGCCCGCACGCAGGGTCGGCGGCACGTCGCTGTCGGGCAGCACGAAACGCTCGCCCTCTTCCATGATCTTTTCCAGCAGCACCGTGCCGTCGGCGGCGCGCACGCGCACCCATGCAGGGCGGCGCGCGAACATCACGACCGCCGGCGGCGGGGCCTCGACAACCTGCACCTCGGGCGTATCGTCGTCTGTGTCCTCGGCGTCCCGGTCCGCATCGGCGATGGCGGCGGGCGGCGGGGACAGCATGTCGCGGGGTGGCTCGGCGCGGGCAAAGACGCCCTGCGCATCGGGGTCGAGCGTCGCGATCGGCCCGTCGCGCGGCACCAGAACGGGGGTATCGAGCGCCTGCGGGCGATAAAGCCGCTCCATCGCCGCGACGCTCGGCGCACTGTTGTCGATGCCAAGCCCGGCCATGTCGCGCGCCACCGCCTCCGGCCCCGCGACGGCAAGCGGCGCATCCACCGGCGCCACGGTCACGCGCTGGATTTCCTGCAGGACCGACCAGCCGCCATATCCCAGCGCCCCGGCCAGTGCCGCCAGCACCAGCACGGACCCCACGGCCCCGGCCTGCACGCCCTGGAACAGGCCCGGCGTGGGTGCTGCGCTGATCGGGCTGCGCGCCAGCATCGCGGCACTCGGATCGTTGCGGCGCACGGGCGTCGTGCGCCCGCCGCGGGTCTTGGGCTTGCGCGCATAGACCTGCGCCTCGAGCCCGCCCACATGGGAAAAGCCGCTTTCCGAACAGAAACGCTGATAGACCCAGTCCGGACTCATGCCCAGATACCGGGCATAGGACTTCACGTAACCGGCGATGAATCCGGGCGTCTCGAACACCGACAGGTCGGCATCCTCGATCCCCGCCAGGTATTCCGCCTTGATCTTGATGTCGCGCTGCACGTCGAGCAGGGACTTCCCGAGCGTAGCGCGCTCGCCACGCATCAGGTCGCCCAGCGTCAGTTCGTAATCGTCGAAACTTTTCAGTCCGGTCTCACGCCCTAGCGTGGGCCCCGCGCTGTGCCCGTTCATGCGACATGTCCCATGCCTACTGCCCTTGCCCCGGCATCCACGCGATTCGGCGCGCGCGGTTTGCATACATCAAGCGTAGCACAGGCAACAGGACCGCGCACCCGTCATGCGCGTGGTAGCGCACCAACCGTAAACAGCAGGTTACGCGGAATTCCGCCCAGCGGCCGCCGCGCCCGTCAGGCCGACAGAGACTTGCGCGCCAGCGCGCAGTGCGACCACAGCCCGTCCAGCGCGCGCACCAGCCGGTCCATGTCGTCCGGCCCGTGCACCGGCGACGGGGTGAAGCGCAGCCGCTCCGTCCCCCGCGGCACGGTCGGGAAATTGATCGGCTGCACGTAGATCCCGCTCTCCGACAACAGCCGGTCCGAGATCATCTTGCACTTCACCGGGTCGCCCACCGGCACCGGCACGATATGGCTGCCATGGTCGATCAGCGGCAGCCCGATCCCCTTCAGCCGCGCCTTCAGGATGCGCGCCTGCGCCTGGTGGCGTTCGCGCAGGAACGTGTCACCCTTCAGGTGCCGGATCGACGCCGCCGCCCCCGCCGCCACCGCCGGCGGGATCGACGTGGTGAAGATGAAGCCCGGCGCATAGGACCGGATCGCGTCCACCATCCGCGCCGAGGCGGCGATATACCCGCCCATCACGCCATACGCCTTGCCCAGCGTGCCGTTGATGATGTCGATGCGCCCCATCAGCCCGTCGCGCTCGGCCACGCCCGCACCGCGCGGCCCGTACAGCCCCACGGCATGCACCTCGTCCAGATAGGTCAGCGCGCCGAACTCGTCGGCGATATCGCAGATCTCGGCGATGGGGCCGAAATCGCCATCCATCGAATAGACCGACTCGAACGCGATCACCTTGGGCGCGGCCGGGTCCAGCCCTTCCATGATCTCCCGCAGATGCGCGAGGTCGTTGTGGCGGAAGATGTGCTTCTCGCCCCGCCCGTGCTTGATTCCCTCGATCATCGACGCGTGGTTCAGCTCGTCCGAGATGATGACCAGCCCCGGAAACAGCCGCGGCAGCGTGCTCAGCGTCGCGTCGTTGGCGATATACGCCGAGGTGAAGACAAGCGCCGCTTCCTTGGCGTGCAGGTCGGCCAGCTCCGCCTCCAGCCGGCGGTGATAGACCGTCGTGCCCGAAATGTTGCGCGTGCCCCCGGACCCCGCGCCGGTGGCGTCCAGCGCCTCGTGCATCGCCGCCAGAACCGCGGGGTGCTGGCCCATGCCCAGATAGTCGTTCCCGCACCACACGGTGATCGGCTGTTCCGTCCCGTCGGGCCGGGTCCAGACCGCGTGGGGAAACTGCCCCTGCCGCCGCTCGATATCGATGAACGTGCGATAGCGGCCTTCCTGGTGAAGCCGGGCGATCGCGGCGTCGAGCTGGGCGGTGTAGTCCAAGATCAGTTCCTCCTGCGGTCCCTCACCCCTGTCTCAGAGGGGTCTGGTCGATGCGCGGCCCGGGTCCGCCCGGTCATATTCGTGTCACAGAATAGTTTGCCAAGACAAGATGCATCCGCAGATACAAAATGCCGCGAAAGGACGCGCGCGGAAAACCGGGCGCCCGCGCCCGCGGGGCGATCCGCGGCAGCCACGCTGCGACTGTGCAGAACCTAGGCGCCTGCCGGTCCATGGCCAGATGGCCCGACACAGGGTAAAGGCTCCGTGCACGAAAAAACCCCGGTCCATAGGACCGGGGCTTTTTTCGACCCCGTAATCGGGTTGAAACGGCAAGTGGCGCGGTTGACGGGGCTCGAACCCGCGACCCCCGGCGTGACAGGCCGGTACTCTAACCAACTGAGCTACAACCGCGCATCGCCTTGCGTTTGGGCGGAATATGCCGCGGCGCAGACAGGGTCAAGCGGATTTTCCGGCCCGCCCGGCAAAAAATCCGCGCCGCGCTGCCTGAATGTTCGCGCGCGCATGGCTCTCATCCCGCGGGCGCATGGCGGCAAAAAAACTTTACCAATCTGCGCAAGCCATGGTAACACAGGCTACGATGTCGCGGCCCGCCGCGAAGCACGGGCACACATTGGGCCAACGGGTCGGAGGAGACCCAACTACCTGGGAGGAAAATCCATGAATCGTTACATGATGTCGGCGGCCGTTCTGGCGTTGACGGCGGGGGCCGCGTCGGCCCAGGAGACGGACTCGCGGTCCAACCTCGAAAAGATGCAGAACATGCAATCGACCGGCACGACGGAATTCACGTTCGTCGAGCAGGGCGGCGACTATGCCGACGGCATCAGACGCACGCTGGAACGCATCACCCTGCCCGACGGGTTCAAGATCGAACTTTACGCCATCGTGCCCGACGCGCGCCACATCGCCGTCGGCCCGCAGGGCATCGTGACCTTCGTGGGCACCCGCAAGGACAAGGTCTGGGCCGTCACCGATCGCAACAAGGACCGCGTCGCCGACGAGGTAAAGGATTTCGCGCCCTCGCTTGATTTCGCGATCCCCAACGGCGTGTGCTTCAGCCCGGACGGCATGCTGTACGTTGCCGCGCAGAACACCGTGCTCAAGTTCCCCGCGGCCGAGTTCTTCTATGAAAGCCCGGACATCGCCGTGGCGCCGATCGTGCCACAGGGCGAACTCATCCCCGCCGCCGAGGAATCGTTCAACCACAGTGCGCGGGTGTGCGACGTCGGTCCCGACGGGCTTCTCTACATCTCGCTCGGGCAGCCCTTCAACGTGTTCCCGCCCGAAAAGATGGAACTCTATAACGAGGTCGGCATCGGCGGCATCATCCGCATGGACCAGAACGGCGGCGGCCGCGAGGTCTACACCTACGGCGTGCGCAACTCCGTCGGGCAGGACTTCCACCCGGTCACGGGCGAACTGTGGTGGACCGACAACCAGGTCGACGGCATGGGCGACGACATCCCGCCGGGCGAAATCAACCGCCAGACCGAGATGGGCCAGCATTTCGGATTCCCCTGGTATGGCGGCGGTGACGTGCGCACCAACGAATACGCCGGACAGGAAGTGCCTGTCGATGTCGTGATGCCGGTGGTGGAAACCGTCGCGCACGCGGCGGATCTCGGGATGATGTTCTACACCGGCAACATGTTCCCCGATCAGTACCAGAACGCGATCTTCTCGGCGCAGCACGGATCGTGGAACCGCACCACGCCGGTCGGCGCGCGGGTCATGGTCACCTTCATCGACGACGAAGGCAACGCGCGGATCGAACCCTTCGCCGAAGGCTGGATCGACGAGAACGGCGAATATCTCGGGCGGCCCGTGGACGTGGCGCAACTGCGCGACGGCTCGCTGCTGGTGTCCGACGATCTCGCCGGCGCGCTCTATCGCATCTCCTACGACCCGTCGTGACGATGCGGACTTTCGCAACCCTGGCACTCGGCGGGCTGATGCTCGCTGGGGCCGCACCCGCCGCCGATCTCGACGAAGGCCGCAAGGTCGCGGGCATGTGCCGGACCTGCCACGGGCTGGACGGCTATGCGCGCATCCCCATCGCGCCGCATATCGGCGGAGAACCCGCCGGGTATCTCGAATCGCAGTTGATGGCCTTCAAGACCGGCACGCGCGAACACGAGATGATGACGGTGGTGGCGTCCTCGCTCTCGGCCGAGCAGATCGCGAACGTGTCCGCATGGTATGCGGCCCATGGCGCCGAGGCCGCCCTGCCCGACGGTGTGGACCCCGCGGGCGCGCCTGACGGCTGTGTCAGCTGTCACGGGACGGCCGGCATCTCGTCGCTCGACGACGCGCCGAACCTCGCGGCGGAAACGAACATCTACATCGACACGCAGCTCAAGGCGTTCCGCTCGGGCAAGCGCACGCACGAGCTTATGTCGAACATCGCCGCGGACCTGACCGATGCCGAGATTCGCGCCTATGCGGACTGGTACGGCGCCACGACTCTGACGATCACGCCGCCGCCGGGTCACTGACCGGCCGCGCTGCGGCACCGCTCCACGTCATTCACCAGCGAAACACGGACGCCGCGCGGACATCCCTGCGCGGCGCCCGGCCCCGCGTTCACGGCGCCGCAGGCCCGGCCGGAGTCATACAGGAGTCATACGCGAGTCATACGGAACTCCTACAGAACACCGACAGCCGCGCCGATGCGCACACCGTCGCCCGTACAGGTGGCGCGGCTTGCGAACAAAGTCAGCGATTTCAGGGGGATGGTACCGCCTCCCTGGCTTGAACAGGGGACCTCTGGATCCACAATCCAGCGCTCTAACCAACTGAGCTAAGGCGGCACGCTGCGGGTGTCTAGCCCCCCCGAATGCCGATTGCAAGCCCCCTCGCAACACGCTGCAAACACTTGTTTTATGGCGCCCGACAGGCTAAGCGCGCGACGAAAAGGAGCATGCCATGGGCATCAACACCGAAAGCGACATCGTCGCCAATCTCCAGATCGGCCCCACCGACAAGGGCATGGTCCGCATCTTCGTCGAAGCCGAAAACGCCGAGATTCCAATGGACTTCGACCCCGACGAAGCCGAGGAAATCGCACAGGAAATCATGGCCGCCGCCGAACAGGCCCGTGCCGTCAGCCGGAAAACCCCGCCGCGCCGGGGTCGGTGACCGCCAGCTGCCGCGCCGCCGCCATCCGCGCGAACCGCAAGGTCAGTGCCTTGCGGCGCGCAGGTGCCAGCCGATGTTCGTCCGGCATCCGCACCAGTTCCGCGCCGTAGCCATCCGCCAGGATAAGACCGCATGCTACAGGCAGGATATCCCTGGGAAATCCTGCTGAGACCGCAAAGAAGAACCGGTCCGCCCAATCGACGTATCCCGGCCACTTGTCGTCCGTCCGATAATCCGCACGGCAGGATTTGCACTCCACGATCCAGACCTCGCCCGCAGGTCCAAGCGCCATCAGGTCGGCACGCAAACCGCTGGGCAGCGTGACCTCCGTAAGCGCCAGGAAACCGATCTCCCGTAGGTGCCGCGCCACGCCCCTGGCGAGCGCGACGCCCGGCGCAGCGCCGGTCTGGATGGGTGCGTGTTCGACCATGGCCCAAACCATGAACAGCCCATGAACAGATTGCAAGCAGATGAACCCTTGCCGTCGGCCGCGTTGCGTATTACCTGCGATGGAGGCGGGTGCTGCCCTTCCCGTGCCTGTGGCTCAATTCCAGTGGCCTTAAGCGAAACCGAGGGGGCTGGCTCTGTCATGGCCCTGGTCATGTTAACCGGCGCCCACCTGTACAAACAGGCTCTCGGGAATAGCAAGCCTCCACGGTTGCGCGCGGGCCCGCCGCTAGCTCTGTCCCTGCACATGGTGAAGCCCTTGCGCGATCCTTGGCGCGCGACCCAGAAAATTAACTAATTTTCTGGTAGCCGCCCATGTCTACCGGTTGGTGTGACGCACGGCCACGGGGTCCGCAAGCACGCCATGAACGGCGTCGCGGCGACCGCTACCGCCGTCGTCCGCGCCATGCCCCCTTGGCAAGGCCAGCGCGAACTGGACGCCCGCGAAAACGATCCCGTTAAAGATCCACAGCATCAGGCACGCCAGCCAGCCGACCGGCGAACCCGAGATGAGCGACCACAGGTTCGCAACGTCGAACGCCAGCAGAAGCACTACGAACGCTGCGGAGATCGCGTATCCGATGATGACTTGACGGATATAGACCCTGACGAGATGCGGCATGACTTTGCCCTCCTGTTACCAGAGCTAGCGCGGCAGCGGCATGGCGACCAGTGCCCGCGCCGTCGCAGGCCCCACGCGCCGTTGGAACTCAGAAGGCTTCCGGCTTGGTCTCGCGCGCCATGTGGTCCAGCACGGCATTTACGAATTTGGGCTCGCGGCCCTCGGGAAAGAACGCTTCCGCAACTGTCACGAAATCAGCGATCACACGCTTCGGCGGCGTGTCCGAATTCACCAGCTCTGCCCCCGCCGCCCGGAATAGTGCGCGCAGCGTGGGGTCGATCCGCGCGATGGGCCACTTGGCCACCAGCGCACGGTCGGTGAGCTGGTCGATGCGCGCCTGCCAGTTGACTGCGTCCGTGACAAGCCGCCGGAACAGGCCGAGATCGGCCTCCACCATCTCGTAATCCTCGAACCGCTCGCCGAACCGGTGATCTTCGAATTCGCGCAGGACCTTGTCCAGAGTCTGGTCGCCGCGTTCCATCTGGAACAGCGCCTGCACCGCGAAGAAACGCGCGGCGGACCGCATTTCACGCCGCTGTCGCGCGGTTTCGTTGGTCACTGCGCTCACCGATCCCTGTCCGCCGAGGCGGGCACGAAGCCTGCGCCACTGGTTCGCCGGCCAAAACGACGGCCTGCCGCCACCAGATGCAGTGCGGCTGCCGCAGCCCCGCCGCCCTTGTTCTGGCCCGCGGGATCCGCGCGCACTGCGGCCTGGTCATAGGTTTCCACGGTCAGGATGCCGTTGCCGATGCAATAGCCCGCAAGGCCAAGCTGCATCAGCCCGCGTGAGCTGTCGTTGCACACGGTGTCGTAATGGGTCGTCTCGCCGCGGATCACGCATCCCAGCGCCACGAAGCCGTCGAAATCGCCGCTGCGGTCGGCTTGCCGGATCGCCGGGGGCAGTTCGAGCGCACCGGGCACGTCCAGCAAGTCATGGGTTGCGCCTGCCGCCTCCAGCTCCGCCTGCGCGCCTTGCAGCAGCGCCGCCGAGATGTCGCGGTAGTACGGTGCGCGCACGATCAGGATACGCGGCGCTGGCGCGTCGAACACGGGGCGCGGCAGGCTGTCATGGGTCGGTCCGGCCATCAGCCCAACTCCGAGATCTTGCGGGTGCCCGTGATTTCGAGACCGTAGGCTTCGAGCCCCACGACCTTCGGCGTGGGCGAGTTGGTCAGCAGTTCAAGCCGCGACAGCCCGAGCGAGGACAGGATCTGCGCCCCGAGTCCGTATTGCCGCAGGGTCTGCGGCGATGCCTCCGCCGACGCGGCAAGCTTCATGTGCAGGTCCCGCAACAGCACGACGACACCGCGGCCTTCGTCGGCCACGGCCTTCATGGCCTGCGAGAATTCATAGGCGCGGCCCATGGGTCCGGTACCCACCATGTCAAGCATCGGGTCCAGCGCGTGCATCCGCACCAGCACCGGTTCGGGTGTGGAGATATCGCCCTTGATGAGGGCGATGTGTTCCGCGCCCTGTGTTTCGTCGGTATAGACGCGCATCTGCCACTGCCCGCCGAATTCACTCTCGATGTTCCGTTCCTCGCGGATCCGCACGAGATTGTCGTGGCGGCGGCGATAGGCGATCAGGTCGGAGATCGTGCCGATCTTCAGGTTGTGGTGCTGCGCGAAGGCGATCAAATCCGGCAGGCGCGCCATGGACCCGTCTTCGCGCATGATCTCGCAGATCACGCCGGACGGGTTCAGTCCGGCCAGCCGCGCGATATCGACAGCCGCTTCGGTATGACCCGCGCGGACTAGCACCCCGCCATCGCGGGCGCGCAGGGGAAAGATGTGACCGGGCGTGGCAATATCCGCCGCCCCCTTGGACGCATCGATCGCCACGGCGACTGTCAGCGCCCGGTCATGGGCGGATATGCCGGTGGACACACCCTCGCGCGCCTCGATCGACACGGTGAACGCGGTTTCGTGGCGGGACGAGTTGGTCGATGCCATAAGCGGCAGCCCAAGCGCATCGATCCGCGTGCCCGTCAGGGTCAAGCAGATCAGCCCGCGGCCATGGGTTGCCATGAAGTTGATCGCGTCGGGCGTCGCCATCTGCGCCGGAATGACGAGATCGCCCTCGTTCTCCCGGTCCTCGTGATCGACGAGGATGAACATGCGCCCGTTGCGCGCATCGTCGATGATTTCCTCGACGCTGGAGATCGCGTCGGCGTAGTCGAAGGAGTCGTTGGGGTCGGACATCAGGGCACCTGCTTGGACTGGCGGCGACACATAGTCGAGCGCGCTGCAATTGACCAGAGGCCCTATGCCGGACAGCGGCGCGCCGGTGGGGGATCGATGATCCCGCGCGGACCGTTCAGCCGGCCCAATCCTGGAGGCGCGCGACGTAGCGGGCGAGCGTATCGATCTCGAGGTTCACGGCATCGCCGACCGCGGCATCGCCCCAGGTCGTCACCGCCTTGGTATGGGGGATGAAGTTGATCCCGAACAACGGACCCTCCACCTCGTTCACGGTCAGCGATGTTCCGTTCAGAGCCACGGACCCCTTCGGCGCGATGAACCGTGCCAGCGCATCGGGCGCGCGCAGGGTCACGCGGGTGCTGTCGCCCTCGTCCCGGATCGCCGTGATCTCGGCCACGCCGTCCACATGCCCCGACACGATATGCCCGCCCAGCTCGTCGCCCACGCGCAACGCGCGTTCAAGGTTGATCCGCTTGCCCGGTGTCCAGCCCGCCCCGATATTCGTCTTCGACACGGTTTCGGCCGAGATATCGACCTGGAACCAGCCGCCCGCAGGGGCGTTGCCCTTGCCCGTGACCGTCAGGCACACGCCGTCGCAGGCGATGGAGGCGCCAAGCGCCACGGCCGCCATGTCGTACCCGGTGGCGATCCGCGCGGTCAGGTCGCCGCGCTGTTCCAGATCGACGATGCGCCCGATATCGGTGATGATCCCTGTGAACATGCGGCCTTTCCCCTTTCATCCTTGATGCGGACCTAGCGCCTGCGCATCGGCGCCGCAAGGGCGGGCGCAACCGGTCAGACCATCGCGCGCCCATGCGCGGCGATGCGCGTGCGGATCGCGTCGCGGATCGGGCCCTCGGCGGGAAGATCGCGCAAGGTATCCCGCCAATGGAGTTGGACCGGGCGGCGTTCCCGCAGGCCGGTCCAGCGCAGCCCGTCCAGCACGGCGCGGGCGGGCGGTGGCAACCGGTCGGGCACGGGATGGCCGGCCAGTTCCGCCCAGACGCGCGTCCACAGACGACCCACGGACCAAGGGTTGTAGCCCCCGCCGCCCAGAACCATGAGCCTTGGCGACAGGGCACGCAGCCCCCGCAGGATGGCGATATGGGCATTGTTGGACAGCGAAAGCCGCGACATCGGATCCTCGGCCAGCGCGTCGGCACCGCATTGCATCACGATGGCGTCGGGGCGGAACCCGGCGACACGCCGCAGGATGAGGTCGTCGCGGATCAGCGCCATCTCGTTGTCGTTCAGACCTTTCGGCACCGGCAGGTTCACGAGGTTCCCGCAGCCGCGATCCGTGATCGCACCCGTCCGGGGCCAGCGGTTTTCTTCGTGCACCGACACGGTGAGCACGGCGGGATCGTTCGCGAAGGCATGGTCCACCCCGTCACAATGATGCGCGTCGATATCGACATAGGCGATCCGCGCGCAGCCCTCGGCCCGCAGGGCCAGCACTGCAATGACCGGATCGTTGAAATAGCAAAACCCGTTGGCGCGGTCGGGCAGGCCGTGATGGGTCCCGCCACCGGGCGCGTGCACCACCCCGCCATGGCGCAGCAGGGTCGCCGCCAGCATGACCCCGCCGACACCGGTGGCGGGGCGGCGAAACATCTCGGGGAAGATCGGGTTGGCCGTCGTGCCGATATTGTGCCGCGCCTGCACCGCCGGGCTTGCCGCCTGCTCCGCCTCCGCCTGCTGGAGCGCTGCGACGTAGTCGGGCGTATGCCACAGTGTCAGCGCCGCCGGGCGCGCGCGCGGGCTGATGCGGTACTGCCCCGCTGGCAGCCATCCCAACGCGCGGCACAGGTCCATGACCTGCGGCACGCGCGGCACGGCAAGCGGGTGCCAGCGGCCATAGGACGAGCCGCGATACACCTCGGATCCAATGAATACCGGCCCTGCCACGGCGCCGTCGGGCGCCCCGGGCGCAGCGACCGTCGTGCCGGTGGTCACGGGGCGAGCAGCGCCTCGATCCGGCCCGTGATCTCGGGCGATTGCGGGCGGGTCATGGACCCCCACGTGGCCACCACTGCCCCCGACCCGTCCAGCAGCACCTTGTTGAAGTTCCAGCGCGGCGTGAAACCGTGGTTGTCGGAAAGCCAGCGGTAGAACGGATGCGCGTCGGGGCCGCGCACCGACGTGATGTCGGTCATCGGCAGCGTCAGTCCGAACGTGACCTCGCAGAAGTCCTTGACAGCCTCCGCATCCGCCAGCTCCTGCCGGAAATCGTTGGACGGCACCGCCAGCACTACCAGCCCCCGCGGCCCGTAGGTTTCGTGCAGCGCCTGTAACCCTTCGTACTGTTGCGTAAAGCCGCACCGCGATGCCGTGTTCACCACCAGCACGGGCTGCCCTTGCCAGTCCGCGACGTTCAGCATGCCACCGTCGATCGATGCGAATTCGAACCCTGCCGCGGGCAATGCCGCAACGGTTGTCACCCCCAGAACGATGCTGCGCAACATGGTCCGGAACGATGTCATCGCGTGCTCCCGTATCGACACCTTACGGCTGAGCCACATAAGCCGATGTGCCTGCGCGGCAACTGGACAACTTGCAAGGTGATCCGGGTGGACATGCGCCTGCCACGTGCTGTAGCCGATGCTGACCCAAAGGCACGTAGCCCTTGGCACGCGCATTCGCACCCCCTTGCATTCGAATGGAACTTTACGTCCCCGTGTCCTTTTCCGCCCGTATACCGACCAAAGACAGCGCCCGTCCTGCGTCTTCGCAGGACGCCGAACAATTTGGCGCGCTGTGTTACCGCGAAAAGAACGGCAAGATCGAAATCCTGCTGATCACCAGTCGCGGGACCGGGCGCTGGATCGTGCCCAAGGGCTGGCCGGTCAAAGGCCAGACCCCCGCGGGCAGTGCCACCGTGGAAGCCTTCGAGGAAGCCGGGGTCGAAGGGCGCGCAAAGCCCGTCTGCGCGGGGGTCTACGGCTATGACAAGCTTGCCGAGGACGGCCGCGGTACACCTGTGCGCGTGGCCCTGTTCCCGCTGCGGGTGCGCAAGCTGCGCCGAAAGTATCCCGAGGCCGAGCAACGCAAGCGGCGCTGGTTCTCGCGGAAACGGGCGGCCGAGCTTGTGGACGAAGCGGAACTCAAGACCATCCTGCGTAGCTTCGATCCGGCAGCCCTGACGCCGTGATGCAGCCCCCGGGACATCATTGAATCGCCCTCGCTTTCCGGCTTGGCAAATGCCCCGATGCGGCTATGTTGCAGCGCTCTGACGTTGGATGGGGTCGATGATCCGTTACACGCTCAAATGCAGCACCGGGCACAGTTTTGAAAGCTGGTTCGCGTCAAGCACCGCCTTCGACGACCTGCGCGATGCGGGGCGGCTGGAATGCGCTGTTTGCGGCGGCCGCAGCCTTGATCGTGCGCTGATGGCGCCGCGCGTGCGGACCGCGCGGTCGGCAACTGAACCGGACGTGCCCGCTGCCGACACCGCGCCGCGCCAAAGCCTGTCGGCACCAAGCGACAGCAAGCTTGCCCGCCTGATCCGGGCCGTCCGCAAACAGGTGGAACGCGAAACCGAGGATGTCGGCCGGAATTTCGTGCACGAAGCGCGCGCGATCCATACGGGCCAGGCGCCGGAACGCGCGATCCGCGGGGAGGCCGATCCGAGGGAAGCCCGCCGTCTCGTCGAGGAAGGGATCTCGGTGATCCCCCTGCCCTTCATGGACAGCAAGAAGGCGAACTGATCGCCGCGGGCTTTCTGCGGCCGCCCTGCTGGATCGGGCTTCGTCCGCGGCATCGGACCGGGCGATAGCGAGGGCGTCCAGCCGCGCGGCTTTCCCTTGCGCAGCAGCCCCGCCTTGCCTAAACAGCGCCGACTGACAAGAGGCCCCTGCGGTGCGGCCTTTTCGGGGCTGCGACGGGGGCAAGACAGCGACCATGCCGATCCTTGTGATGAAATTCGGCGGCACCTCCGTGGCCGATCTGGACCGCATCCGCAACGCTGCATCGAAGGTCCGGGCAGAGGTCGAACGCGGCTTTGACGTGATCGTCATCGTGTCGGCCATGTCGGGCAAGACCAACGAACTTGTGGGCTGGGTAAACGACACCTCGCCCTTCTTCGACGCGCGTGAATACGATGCGGTCGTGTCGTCGGGCGAGAACGTGACCGCCGGGCTAATGGCGCTGACGCTTCAGGAAATGGACGTGCCGGCGCGCAGCTGGCAGGGCTGGCAGGTGCCGCTGATGACCACTTCCGCGCATTCGGCGGCACGCATCGAAAGCATTCCACGCCACAACATCGACCAGAAATTCGCCGAAGGCATGAAGGTCGCCGTGGTGGCAGGCTTCCAGGGGATCAGCCCTGAGGGCCGCATTACCACGCTGGGGCGCGGCGGGTCCGACACGACCGCCGTGGCCTTCGCCGCCGCGTTCGATGCCGAACGCTGCGACATCTACACCGACGTGGACGGCGTCTATACCACCGACCCGCGTATCACGTCGAAAGCCCGCAAGCTCGACCGCATCGCGTTCGAGGAAATGCTGGAACTCGCAAGTCTCGGCGCGAAGGTCTTGCAGACGCGGTCGGTCGAACTCGCCATGCGCTACAAGGTGCGCCTGCGCGTTCTGTCGTCCTTCGAGGACAGCACCGAAAATTCCGGCACGCTCGTGTGCGACGAGGAGGAAATCATGGAAAGCAAGGTCGTATCCGGTGTCGCCTATTCCCGCGATGAGGCCAAGATCACGCTGGTGACGGTGGAGGACCGGCCCGGCATCGCCGCCGCGATCTTCGGCCCGCTGGCGGATGCCGGCGTGAACGTGGACATGATCGTCCAGAACATCGGCGAGAAGGATTACGACGATCACCCGGGCGTGGTGACGGACATGACCTTTTCCTGCCCCAACGACCAGGTCGCGCGCGCCGAACGCGCGATCATGGAGGCCAAGGCCCGCGGCGAGATCGATTTCGGCGAACTCGTCACCGACACGGACGTGTGCAAGATTTCCGTCGTGGGGATCGGGATGCGCAGCCATGCCGGCGTCGCCGCGCGGATGTTCAAGGCGTTGCGCGACGAGAACATCAACATCAAGGTCATCGCCACGTCAGAGATCAAGATTTCGGTCCTGATCGACCGGAAATATATGGAACTGGCGGTTCAGGCACTCCATGATGCCTTCGAGCTGGAGACCCCCTCCTGACGGAGCCGCATGCCCCAAGCGACGGAAACCGAAAGCCGCAAACTGCTTGGCCGCCTGCGACAGGCGATGGCCGAAGGGGATGCCGGGCAGGAACGGCTTGACCGGATCACCCATCTGATCGCCGACAGCATGCGCACCGAGGTGTGCTCGATCTACCTGTTCCGCGACAACGACACGCTTGAGCTTTGCGCGACCGAAGGGCTGCGCGCGGAAGCCGTGCACCAGACCCGGATGCGGCTAAACGAAGGGCTTGTGGGGCGGGTCGCCGCCACCTCGCGCGCGATCAACAGCGCGAACGCCCCGCAGGAGCCCGGTTTCCGCTTCATGCCCGAAACGGGCGAGGAGGTGTATTCGTCGTTCCTTGGCGTGCCGGTGCAGCGGCTGGGCCAGCGGATGGGTGTGCTTGTCGTGCAGTCCAAGCAGGCGCGCAGCTTTTCCGAGGACGAGGTCTACGCGCTCGAAGTCGTGGCCATGGTGCTGGCCGAGATGACCGAACTTGGCGCGATCATGGGGGAAGCCGGCGGGCTGACGCCGCTCCACAAGCGCGCCCAGGCGTTCCGCGGCGGCATCGGCCAGGAAGGTGCCGCCGAGGGCCGGGTGTTCCTGCACGACCCGCGCGTCGTCGTGACGAACCCCATCGCCGACGACCCGGAGGAAGAGCTCAAGCGCCTGCGCCGCGCCATCAAGACCCTGCGCGGATCGCTCGACACGGCGCTGGCGGATGCGGGCAAGATCGAAGGCGACCATGTGCAGGTGCTGGAAACCTATCGCATGTTCGCCAATTCAAAGGGCTGGCTGCGGCGCATGGAGGAGGACATCGCCCGCGGCTTGTCGGCCGAGGCGGCGGTGGAAAAGGAGCAATCCGCCGCACAGGCGCGGATGCGGACAGTGCCCGACGCCTATCTGCGCGACCGGCTACACGATCTCGACGACCTGTCAAACCGGCTCCTGCGCATCCTGACCGGACAGGGGCGCGACGCACATGCGGATCGGCCCGAGGACGCCGTACTGGTCGCGCGCAATATCGGCCCCGGCGAGTTGCTGGAATACGGTCGCACACTCAAGGGTATCGTGCTCGAAGAAGGGTCGGTCGGCAGCCACGCGGCGGTGATCGCGCGCGCCTGGGCGATCCCGCTGATCGTGAACGCGACCGGCATCACCACGGAGGCGCTGAACGGCGATGCCATCCTGGTGGACGGCGACCAGGGCGTGGTGCATCTGCGCCCGGACGATACCGTGACATCGGCCTTCCGCGACAAGCTGGCGATGCAGGCCAAGGCGCAGGAACGCTATGCGTCGATCCGCGACCTGCCGGCGGCCACCCGCTGCGGGCAGCGCGTGGCGCTCTACATGAACGCGGGGCTGATGGCGGACCTGCCCAGCCTGAAAGGGTCGGGCGCCGAGGGTGTGGGCCTGTTCCGCACCGAACTGCAGTTCCTCATCCGGTCCAAGGTGCCGCGCCGGGGCGATCTGGCCAGCCTGTATGCCCGCGTCATGGATGCCGCGGACGGCAAGCGGGTGGCGTTCCGCACGCTCGACATCGGGTCGGACAAGGTCCTGCCTTACATGAAGCCGCAGGACGAACCGAACCCGGCGCTTGGCTGGCGGGCGATCCGCGTGGGGCTCGACAAGAAGGGCGTCATGCGGATGCAGTTGCAGGCGCTGATCCGGGCGGCGAACGGACGCGCGCTGACGGTAATGTTTCCCTTCATCGCGCAGTTCGACGAATACCGTCAGGCGCGGCAGATGCTGCTGGACGAGGTGGAGCGCGAGCGCAAGCTGGGCCATGTCCTGCCCGCACGGCTGGAGATTGGCGCGATGCTGGAAACCCCCAGCCTCGCCTTCGCGCCGCGGCAGTTCTTCGAGCTGGCCGATTTCATCTCCATCGGCGGCAACGACCTGAAGCAGTTCTTCTTCGCCGCCGACCGGGAAAACGAACGGGTGCGGCGGCGGTATGACACGCTGAACGTCAGCTTCCTGACCTTCATCGAGCAGATCGTGAACCGCTGCGCTGAGACGGGAACCCCCCTGTCGTTCTGCGGCGAGGATGCGGGCCGCCCCGTGGAGGCAATCTGCTTTGCCGCCATGGGCCTGCGCGCGCTGTCGATGCGCCCCGCATCAGTGGGTCCGGTCAAGCACCTGCTGCGCCAGACGAACCTGACCGAATTGCGCGCCGTGATCGACGCCGCCCGCGCCGAGGGACATCAGTCGGTGCGCCCTTCGGTCATGGCGTATCTCGAACGCGCCCAGTAGCCGGACCCGGCGACCGGCAGAAATCGGGCCGCTTACACGTCCTGGAACAGGCTCAGCGCACCAGGTTCCCAAGCAACGCGCACGGCGCTGCCGGGTTCGAGAACCGGGCGCGACAGCAAGTTCTTCATGGAACAGGTCACTGGGGACGCCCCACCGGGCAGGTCGATATCGTAATACGTCATGTCCCCGTAATAGGCGCGCTCGGCCACGGTGCCGTCGCTGAACAGCCCCGTGGGCAGCGGGTCGGATCCGAACATGATCGACAGGCTTTCCGGACGCAGGCCGAACTGTGCCGCACCAAGCCGCGCGGTTGCCGCCAGATCGCCCGGCAGCGGGATCGTCCCAAGCCCCGCGATATCGGCCAGAAGCTGCCCGCCGTCGGACCGCACCGTGCCGGGCAGGAAATTCATCATCCCGATGAAGGCCGCGACCTGCTGCGACCGGGGCGCGCGGTAGATGCCCTGCGGCGTGTCCACCTGCGCGATGGCCCCCTCGAACATCACCGCGATGCGGTCCGACATGATGAGCGCCTCTTCCTGGTCGTGGGTAACCAGCACGAAGGTGATGCCGACCTGCCGTTGCAGCCGCCGCAATTCGCTCTGCATCTGTTCGCGCATCTTCTTGTCGAGTGCCGAGAGCGGTTCGTCCAGCAGCAGCACCTTGGGCTTCAGGATCAGTGCGCGGGCCAGCGCCACGCGCTGCCGCTGCCCGCCCGACAGGGCATGGGCGGCACGGTCGCCATAGCCCGACAACCCCACCATCCCGAGCGCCTCGTCGAT
Organism: Meridianimarinicoccus zhengii; assembly: GCF_003254465.1. GTDB lineage: Bacteria > Pseudomonadota > Alphaproteobacteria > Rhodobacterales > Rhodobacteraceae > Meridianimarinicoccus > Meridianimarinicoccus zhengii. The sequence continues at coordinate 32,465 of NZ_QDFI01000025.1, forward strand.
CCGGGCGGCCTTCTCGGCGCGGTTATCGCCCGACCGGCGCAGCCCGAAGCCCACGTTCTCGGCCACGCTGAGATGCGGAAAGATCGCGTAGGACTGGAACACCATGTTTGTGGGCCGCTTGTTGGCGGGCACGCGCAGCATGTCGCGCCCGTCGATCCGAAGGTGCCCGGTCTCCGGGGTCTCGAACCCGGCGATGGTGCGCAGCAGCGTGGTCTTGCCGCAGCCGGACGGACCCAGCAGCGAAAAGAACTCTCCCGCCCCGATATCGAGACTGACATCCCGCAGCGCGTGGTAGCTGGCATAGGTCTTGTTGATGCCGGACAGGGAAATCAGCGCGGTCACAGGAAGCCTCCGGTATCTTGGCCGCCGCGTCGGCGCACGCCGCGGCGACGGGCCAATTCGGCCAATGTCAGCAGCAGCACCGACGCTGCCACGAGGATCGTCCCCAGCGCCATGACCGCCGGCAGCCGCTGGGGAAAGCGCAACTGCCCCCACAGATAGACCGGCAGGGTGGCGTCCGACCCGGACACGAAGAAAGCGACGATGAATTCGTCCATGGAGATGGTGAAGGCGATCAGCAGCGACGCGATGATGCCGGGCATGACAAGGGGCAGGATGATCAGGCGGAACGCCCCCCAGCCGGTTTCGCCCAGATCCACCGCCGCCTCCTCCAGCGCGGGGTCGAGCGACTGGAACGCCCCGTTCAGGATCGCCACGCAAAAGGGCGTGCAGATCAGCACATGCCCCAGAATCACCGTGAGCGACGTCAGCGGCAGCCCGACCTGCAGGAACACCACCAGCAGCGCCACCGCCACGATGATCTCCGGCAGGATCAGCGGCAGCATGATCAGTCCCATGATCCCCGCCTTGCCCGGAAAGCGGTAGCGCGCCGCGGCGCGTGCGGCACAGATGCCCAGCAGCGTGGACACCACCGCTACGACACCGGCGATCTTGAGCGAGGTCAGAACGGCGGTATGCAGCGCCGGGATCGTGGCGAGTTCCGTGAACCATTCGGTCGTGAAACCCGCCAGCGGAAAGGCGATCACGGTGGACGCATTGAACGCGAAGACCGGCAGCAGCAGGATTGGGGCGTAAAGGAACAGCAGGTAGACCAGCGTGTAGACGCGCAGACCCCGCATCAGCCGCGCCCTTTCAGGAAACGGCGGTTCAGCAACACGAACACGAGCGCAATCGCCCCCACGCTCAGCATCGCCAACACCGCAAGCGTCGCCCCCATGGGCGCATTGTCGAGCCGCAGGAACTGTGTCTGGATCATGTTGGCGATCATCAGGCCGCCGGGCCCACCGACCAGCCGCGGCGTGACGTAATCGCCAATGGTGGGGATGAAGACGATCAGGCTTGCGGCCACCACGCCCGGCATCGCCAGCGGCAGTGTCACCCGCCAGAACGCGCGCAAGGCACTGTCGCCGAGGTCGCGTGCGGCCTCCAGCAGCGACCGGTCGATGCGTTCCAGCGCCACGAAGATTGGCAGGATGGCGAAGGGCGCATAGGCGTGCGCCAGCGTGATGACCACCGCGTTGAGGTTATACAGGATCACGGTCAGCGGTTCCTCGATCACGCCCAGCCCCATCAGCGATGTGTTCAGCACGCCGTTGAAGCCAAGGATCACCTTCCAAAGAAACACCCGCACGAGATACGAGGTCCAGAACGGGATCGTGACGAGGAAGATCCACAGCGCCTTGCGCCGCGGGGCCACGTGGAACGAGATGAAATAGGCGACGGGAAAGGCCAGCACGACCGTCACGGCCGTCACCACGCCCGCGATCCAGACCGACCGGCCCATCAATTCGCGGTAGATCGGGTCGCGAAACGCCTCCCGATAGTTGTTCAGGGTCAGCGTCGTGTCGATGTCGAGAAAATCCTGCGTCCAGAAACTGAACAGCAGGATCATCGCCATGGGTCCAGCCAGCAGCGCCACGGCATAGACGAGCGGCGGGGCCACCAGCAGCAATCCCGTGCGGCTTTCACCCGCCTGTCCGTCTTTGGCCATGCCCTGCCCCGTGCCGTTTCCGGTGCAGTATTCCGCCGCGCCGCAGAGGTGTAAACCGCTGCCGCAGCGCGGCGGTCAGAAAAGCGGGCGGCTCGGCCGTCCCGTGCCGCCCTGTGCCGTCAGCCCATGGTCGGCATTACGAATTCGGCGTCGGTCCTGACACCGGTGGGCCAGCGCGTCGTGATCGTTTTCAGCCGGGTGTAGAACCGCACCCCTTCCATGCCGTGCATGTGGTGATCGCCGAAGAGCGACTGTTTCCAGCCCCCGAAGCTGTGGAACGCCATGGGCACCGGGATCGGCACATTGACGCCAACCATGCCGACCTCGACGTCATGGGCGAAGGTGCGCGCCGCATCGCCGTCGCGGGTGAAGATCGCGACACCGTTGGCGTAATCATGGGCGTGGATCAGGTCCACCGCCGCATCGTAATCGGGCCGCCGCACCACGGACAGGACCGGGCCGAAGATCTCCTCCCGCCAGATGGTCATGTCGGGGGTTACGTTGTCGATCAGGGTCGGGCCCACGAAATAGCCGTTCTCGTAGCCCTGCGGCGGGGTGAATCCGCGCCCGTCCACGACGATCTTCGCGCCCTCGGCCTCGCCCTTGTCGATATAGCCAAGGATGCGTTCCTGCGCTGCCTTCGTGACGACAGGCCCCATGTCCGAGGCACGGTCGGCGGCGGGTCCGACCTTTAACGCCTCGATCTTCGGGACCAGCCGTTCGATCAGCGCGTCGGCCACGGCGTCGGTCACGGGCACCGCCACGGAAATCGCCATGCAACGTTCGCCCGCGGACCCGTAAGCCGCCCCCATCAGCGCGTTCGCCGCCATGTCGAGATCCGCGTCTGGAAGGATGACCATGTGGTTCTTGGCACCCCCCAGCGCCTGCACCCGCTTGCCATGCGCCGTGCCCGTCTGGTGGATATACTGCGCGATGGGGGTGGAGCCGACGAAGCTGACGGCCTTCACGTCCGGGTGGGTCAGCAGCGCGTCAACGGCAGCCTTGTCGCCCTGCACCACGTTGAACACGCCGTTGGGCAGGCCCGCCTCGGTCAGCCAGTCGGCGATCATCAGCGATGCGGACGGGTCCCGTTCGGACGGCTTCAGCACGAAAGTGTTGCCGCAGGCCAGCGCCACGGGGAACATCCACATGGGCACCATAGCGGGGAAGTTGAACGGAGTGATCCCGGCCACGACGCCAAGCGGCTGGCGGACCGAGTTGCTGTCCACGCCGGTCCCCACGTCCTCGGTGAAATCGCCCTTCAACAGGTGCGGCGCGCCCACGGCGAATTCGACGACCTCGAGACCCCGCGTCACCTCGCCCAACGCATCGTCATGGGTCTTGCCGTGTTCCAGCGAAATCGCCTCGGCCAGTTGGTCGGCCCGGTCCCACAGAATCGTCTTGAACCGGTCGAGAATACGCGCACGGCGCAGCGGCGGCATCTTCGCCCAAGCGGGCCATGCGGCGGCGGCGGCGGCAACCGCCTGCCCGACCTCGGCTTCGGACGCCAGCATGACGGTCTTCGCCGCCTCGCCGGTGGCGGGGTTGAATACGGGCTGGCTGCGCCCGGACGTCCCGGCGATGCGCGCGCCGTCGATGTAATGGCCGATCTCGGTCATGGGGTCCTCCATTGCTGTTGCACCTTTTATCGCTCAAAGGTTTGTGCATATAAATGGCCGTGAATGGCGATCCGTTATGCAAGAACGTGTGAGCATGGACTGGGACGATATCCGGCATTTCCTCGCCGTGGCACGGGAAGGTCAGATCCTTGGCGCCGCGCGGCGGCTGGGCATCAGCCAGGCGAAACTGAGCCGCCGGATCGCCGCGCTGGAAGCCGCTCTGGGACAACGTCTGATCGACCGGACCACCCGCGGGTCCGCCTTGACGGAACAGGGGCGCGCGCTTTTCGCCACCGCCGAACGGATGGAGGCGGAGGTAATGGCCGTGGCATCCGAACTGGCAGGGCCGGAGGGCATCGCCGGTACGGTGCGCATTGGCACACCGGACGGGTTCGGTGCGGCCTTCCTCGCCCCGCGACTGGGGACGCTGCGGGCGGCGCATCCTGGGCTGCGCGTACAGCTTGTGCCGGTGTCGCGCAGTTTCTCGCTGTCGGAACGCGAGGCCGATCTGGCGATCATGGTGGGGCGGCCCGACAAGGGGCGCCTGCGCGTGCGGCGCCTGACGGACTACACGCTTGGGGTGTACGCAGCGCGCGCCTATCTCGCGCGGCACGGCACACCCGCCGACCCGGCAGCGCTGCGCGAGCACGACCTTGTGGGCTATGTCGACGATCTCATGCACACACCGGAACTGGCCTACACGTCCGAGGTCTTGCGCGATTGGAGAGCCACCGTGGAAATCGCCACCGCAGTGGGCCAGGTCGCCGCTGTGCGCGGCGGCGCCGGGATCGGCGTGCTGCACGATTTCATGGCTGCGGACGACCCCGACCTGATGCTGCTTTTCCCCGAGATCCGCATCGAACGGAGCTATTGGACCGTGTGGCACGAGAACCTGCGCGCCGACCGTCCGGTGCAGGCCGTGGTCGCGTTTCTCGACGCCTCGGCGCGGGCCGAGCGGGCGCTGTTCCTGCGGCCCGCACACGAAAACGGGCCCCGCGATGGGGGCCCGTGATACCGTGTCGTGATCGGCTGGCGATCAGCGCTTGGAGAACTGGAAGCTCCGGCGCGCCTTGCGCTTGCCGTATTTCTTGCGTTCCACAACGCGGCTGTCGCGCGTCAGGAAGCCCGCTGCCTTCAGTGCCCCACGCAGCGACGGATCGTACAGCTGCAGCGCCTTGGACACGCCGTGCTTGACCGCACCCGCCTGCCCGGACAGCCCACCGCCCTTGACGGTCGCCATCACGTCGAACTGGCCCGACACGCCGGCCACGGTGAAGGGCTGGCGCAGGATCATCTGCAACACCGGGCGCGCGAAATAGGCGTCCATGTCCTTGCCGTTCACGGTGACCTTGCCGGAACCGGGCTTGATCCAGACACGGGCGACCGCGTCTTTCCGCTTGCCGGTGGCGTAGGAACGGCCGAGCGCGTCGCGCACGGGTTCGCGGGGCGCTTCGGGTTCCATCACGGTCACGTCCGCAGCGGTCCCGGCCACGGCACCCTTCAGGTCGTCGAGCGATTTGATTTCGTCGGCCATCATGCGCTCCGCGTGTTCTTGGGGTTGAGGATCTTGACGTCCAGCACCTCGGGCGCCTGCGCCTCGTGCGGGTGCGCAGTGCCGGCGTAGATGCGCAGGTTGGTCATCTGCTGGCGGCTCAGCTTGTTGCCGGGCAGCATGCGCTTCACTGCAAGCTCCAGCACCCGCTCGGGGTGCTTGCCGTCAAGCACCTTGTCGGCGGTCACCGACTTGATGCCGCCGGGATGGCCGGTATGGCGGTAATAGGTCTTGTCGGTGCGCTTGCGCCCGGTCAGCTGCACCTTGTCGGCATTGATGACGATGACGTTGTCGCCCATGTCCATATGCGGTGTGAAGCTGGCCTTGTGCTTGCCGCGCAGGCGCATGGCGATGATCGAGGCGAGACGGCCCAGAACGACACCTTCGGCGTCGATCAGGATCCATTTCTTCTCGATATCAGCCGGTTTGGCTGTAAAGGTTTTCATGGTCGCGACCCTTGTCAGGAAACGGCGTGTATGGCGGCCGACCCGCCGCCCTTGTGGCGCCGGTGTCGGGATTGGGGGGTTCTACGGGTTTCAAGCGCGCAGTCAAGGGCGACATGCCGCGTATTATTGAACGTTTTCAATGATCTGAAAATTAGGTAACCAGATACCCATGATTTGATCGTCTGGAACGGCCTGAATCCGAACGCCCGCGCCGGTCAGGGCGCGGGCGTGGGGCCGATTGGGGATGCGCTGTCAGGTCCGGCGTACGTAGCTGCGCAACAGTTGCAGCGCCCAGAGCAGCAGCAGCAGCGTTGCCGGCAGCGGGACCGCGGCGATGGGTGGCGCCGCAGGCGATCCGCCGCCACCCGGCGAGGTGTTCAGGAAACCGCCGCCGGGCACCGAGGTACCGCCACCCGAACCACCGCCGGACCCACCGGACCCACCGCCAGAGCCGCCGCCGGACCATCCGGCCCCGCCACCCCAGAGCGATCCACCGCCGCCACCGCCGCCAGAGGACGCAAGTGTCAGGTCGCCCGAGGGATCGCCGAAAGCGCCGGGGATGTAGAAGGGTGGCACAGCGCCATCCGCCACGGTCCCGGACGGATCGGGCAGTGCTGCGGGATAGAGGCTCGACACCTCGATCACCAGCGCATTGCTGTCTTCGCTGTCGTCGTCCGCCCCGGTCCAGAGTTGCACATGCATGCCGCTATCGCCCCGCGCCTCAAGGATCGCGGGATCCTGCGTCCCGCGCCCGGCCACGCATTCTCCGGTCTGCTCGATGGAGGTCACGACCGGCATCCCGCGCCCGCCTTCGGGCGGGGTGATACTAACCAGCGGGCAACCGTTCATGTAGAGCATGACGGTTTCGACCAGCGCCTCGTCGCCGTCGTTGACGAAGCCCCTGACGGACGGCGCACCCTGGATGATCTCGTCCGAAGGGCCGACGCCGGCCGCGCCATAGGCATCCGCGAGCGCCATCGCGGGAAAGCACAGAACCACGCACAGGGTACCGAGCGTGACCCGGCCGAGGCGGTCCTGCTTGTCGCTGTACTGTGTCATGTCCATCCCATCCGTTCCAAGTGCCGACAGGCTATTGCCGACATCAGAACCCTACCGAGATCGGCTCGTATGCGCGAACATGCATCCGATCATGTTCCCTATACGGAAGTTTAACAGCCGTTAACTTCTGACCATTCTGGCAGCCATTGCGGGGGCGCACCGGCCCCACCGGAAGGGCACCGCGAGCTTCATCTACGCCGCGCGCCCGGCGCCGCACAACTCTAGGGAATGAAGTAGGTTAAGGTCCCGCGGGCCACCAGGGGCCCCTCTGCGCCCCCCGATGTCAGGCGCGCATCGCCGACCGCGAGCCGCCTGCCGCATTTCAGGATCTCGATCTCGGCCAGCAACGTCTTGTCGGCGCTCGGCTTTCGCAGGAAATCCATGGAGCAGCCCGTGGTGACGGCGAGCGCCCTCGGCCCGACAAGCGCCAGGACGGCAAGGTAAACTCCGACATCGGCGAGCATGAACATGGTTGGCCCCGAAACCGTGCCGCCCGGTCGCAAATGGCTGTCATCGGGTCGAAGCACCAGATCGAGTCGCCCCGGCGACAGCGTGCGCAGGTCCAGCGCACCGGCCACCTGGGGAAACTCGGCGTCGAGAAACGCGCGCAGCGCGGGCATGTCCATTTTCAGATCGTGCATCGCTTTCCCCGTGAAGTCCGAACCGCTACGGTTCCGCGAAACGCGAGGAGGTTCAAGATGCCTGACACGATCGATAGGCCCGATGTGACGACAGACCCGTTGATCCGCACCGATCGCGGCGCCGTCGCCTGCCTGACCCTGAACGCGCCGCGCGCACTCAACGCGTTGTCGGACGGGATGCTGGCGGCGCTGACGGGCACGCTGACCGAACTGGCGGACGACCCCGCCATCCGGGTGATCGTGCTCCGCGGGACGGGCAAGGCGTTCTGCGCCGGTCACGACCTTAAGGAAATGACCGCCGCGCGCGCCGCGCCCGATGGCGGTGCGGCCTATTTTGCCGATCTCTTCGATCGCTGCGGCGCGCTCATGCAGGCCGTCCCGCGCCAGCCGCAGCCGGTCATCGCGCAGGTCCACGGGATCGCCACCGCGGCGGGCTGCCAGCTGGTCGCCAGTTGTGACATGGCGGTGGCGGCGACAGGCACGCGGTTTGGCGTGAACGGGGTCAATATCGGGCTGTTCTGCTCGACGCCGATGGTCGCGCTGTCGCGCAACATCCCGCGAAAGCAGGCGTTCGAGATGCTGACCACCGGCGATTTCATCGACGCGCATCAGGCGCGGGAATTGGGTCTTGTGAACCGTGTCGTCCCCCCCGACGCGCTGGAGGCCGAGACAATGGCACTGGCCGAACAGGTTGCGGGTAAGCTGGGCAGCGCCGTGCGTATCGGCAAGGGCGCGTTCTACGACCAGATGGAACGGGATCTGGCCGGGGCCTACGCGCTGACCCGCGACGCGATGGTGCGCAACATGATGGATGACGACACGGCCGAGGGCATCGCCGCCTTCATCGAAAAGCGCCCGCCGAACTGGTCGCTGTGAAGCGGATCAGCGCCCCTCGAAGACCGGCGCCCGCTTGTCGAGAAATGCGACGACGCCTTCGCTGAAGTCGCGGGTGCGCCCGCACTGACCTTGCAACTGCGCCTCCAGCGCCAGTTGCGTATCCAGATCGTTGGCGGCACTTGCGCGCATCGCCTGCTTGACCGCTGCGTAGGCGAGCGTCGGCCCTTGCGCCAGTTGCAGCGCCCGCCGGGCCACATGGCCGGTGAACAGGTCGTCTTCGACGGCTTCCCAAATCATGCCCCAAGCCTCGGCCTGGCGTGCGGTGACGGGTTCCGCGAAAAGCGCCGCCCCCATCGCACGCGCGAAGCCGACCTGCCGGGGTAGCCAAAAGGTGCCGCCCGCGTCCGGCATGAGACCGATCCGCGTGAACGCCTGCAGAAACACCGCGCGATCAGCGGCGATGACGACATCCGCCGCCAGTGCAAGGTTGGCCCCTGCCCCCGCTGCGGCACCGTTCACAGCGGCGATGGTAGGGATAGGACAGTCGAAGATCGCCCGCAGCATGGGCGTGTATTCGTCGCGCAGCACCCGTTCGATATCCATCGTGCCAGTGCCATCGCCCAGATCCTGACCCGAACAGAAACTGTCCCCCGCCCCGGTCAGCACCAGAACGCGGGCCTGTTCCTGCGCCACGCGGATCGCGGCGGAAATCTCGGCCCGCATCTGGCTGTTCAGCGCGTTGCGCCGTTCGGGGCGCGCCAGCGTCAGGGTGGCGACATCGTCGGCGATGTCGAAGGTGATCGTCTGAAAATCCATGGCCGTCTCTCCGCAGTTGCGCACCAGCCTACGGCAAACCGAAGACCGGAAAAGCGCAACGCTGGGTCACTCGCCGAGAATTTTCTTCAACTGCGCCGCCTCGTCGGCACTCAGGTCAGGTGTGGCTTCCGCGTCAGCGCTCTGGCGCGACCGCAGGTAACCCCAGCCGATCCCCGCGGCGAGAAGGAACATGGCCGGACCGGCAAGCCACAGGATCAGGTTCGACCCGCGCGTCGTCGGGTTCAGCAGGACGTATTCGCCGTAGCGGTCCACGATGAAATCCACGACTTCATCATTGCTGTCACCTTCGACGATCCGTTCGCGCACCAGAAGCCGCATGTCCCGCGCAAGATCCGCGTTGGATTCGTCGATGTTCTCGTTGCGGCAGACGAGGCAGCGCAACCCGTCCGATATCTCGCGCGCGCGGGCTTCCAGCGCGGGGTCCGGCAGCACCTCGTCCGGTTGCACGGCGGGCGCGGCGACGGGCACCAGTAGCAGCAGGACCGCCAGCACGCAGGATCGCAGACGCCCGGTCATTCCGCCGGCACCGGCTTGGCGTCGCGGTCGCGCGCCGCACCGGGGGCCACGCGGAACCGCCGGTCCGCCAAGCTGATGAAGCCGCCAAGCGACATGATGATCGCCCCCGCCCATATCCAGTTGGCGAAGGGCTTGATATATGTACGCACTGCCCAGCCGCCACCCGCTTGCGGATCACCGATCACCAGATAGAGATCGCGGAATACGCCGTTGTCGATCCCGGCTTCGGTCGTGGGCATCTGCGCGACCGGGTAGTTTCGCTTCTCGGGGTTCAGGATCGCGATCTGCCGTCCGTTCCGCTCCACCACCATGTCGGCCATGATGCTTTGATAGTTGGGCCCCTGCACCCGGCGCACGTCCGCGAGCGTGATCTCGTAGCGTCCGACCGTGAAGGTGTCACCGACCTGCGCGACGCGGATATCCTCCTGTTCCCACGCGGTCAGGGCCGCGATGCCGATGAAGGTCACGCCCAGCCCGATATGGGCGGTGGCCTTGCCCCAGTCCGCGCGCGGCAGGTTCCACAGGCGGCGCAGGCGGGATTGCAGGTCGCCGCGCCCGGTGCGCATCCACAGGTCCATCTTGGACCCGGCGATCAGCCACACCCCCAGCGCGATGCCGATGGGCGCCAGGATGCTGCGTTCCGTCTGGAAAGTCCAGACGAGCGCCGCGATCAGGAAGGCGGAAATCGCAGGGATCACCATGATCCGAGCGACCCGGTCCAGCTTGCCGCGTTTCCACGGGATGACGGCGCCGAGCGGCAGGATGATCGCCAGCGCCACCATGAAGGGCGTGAAGGCCGCGTCGAAGAAGGGCGGACCGACCGACAGCTTGCGGTCGAACAGCATCTCGGCCACGAGCGGCCAGATCGTGCCCACGAAAACCACGAAGCACGACACCGCCAGCAGGATGTTGTTGGCCACCAGCGCGCTTTCGCGGCTGACGATGCCGAACACGCCGCGCGCCTGCATGGCGCTGGCCCGGGCCGTGAACAAGGTCAGGCCGCCGCCCAGGAACAGCGCGATGATCCCAAGGATGAACACGCCCCGTTCCGGGTCATTGGCAAAGGCATGGACCGAGGTGAGAATGCCGGACCGCACGATGAAGGTACCGATCATGGAAAACCCGAAGGCGAGGATCGCCAGCAGGATCGTCCAGGCCTTCAGGCTTTCGCGCTTTTCCACCACGATGGCCGAGTGCAGCAGCGCTGCGGCCAAGAGCCACGGCATGAAGGACGCGTTCTCGACCGGATCCCAGAACCAGAAACCGCCCCAGCCCAGTTCGTAATAAGCCCACCACGATCCCAGCGCGATGCCCACTGTCAGGAACATCCAGGCCGCAAGCGTCCAGGGCCGGACCCAGCCACCCCAGGCGGCATCCACGCGCCCTTCGATCAGCGCGGCGATGGCGAAGGAGAACGTGACCGAAAGCCCGACATAACCGAGATACAGGAACGGCGGATGGAAGGCGAGACCGGGATCCTGCAGCAGCGGGTTCAGGTCCTGCCCGTCCAGCGGCGGCACGGCCATGCGCAGGAACGGGTTGGAGGTGAAGATGATGAACACCATGAACACAAGGCCGATCGCGGCCTGCACGGACAGCACGCGCGCCTTCAGGGACGGTGGCAGGTTGCCCCCGAACCATGCCACGCATGCGCTGTAAAGCGTCAGGATCAGGACCCAAAGCAGCATGGACCCCTCGTGGTTCCCCCAGACGCCCGTGACCTTGTAGAGCATCGGTTTCAGGCTGTGCGAATTGTCCACCACCAGCTTGACCGAGAAATCCGACACTACGAAGGCGTAGGTCAGCGCACTGAAGCTAAATGCGGTCAGCAGCAGTTGCGCGGTGGCGGTCGGCGCGGCCACGGCCATCCAGGTGGCCCAGCCCCTTTGCGCGCCGACCAGTGGCACGACGGTTTGCACCAGCGCCACGCAGGCGGCCAGCAGAAGTGCAAAATGGCCCAGTTCGACGATCATGGCGTGCCCTCCCCAGGCAGGTTCAGCTTCCGGTTTCGGTCGGGTCGCGATAGACGCCCTGCGCCTTCAGCGCGTCGGTGACTTCCTTGGGCATGTAGGTCTCGTCGTGCTTGGCGAGGATTTCGGACGCGACGAACGTGCCCTCGACATAGCGCCCGGTGCCGACCATGCCCTGCCCTTCGCCGAACAGGTCCGGCAGCACGCCGCGGAACTCCACCGGCACGGACGCCCCGCCATCGGTCACGACGAAGCGGATCGTCTCGCCCTGCCCGCGTTGAAGGCTGCCGTCTTCGACAAGCCCGCCGATGCGGAAGGTTTCGGACGGCGCGGGCGGCGCGGCCATCACCTCGGACGGGCTGCGGAAGAAATTGATCCCGTCGCGCATGGCATATCCGATCAGCGCCGTGGACACCACGAGCGCCACCGCGGCGAGTGATACGACCTGGATACGACGTTTCTTTTTCAGGCTCTTCATTCGGTTCTCAGGGAAACACCGGGGCCAGCATCAGGCCCGTGGTTTCCTCTTCTCCCAGCATCAGGTTGGCGTTCTGGATCGCCTGGCCCGACGATCCCTTGGTCAGGTTGTCCAGCACTGCAAGAATGATAGCACGGCCCGGGCGCCTGTCACCTGCGACACCCAGATGCACGAAGTTGCCCCCGCGCACATGGCGGGTGGACGGCACCTCGCCCATCGGCAGCACCACGAGGAACGGCTCTTCATCATAAGCACGCGCCAGTTCGGCATGGATCGCGGCCGGATCGCCCTTGACGTAGATCGTGGCGAGAATGCCGCGGTTGGCGGGCAGCAGGTGCGGCGTGAACTGCACCTCCACGGGGCGGCCGGCGATGGCGCTGAATTCCTGGTCGAACTCGCCCAGATGGCGGTGCACGCCGCCGACACCGTAAGGATGCGTGCCCTCGGACAGCTCGGCATGGAGCAGGTTTTCCTTCGGCGACCGGCCCGCGCCGGACACGCCGGTCTTCAGGTCGATGATGATGTCTTCGAGATCCACCAGCCCTGCTGCGATCAGCGGGCGCAGCGCGAACTGCCCGGTGGCCGCGTTGCAGCCGGTGCAGGCGACCAGCCGCGCGGTGCGGATATCGTCGCGGTAGAATTCGGTCAGGCCATAGACCGCCCTCGCCTGCAATTCGACGGCGGCATGGGGTTGGCCATACCATTTCTTATAAGCCGCAGGATCGCGCAGCCGGAAATCGGCGGACAGGTCCACGACCTTAAGATCACGCGGCAAGCCATTGATCACGCTTTGCGTGGTCGCATGGGGAAGTGCGCAGAAAACCAGATCGACCCCGCTGAAATCCACGTCCTCGATCCGTTGCAGCACCGGCAGGTCGAGATGGCGCAGATGCGGAAACACCTGCCCCATGGTCTGCCCGGCCTTGCGGTCCGCAGTCAGGACCACGATCTCCATCGCCGGATGGGTGGCGATAAGGCGGACAAGCTCCGCGCCCGTGTATCCGCTGGCCCCGAGAATGGCGATGCGATGTGCCATGGCGTCCTTTTCCGTTTCGTGAATGTGTAGGTGTCGCGCGGAGGCGCCGCAACTCACGCCGCGGTGAACGCGATCTTGCGCCGCAGGAATTGCGTGGCCTTCGACGATACCCGCGCCGGATCGCCCGTTGTCAGAAAGGCCGATGTCTTGCCCGGCCCAACCATGTCCGGACGCCGCCCGAGGTAATCGGCAAGGCTTTCGGCCACGATATTCGCCTGGCTGTAGACCCGCACATCCGGCCCCAGCGCCTGCTGGAACGCCGTTTCCATCAGTGGGTAATGGGTACAACCAAGAATGGCGGCCTCGGGCTTGGGCATCCGGCGCTGCAGCGCCTCCACATGGGACCGCACCAGCGCCTCGGCCAGGATTTCATCCCCGTCCTCGATCGCGTCCACCAGTCCGCCGCAGGGCTGCGCCTCCACGTCGACGCCGATGGCGCGGAACGCCAGTTCGCGCTGGAACGCGCGCGACGACACCGTGGCGGGGGTTGCGAACAGCGCCACGTGCTTGACCGCGACCTCGCGCGGCGGGGAATTGTCGCCCCATTGCCGTTCGGTCAGCGCCTCGATCAGGGGCACGAACACGCCCAGGACCCGCTTGTCGCGCGGCACCCAGCTTTCCTGCATCCGCCGCAGCGCCGCCGCCGAGGCCGTGTTGCACGCCAAGATCACCAGATCGCAGCCCGCATCCCAGAGCCGTTCGACCCCGCGCGTGGTCAGCGCATAGATATCGTCGGCGTCCCGCACGCCGTAAGGGGTATGCGCGTTATCGCCATAATAAACGAAGGGCACGTTGGGCAGCCGGCGCACGAGCGCATCCAGTACCGTGAGCCCGCCAAGCCCGCTATCGAATACGCCAACGGCCATCTAGTGCCTGTGCCTTTCCTCGAACTCGAATCCGTAGCCCGGGTTGCGCACCGGCACCGGGGACAAGGCATAGGTTTGCGCGCGCAGGAAGTCCATCATCGCGCGCGCATCGCCGATGAAGGGTGCCAATGCGGCCTGCGGGATCGGCTTGCCGATCACGACCTCCACGGGCTTGTCGGTCTTGGCGCCGAATTCCTTGATCAGGAGCCCCATGCGCAGGGTGTAATGCAGATGGCTCGCCACCTGGAAGAACCGCGAATTGTGCCCGCAGAAGAACATCGGCACGATCTGCGCATCGGACCGCGCGACCATGCGCGCCGTGAAGGACCGCCAGCCGGGGTCCATGGGCTGCGAAAACGGCTTCGCGGCGGTGGACACGGTGCCGCCCGGAAAGATGCCGATGGCCCCGCCCTGCGTCAGGTAATCGAGCGCCGTCTTCCGCGTGCGCAAGTTCAACGCCATCGCCTCGCGCGTCTCGTCGAAGGAAATCGGTAGTATATGACGGTCGAGATCGGCCGCCTTGCGGAACACCTGGTGCGCGAGGATGCGGAAATCGCCGCGCACTTCGCTGAGGATACGCCCCATCATCAGCCCGTCGAGAATCCCGAACGGGTGGTTTGCGATCAGCACCAGCGGCCCGTGGCGCGGAATATCGTCCAGCGATCCGCCGATCACCCGCAGGGACAGGCCATAGCGTTCAGCCATCACCTCCCAGAAATCGCGGCCCTTGGCGATCTCGACCTCGTAGCCGCGCGCGCGGCGGATCAGGCCGATGCGCCCGGTGACGTTCTCCATCACCCGGATCAGCGCGCGCCCGCCGCGGGTCGCGGCGGAATGGGCGTAGCTGATTTCGCGCGCCGCGTCATTGCGGCGGCGCAGCGGTGTCTGTCGCTCCTGCACCTGATGACCCCATCCAAGCGTGACCGGTGCGCCGGAATATCACCCGGCAGCGCCGCACGGCAAGAGCCCGTCGTGAAACCGTCATGACACAACAGAACCCATTGCGCACCGGACTGCCCGCCGCGCAACCGTTACGCGACTCTGCGGCCACAGCCGCACGCAAACCGGCCTGCCGCGGCACCCCCGCGTGAAGTCGAGCGGGTCATGGGCTATACATCACCTGCAAGGTGTCGCAAGAGGCACCGGAAAGCCACGGGTCGCCCGATGCTGCGGGCACGGACCAATGGGATCGTGCGAGGGAACGGGGATGGACTGGGACAAGCTGAGGATCTTTCACGCGGTCGCGGATGCGGGCAGCCTCACCCATGCGGGCGATGCGCTGCACCTGTCGCAATCGGCCGTCAGCCGCCAGATCCGCGCGCTGGAGGAAAGCCTGAACACCACCCTGTTCCACCGCCATGCGCGCGGGCTGATCCTGACCGAACAGGGCGAATTGCTGTTCGACGCGACCTCGGCCATGGCCAAGCGGCTCGATGCCGCCGCCGCGCGGATCCGCGACAGCGAGGAAGAGGTTTTCGGCGAATTGCGCGTGACCACCACCACCGGATTCGGGTCGCTCTGGTTGGCACCCCGGCTGAGCCGACTTTACCGGGACTATCCGGACCTGAAGATCGACCTGATGCTGGAAGAGCGCGTGCTCGACCTGCCCATGCGCGAAGCCGACGTGGCCATCCGCATGAAGGAACCGTCGCAGGCCGACCTGATCCGCAAGCGGCTGATGAACGTCCACATGCGGCTTTACGCGACGCAGGAGTATCTGGCGGAAAACGGCACCCCGGAAACCGTGGCGGATATGCGACACCATCGCCTGATCTGCCAGAATCCCAACAGCGTTCAGGTCAGCGCCGCGGCGCGCATGGTGCAGGAACTTCTGACCGGCGAGATCAGGTCGCTGCTGACCGTCAACAACTATTTCGGCGTGCTGCAGGCGGTCATCAACCATCTCGGGATCGGCATCCTCCCGAACTACGTGACGCAGGATTTCCCGCATCTTGTCAGCGTCTTGCCCGAGGTCCTGGGCGGGTCCGTGCCGGTTTTCCTCGCCTATCCCGAAGAGCTGCGCCAGTCCAAGCGCATCGCGGCCTTCCGAGATTTCGTGATGGCCGAACTGGCCGAAACCCGGCGCCATACCGACATCTGACCGCCGCGGCGTGACAGCCATGTCACGGCTGCATGTCGGATATGCTGCACCTGCGGCATCCTGCTCATTGATTACCACCGTCTGCATAGATATGTGGCGCTCAGAAGACGAGGCGATGCCTCCCTTCTACCTCCCTGTTGGACTAGGCCGAGCATTGTCTCGGCCTTTTTTTTGCCTTGGCCATACGGACGCACGGCGTGCCCTCAGGGCGGAACGCGGGCGTTGGCCGCTGCGGCACTCTTCCTTTTCCCCCGCGTCTCGGATACGCACGCCTGCGGACAAGAGGTAGACATGACCGAGCCAGCCATCACGCCCGACCTGATCGCCGCCCACGGGCTGAAGCCCGACGAATACCAGCGCATTCTCGATCTGCTGGGGCGTGACCCGACCTTCACCGAACTCGGGATATTCTCGGCGATGTGGAACGAGCACTGTTCCTACAAGTCGTCCAAGAAATGGCTGCGTACCCTGCCGACCGAGGGGCCGCAGGTGATCTGCGGACCCGGCGAGAACGCGGGCGTCGTGGATATCGGCGATGGTCAGGCCGTGGTCTTCAAGATGGAAAGCCACAACCACCCGTCGTATATCGAACCCTACCAGGGGGCCGCGACGGGCATGGGCGGCATCCTGCGCGACGTGTTCACCATGGGCGCACGGCCTATCGCGGCGATGAACGCGCTCAGCTTCGGGCGGACGGATCATCCGAAGACACGGCAATTGGTGCATGGAGTCGTCGAGGGGATCGGCGGTTACGGTAATTGCTTCGGCGTGCCGACCGTGGGCGGCGAGGTGCGGTTCCACGCGGCCTATGACGGCAATTGCCTTGTGAACGCCTTCGCCGCAGGGCTCGCCGATGCGGATGCGATCTTTTACTCGGCCGCGTCGGGCGTGGGCCGCCCGGTCGTTTATCTTGGTGCCAAGACGGGACGCGACGGCGTGGGCGGCGCCACCATGGCCAGCGCCGAGTTCGACGATACGATCGAAGAAAAGCGCCCTACGGTGCAGGTCGGTGATCCGTTCACCGAAAAGCGGCTGATGGAGGCTTGTCTGGAGCTTATGCAGACCGGCGCCGTGATATCGATCCAGGACATGGGCGCCGCCGGTCTGACCTGTTCGGCGGTGGAAATGGGCGACAAGGGTGGCCTTGGCATCCGGCTGAATCTCGACGCCGTACCGGTGCGCGAAGACGGCATGACCGCCTATGAAATGATGCTGTCCGAAAGCCAGGAGCGGATGCTCATGGTGCTCGACCCCGCGAAGGAGGCCGAGGCGAAGGCCGTCTTCGACAAGTGGGATCTCGACTTCGCCATCGTGGGCGAGACAATTGCCGAGGACCGGTTCATCATCGAGCACAAGGGACAGGTCTGGGCCGATCTGCCTCTGGCCGCCCTGTCGGGCACGGCACCCGAATACGACCGGCCATGGGTGGAGACACCGCCGGCCGACTCGATGGAGCCGGTGCCCGAGGTCGATCCCATAGACGCGCTGCGCGCCCTGCTGTCCGATCCGAACCACGCTGCCAAGCATTGGGTCTGGGAACAGTATGACAGCCAGGTCATGGGCGATACCGCTCGCGCGCCGGGTCTTGGCGCGGGCGCGGTGCGGGTGCACGGCACGCGCAAGGCGCTCGTGTTCACCTGCGACGTGACCCCGCGCTACGTGCGCGCCAACCCGTTTGAAGGCGGCAAGCAGGCGGTGGCCGAAGCCTATCGCAACCTTTCCGCCGCCGGGGCGAAACCTCTGGCGACCACGGACAACCTCAATTTCGGCAATCCCGAAAAGCCCGAGATCATGGGCCAGCTTGTCGGTGCGATAAAGGGGATCGGCGAGGCCTGCGCGGCGCTCGACATGCCCATCGTGTCGGGCAATGTCAGCCTGTACAACGAAACCGACGGCGCGCCGATCCTGCCGACACCGACCATCGGTGCGGTGGGACTGCTCAAGAACGTGCGCAACCTGATCGGCACAGCGCCCGCACCCGGCGATCTGGCGATCCTCGTGGGCGAGACGACGGGGCATCTGGGCCAGTCCGCCGTGCTTGCGCGCGTGTTCAACCGCGAGGACGGCGACGCACCGGCGGTCGATCTTCTGGCCGAACGGCGCCACGGCGTGTTCGTGCGCAACAATCGCAAGCTGATCACGGCCGCTACGGATCTCGGCGATGGCGGCCTGGCACTGGCGGCGTTCGAGATGGCGGTGGCGGGCGATATCGGCGTCACGATCAACGAGGGCGATCTTGCGCGTCTCTTCGGAGAAGACCAGGCGCGCTACCTGCTCGCCTGCCCGTTCGACTGTGCTGAGGCGTTGATGATCGCTGCGGGCCAGGCCGGCGTACCGGTGGAAGCGGTGGGCCGGTTCGGTGGCACCGCGATCCGCCTTGCCGGGTCCGAAGCGCCGCTGGAAGATCTCGCGCAGGTCTGGCGCAGCGCCTTCGCCGAAAAGCTCGGCTGACCCGCGCACACGCCGCGTCACGGCGCTTGCAAGGTCTTGCGGCTTGCAGCGTTGCGGGCGCAGGCTTACATTCCGGCCATGACAGAAGGAGCGTACCGATGCCCATCGCAGCGCAGGACATCGAAAGCCTGATCAGACAGAGCTTCCCGGACGCGCAGATCACGATCACCGATCTGGCGGGGGACGGAAATCACTACGCCGCCGAGGTGATCGACGAGAGCTTTCGCGGCAAGAACCGCGTGGAACAGCAGCGGGCCGTCTATGCGGCGCTGAAGGGAAAGATGGACGGCGCGAACGGCGAATTGCACGCGCTGGCCCTGACGACCAAATCTCCGGCCTGACGTGACCATCACAACGATACCGTGGATCGTCGTTCTTGCCTTTGGCGCCATCTTCATCTTTGCAGCGGTGCGCGAATATCTCCATCGCCGCAAGTACGGCCCCCCGGAGAACCCGCGCGACGGGTTCGAATTCGACGAGGAAGCACCAAGCTACGAAGAGCCTGAGCCTCTCCCGGACGACACGGATGCCGCAAGTCCTGACGCTGAAGACACCGGGCACCCGTCGCAGGATGACACGCCCGACGCCGATGACGACACGTTGCACAAGAGCAACCGCGACGCCGATAAGCCCACCAGATCCGATGCCGATGCCGATACGGCCCCACCAGACAGGAATGAGACCCCAAGATGACAGACAACAACCAGACTGCGACCGACCGCATCACCGAAACCGTGACCGGCCATGACGTGGTGCTGTTCATGAAGGGCACGAAATCCATGCCGCAATGCGGCTTTTCCAGCCGTGTCGCGGGCGTGCTGAACTACATGGGCGTGGATTTCGTCGATGTGAACGTCCTTGAAGACGACGCGATCCGGCAGGGAATCAAGGACTATTCTGACTGGCCCACGATCCCGCAGCTTTACGTCAAGGGCGAATTCGTCGGCGGATGCGACATCATCACCGAAATGACCCTGTCCGGCGAACTCGACACGCTGTTCGCCAATCACGGCGTGTCCTTCGACAAGGTTGCCGCCGACAAGATCCGCGAAGCGAACGCCTGACCCCATCCGGACCAGACGGCAACCCGCTGTCAGCGTGGCATGACAGCGGGTTTTTCGTGTCCGAGCGCCACGCCTGTCGATGTCGCGGGCATCAAGCCGGGGTCGTGGCGTCCATGTCGTCGGCCAGTGCCTCTGCGCGCGCGGCCAGCTCTGCCAGGCTGTCCGACAGCGCCTGCGGGATGACCGGCACCTCCACCCGCTGCGCCGGACGGCTGGCGGCATTCGCCAGTTCCGCCTCCAACGCCGCGCGCTCGGCTTCCAGTTGCTGGACCTTTTCTTCCAGCGCGGCGGTCTTGTCGGCCAGAAGCAGCCCGGACATCAGAAGCATCCGCGCCTCGGTGATGCGGCCCATCTGGCCCGCCATGCTTTGCGCCTCAATATCGAGCATGGCGGCCGCGGCTTCGAGAAACGGCTGCTCGCCATCCTGGCACGCGACCTCGAAATTTCGCCCGCCGATGGTGATGGTGACCTCAGGCATCTTCGGTTTCCTCCACGATGGGTGCGAGCGCCGCAAGGATGCTGTCGATTTCGGCCCGGTCGGCGGCGCGGGCGGCGGACAGCGCGTCGATTTCCAGTTGCAGCCCGGTATTCACAAGCTCCGGGTCGGCCAGCCCATCTGCATGGGCCCGGCGCAGCGCTGCATTGTTCTGGCGCAATTGCGCATTGACCGCCCGCAGCCGGTCGAGCGCCTTTTCCAGTTCCGCCTGCCGTGCGACCGCGCCGTCATCGGCATCGTCGCGGACCTGTCCCAGGCGCCCCGCGGCCCGCAGGGCTGTCGCCTCGTCCCGCGCCGCGGCCAGTGCCGCGCGGTCCGCGGCGGCCTGTTCGGCCAGTTCG